>JBGPHH010000123.1:0-11848 GCA_041484265.1 Vicinamibacteria bacterium
ACCCCCACTCGCTCACGCGCTCGCACCGTGGTGCTCGCGCGTATCCAGAACAGAACGTCACCGCGGGGCCCCCGCGAAGACTGCGATCTACCAGCGCGGCTCGCGCCGGCCGCCGCCACCACCGCCACCACCGCGATTGCCGCCGAAGCCACCACCGCCGCCGCCGCCGCCAAAACCACCTTCGGGCTTGGGCCGCGCTTCGTTGACGGTGAGCGCCCGTCCGCCGAGCTGATATTGGTTGAGCTCGGTGGCCGCCTTCTGCGCCTCTTCGTCGGTCGACATCTCGACAAACGCAAATCCCCGCGCCCGCCCGGTGGCGGCATCCCGCATCACGCGCACCGACTCAACGTTTCCCGCCTTGCTGAAGATCTCCTGGAGCTCTGTTTCTCCCGTGGTGTAGGGGAGATTCCCGACGTACAGCCTTCGACCCATACCTTCTCCTCGTTCGCACCGGAGGCCTGACGGGCACCGCCGATGCCGTTCACGCGACTACGCCGGGATCGCCTCCCGGCGCGGTGGTCGCAGGTCGGCTAAGCGTTCACGTGGAGTGAGCGAGTCGAAACTGAGGCTCGATCGGCTCTCGGCGCGGGCAAAGCAGGCTAGGCTGGCCACCAGGAGGGCGTAGTCTATCCAATGCAGGGATTGCAGGCAAGTCGGCCTGAGGATGACCTGAGGATGACAGACCTGCTGACCGGTGGGGATAGAATGGCGGCGCGATGGACCCGATGCGACCGGAACAGGCTGATTTCCTTCGACACTTCCTGCTGGCGTCGCTGACGAACGAGCATCTCGTCACCCGCCGTGTGATCGAGGCGATTCCGCAGGACAAAGCCGACTACCGCCCCAGCGATGTCGCCAAGAGCGCGATGGACCTCGCGTGGCACATCGTGTGGGCGCGTGGTACGCCGGCGCGTTTGCTCGCGATATCGACCAGGTCAGGGCTCTACCAGCCGACGCGCTCGTCAAGACGATCGATTTCCGCGGCATGTTTCAATTCCCCGCTGTCGTGTATCTGCAGATCGGCCTCAACCACTCCATTCATCACCGCGGCCAGCTCTCAATGTACTTACGACCGATGGGGGCGAAGGTCCCCTCGATCTATGGCGAGAGCTACGACGCGGCGCAGGCGCGGCTCGCCGCCCAGCCGCGCTGACCGACGGCCCTAGCCAAACGCCAGCTCGTAGAGGTACTAGGAACGCGTCGTCGCCGGCACGCGCGGCGCGGGAGCGCCACGCAAGAGCCCTTCCGTGCTGAGATCCTCATCGACGTCGGGCCAGTAGATGCCGAATCCGGCTCCCGCGATCTTCCAGTTCGCGCGCTGCTCGGAGGTTGCGTGCAGCAAGCGCGGATACCAAGCCAGCGGCACCGTGATCGTCCGGCCGTCCATCAGATCGACGCTGAGCGTATCTTCGCCGCAGCGCACGTCCTTCACGCGTTCGCCAGGCTTAGGCTGGATGGCGGTCATACCACGCTTTCAGGAGCACTGTCCGGTGCTCGAACACCAGCTTCTCGATTCTGTTCAGCTCGTGCGGTGCGAATCCGAGGTTCCACGCGAGTGCGACCGGATCGAGCCAAAACTTCGCCGAGAGATCGTCTCGATCGACATGAATATGCGGCGGCTCGTTCGGCTCGTGACTGTGAAAATACTACCGATACGGGCCGCTGCGAAAGAATCGTTGGCACGGATTTCAGCGACGCGCCGGTCGAACCGACACGGTGATCTTAACCCACGCGATCCACCCTGGGCCCACTTTTGACCTTTTCGTTTCAACTTCTCACTTCCGACGGCCCGCCGTCCAGGTCAGCACCAGATCGAGCCAGGCCGTAACTTTTGAATCGCCGCGCCGCTGGGCCGGCCGGCAGATGACGTCTGTGGCGAGTAACCAGTTCATAGCCTGCGCCGGCGCGCCCGCGCGCGGCAACGAGAAGGCACATCGTCAGGGCTGACAGGGCACGCCCGGAGAGGCGGGAGCGAGAGCCGCCGGCACGGTCAGCCGGCGCTTGGCGTCGCGCGTGACAATCATGGTGGGAATTGTCCCACCATGAAGTGGCGCCGTCGAGACGTGACGGCGAGCGAGCGCCTCTCGCTTTCAGGGAAGCTTGTCGGCCGCCACGTAGCTGCGGCGTGCGCGCACGGTCATCCCTTGCTTCACCTTGAGCGTCAGCTTGTGCACCTTGCCGTCGAGGAGCGGCGGCGCGAATCCGAGGACGTACTGGCTGTGCAGCTCCTGCGCCACGCGCGTGAACGTGGTCGCGAGATCGCTCGCTTTCGTGAGTTCGAAATAGCCCCCGCCGGTTTCGTCCGCGACCTTCTGCAATCCGGGGTCAGGCTTCGTGCGTTGGTTCAGGACGACGCTCTCCAGCCCAATCGCGTACACCATCACGTCCTCGGCGCGCGCGCGGTCGATGACCGTGCTGAGCTTGGCGGTCTCGCTGAAGTTATCGTTGCCGTCGGTGAACACCAGGATGACGCGACGGCCGTCGATCGCCTTCAGCTCGTCGAGACTTGTGGTGATCGCATCCCAGAGGCGCGTGGCGTAGCCGAACTTCAGATCCTTGATGGCGCCGACGAGCTCGTCGCGTTGGTTGGTAAAGCGCGGGCTGATCTGAATCTTGTCGCTGAACGCCCCGATGCGCGCTCTGTCAGCCGGCAGCAGCCGAGTCAGAAACTGCTCGGCGGCCAGTTTCAGCAGCCCCATCGAGTCGATCATGCTCCCGCTCGTGTCCAGCATGACGATGACCGTGATCGGCTGAACGCCGCTATCGAACAGGACGAGCGGCTGCGGCTCGTCGTTGTCGAACACCTCGAAGTTGTCTTTCGTCAGGTCCGGCACGAGCCGGCCCTGCGCATCCACAACCGTGGCGAAAAGGGACACGACGCGCGTGCCCGATCTGAACGTCGCCTGCTGGGCCGAGGCCGCGGCCGCCAGGCCGCAGGCGAGCGCGAGTGCCGCGGAGAAGCGCAAGAGGGAATTAATGTCGCCAGTATAATCGAGGCCGTGCGTATCACGCTTGGCTCTGACCGCCTCCTCGATTCCGGCGCGCTCACTGGCCGCCGCGTCGGTATCGTCTGCAATCCGGCGTCGGTCGACGGCGAATTGCGGCACATCGCCGATCGCTTGACGGCGAACGGCGCGACGCTTTCCGCGCTCTTCGGCCCGCAGCATGGATTCCAGTCCGACGTGCAGGAAAACATGATCGAGACCGGCCACCAACGGGACGAGACCCGCCGCGTGCCCGTGTACTCGCTCTACAGCGAGACGCGCGAACCGACCGCCGAGATGTTGAAGGGGCTCGACGTGCTGGTGATCGACCTGCAGGACGTCGGCACGCGCATCTACACCTACATCTACACGATGGCCAACTGCCTGCGCGCCGCTCGCCGGCACAACATCAAGGTCGTCGTGTGCGACCGGCCCAATCCGATTGGCGGCACAACCGTCGAAGGTCCGATGCTCGAGCGCGGATTCGAGTCGTTCGTCGGCATGTACCCGATTCCCATGCGCCACGGGATGACGATGGGCGAACTGGCGCGCCTGTTCAACGAGCACTTCGCCATTGGTGCCGACCTCGAAGTCGTCACGATGACCGGCTGGCAACGCGAGATGTACCACGACGACACGGGTCTGCCGTGGGTGCTGCCTTCGCCCAACATCCCGACGCTCGATTCGGCCGTCGTCTACCCAGGGACGGTGCTGTTCGAGGGCACCAACGTCTCAGAGGGCCGCGGGACGACGAGGCCGTTCGAGTTGGTGGGCGCGCCATGGGCGGCGGCGGAGCGATTTGCCGGTCAGATGAACCGGCTGGAGCTCGCGGGCGTCCATTTTCGACCGGCCATCTTCGAGCCGACGTTCCATAAACATGCGAGCGTGAGCTGCGGCGGATGCCAGGTCCACGTCCTCGACCGCCGCGCCTTTCGCGCCGTCGAGACCGGCGTCGCCCTGCTCGGCGCGTTCCGCGCCAACGGGCCTGATCAATTTACGTGGCGCCCGCCGCCGTACGAGTACGAGCACACAAAGCTGCCGATCGATATCCTGGCGGGATCGTCGGAGCTGCGGGAACAGATCGAGCGAGGCGTGCCGGCCCGCGACATTGCCGCCTCGTGGGGCCCGGCAGTCGCCGAGTTCGAGAAAATCAGGGCGCGATTTCTGCTGTATTGAGGGTTGTCAGCATTTCTTACTTTGTCGCGGGGCCCCACCCCCGCGACCTGCCACCGCTCGCTCGATCGCTCGCGGCGCTGGCTTGCGGCGACTGCCCACTTTCAGAACTTCTTAGCGGCCGCGCGCGCAATGCGGATCTGGTTCGCGTGGTTGTGCGCGTGCTTGGCATAGCCTTCGAGCCAGCGCTCGACCGTGTAGCGTCCGATCTCGCTGTGCGTGCCCTCGCGCGCCCATTGCGCATCCGTGAGGCGATCCAGAATCTCACCAGTGGACAGGCGCGCCGCCTTGAGCGCCTCGAGCGACCCCTCGATCGGCCGATCGTAGTAGAGGCGTCTGCTGAACTCGTCCTGGTCGTAGCCGACGATCTGTGGCCGGTCCTCCGCCACCAGACGACGCAGCCGGATCGCGGCCGTTATCTCGCTGTCGGCAAGGTGATGCACGATCTCGCGGGCCGACCACTTGCCCGGCCCCGGATGGGCGTTCAGCTCCGCGTCGGTAGCGCCCGCCAGTGCCTCCGCTACGACTCGATAGCCGTCCTTGTACTGATCGATCAGCTTCTGTCTGGCTTTGGTGTCCATATCTATTACTGTCCGCTTGGACAGGCATCAGCCGCGCGTTTTTGCGATGCCGGGCGCAACGGCCTCCTGGTCGATTCGGGGTTCGAGGTGATGCTCGACCAGGTGCGCCTGCAGTCGCGCAAAGGCTTCGGCCGGCGTCTCGGCCCAATGCAGCAGGTCGATGTCTCCCTCCGCGATGGCCCCCCATTCGATCATCGGCCTGAGGTCGAGCACGTCCTTCCAGTACTCCCGGCCGTACAGGATCACTTCGATCTTCTTCGAGAGCTTGTCGGTCTGTACGAGCGTGAGAATCTCGAAGAGCTCGTCCAGAGTGCCGAAGCCGCCTGGGAAAATCACGAGAGCCTTCGCCAGATACGCAAACCAGAACTTGCGCATGAAGAAGTAGTGAAACTCGAAGTGCAGACCGTCGGTGATGTACGGATTGGCGCCCTGCTCGAAGGGCAGCCGGATGTTGAGTCCAATCGTCTTGCCGCCGGCTTCGTGCGCGCCCCGATTGGCCGCTTCCATGATGCCCGGCCCGCCGCCGGAGGTGACAACGAACCGGTGGTTCTCGGACTTGAGCGTCAGGCTCCACGCCGTCAGCAGCCGCGCCAGCTCGCGCGCATCCTCGTAGTACCGCGCCCACTCGACAGCCCGACGCGATTTTCGAAGCTCGGCGTCATAGTGCTCGTCGGACACCAGCACGCCGCGCGCCCTGAGCGTCCGCAGTTCGCGCTCCGCGCGAGCCCGGCTGTCCACGCGCGCCGAGCCGAAGAAGACGACCGTGTCCTGAATCTTCTGTTCCCGGAACCGGCGAAGGGGCTCGAGATACTCAGCCAGAACGCGAATCGGCCGCCCCTCGCTGCTTTCGAGGAACTCCGGGTTCAGGTACGCCATTGGCTGTTCGGCCATAGGCTGGACAATGTACCACCAGTGCTATGATCCGCGCTCTCGGAGGGTCCGACTAAGCCGGACACTACGTACGAGTCACCATGGCCCGGCCATCCAAACCCAGCCTCGACGTCAGCATCGTCATCGCCGCGCCGACCGGCCGCGTGCTTCGAGCCTTCTTTGACGCCCAGGCGATCGGCGCGTGGTGGCACGCCGCGCATTCGGTGACGATGCCGCGTGCGCTCGGGCCGTACGTCATCGAGTGGGCGCCGACCGATTTCAGCGACGAGGTGCTCGGGCGCCTGGGCGGTGTGTTCCGAGGCACGGTCATGCACTTCGAGCCCGAGCACGGCTTTTTCGTCGCCGACGCCTTCTGGCTGCCGCCCGACGGCGATCCCATCGGCCCGATGGCGCTCGAGGTCGCCTGCACGCCGGTCGGTCAGGATGGCGCGACCGACACGCACGTTCACGTCACACAGACCGGCTTCGAGGAGAGCGACCGGTGGCGGCGGTACTATGAAGTGATTGGGCCGGGCTGGACGCGCGCGCTCAATTCGATGAAGTCGCTGTTGGAGAAATAAGTCCGGCTTCAGCCGGACCGTCGGGCTTTACGTCGGCGCTCGGGCGACGAGAGGAATACCGCGACCGACCAGCGTGGTCATCAGCCGCTTGCGCAGCTCGTTGGCGACCTGGCCTTGATTGAGAGGGAGGGTCTTGAACCTGACCCTGACAGTCGCGACGCCGCCCTCGAGCGATTCGACACCGGCTGTCTCGACCGGCGCGAGCAGGAGCCGCCCCCACTCGGTGTCGCGCTCCATCGTCGCACCGACTTCCCGGACCGTCTCCGTCACACGATCCACATTCTCGGTAAAGGCGACGTGCAGGTCCACGATGGCGTACGAGAACTGCTTGCTCAGATTCGCGAGCGCCGTGATGGTGCCGTTGGGAAACACGTGGACGGCGCCCCCATCGTCACGCAACACGATCGTTCGCAGGTTGATTTGCTCCACGGTGCCGGCGACGCCGTTGATGCGCGTCAGATCGCCAATCCTCACTTGATCTTCGAGGATGAGAAAGAACCCGGAGATGACGTCGCGGACAAGATTCTGCGCGCCAAAGCCGATCGCAAGGCCCGCGATGCCGGCCCCGGTCAGAATCGGCACGACATCAATCGACAGCTCGCGGAGCAGCATCAGGACGCCGACGAAGCCGACGACGGCCGTCACGAGACTCCTCAGAATCACGCCGAGCGTGGTGGCGCGCCGCTGCCATTCGAGATCGGTCAGCGCGTGACGCCGGCCCAATTTGAACTGCAGATGCTCGATCGCCAGGTTGGCCACGCGCACGACCACGAACGCGCCCACGAGAATGACGAGCAGGTTGACCCCGTGCGTGGCGACCCATCGTCCGATCACACGCACGTTGAGGCGCGACTCCGTGACGCCAACGTCCGAAAGGGCGAGAGAAATACTGGCAATTGCCGCGACGCCGTAGGCCAGCAGCGTCAGGGCGCCCGTGAGCTGCCGGGCGCGCGTGTGTACGGCCGCGCGATTCTCGGCCGAGACGATGTCGAGCGAGCCGAGCAGGCGCTGGATGAGCGTACGAGCGATGTGAATGGCGACCGCCGCGATCACGAACGCGAGCACCACCGCGCCGATGGTTGTATACGGGAGGTTCGGCATTACAGGCGTTGGATCTTCAAGTAGTTTGCGTCGCTGCGCGTCAGATCGGCATTGATGCTCACGAGCACGACGGTGGCCCCTGCCGCGACCAGACCGAGCGTCACGAGCTCTCGGCCGATAAGGGCGCCGGCCGAGTCGAGTTTCTCGCCGATGTCGGTGCGAAGGGGAACGACGCCCCAGTACAGCGTCAGGCGGCGCGCCGTTTCGTGACGATCCGTGGTCGCGATAATCGGCGCCCAGGGGCGCAGCGTCGACAGGCGTCGCGCCGTGCCACCGCCACGGGTGACCGCGACGATGGCCTGCGCGTCGCTGCCGCTGGCGAGTGTGACCGCCGCTTCGCAGAGCGCCTGCGCCGGGTCGTCGTGCAGTGGCTCGTCCGCCGTTTGCAGGGACAGCCCGCCCTGGCTGCGTTCCGCCTCCCGGATGATGGCGTCGAGCGTCTGCACCGCGCGCGTCGCAAACGCGCCCACAGCCGTCTCGCCCGCCAGCATGATCGCATCGACGCCGTCGTAGACCGCACTGGCCGCATCGTTCACCTCGGCGCGCGTCGGCCGCGGCTCGGTCGTCATCGACTCGAGCACCTGCGTGGCGACGATGACCGGCACGCCGAGACGCCGGGCGCGGCGAGTGATGTCCTTCTGTGCCCCCGGGACGCGTTCGAGCGGCATCTCCAGGCCCAGGTCGCCGCGGGCCACCATCACCGCATCGCACGACACCAGGATCTCGTCGAGATGCTCGAGGGCCTGCGGGCGCTCGAGTTTCGCGATGAGCGGGACCGCGGTGGCATCGGCGTCGGCCATCAGCTGCCGCGCGCGCCTGAGATCTGCGGCGTTCTGCACGAAGCTGAGCGCCACCATGTCCACCCCAAGCTCCATTCCCAGCTGGAGATCGGTGACGTCCTTCATGGTGATGGCCGAGGTGGCGAGCGCGACACCGGGCGCATTGATGCCCTTGTGCTCGCCAATCTCGCCGCCTTCGACGACCGTCGCCCGGATTTCGGTGCCGTCGGTGGCGTCGACGCGCAGCTCCACCAGGCCATCGGCCAGCAGAAGCCGGTCGCCGGCCTTCACGCTTTGCGCCAATCCCGCGAACGTCGTCGACAGACGGCCCGGTCCGCCAACGAAATCGCCCGTGGCGATGCGGAGCGGGTCGCCGGCCTTCACCTGAAGCGGCCGGCCGCCGTCGAGAGCCCCGGTGCGGATCTTCGGCCCGCCGAGATCCTGCAGGATGGCGACTTCCCGCTTCGCGCGTGCGGCTGCGCCGCGGATGCGCGCGAACGTCGCGCGGTGCGACTCGTGAGTGCCGTGCGAAAAGTTCAGACGGAAGATGTCGACGCCGGCCGCGATCAGGGCATCCAGCATGGCGTCGGAGTCGCTCGCCGGTCCCACCGTCGCAATGATTTTGGTGTGTCGCACTACAATGACGATTATATGAGCCACATCGTGCCCGAGCCCGTCGAACGCTATCTGGCCGGACTCAACCACCTCACCGATCCCATGCTGAGCGACATCGCCAAGGCGGGCGTGGACCTGCCGCTCGTGGACGCCGAGGTGGGCGCGCTGCTCCGCGTGCTGGCGACCACGCTCGGCGCCACACGAATTCTGGAGATCGGCACCGCGATCGGCTACTCCGGCATCTGGCTCGCCGGCGCCCTGCCGCCGGGCGGCATGCTGCTGACGTTTGAAATCAATCCGGACCGGGCGCGTCAGGCACGAGAGAACTTCGCGCGCGCCGGGCTCGCCGATCGCGCCACCGTCATGGTCGGCGACGCCGAACGGCTGCTGGCCAAGGTCGCCGGTCCGTTCGATTTGATCTTTCAGGATGGCGACAAGCCCCTGTATGTGTCGCTCCTCGACCGACTGGTGG
Organism: Vicinamibacteria bacterium; assembly: GCA_041484265.1. Lineage (GTDB taxonomy): Bacteria > Acidobacteriota > Vicinamibacteria > Vicinamibacterales > CAVVIG01 > 2-12-FULL-65-11. Next base: position 9,157 of record JBGPHH010000123.1, read on the forward strand.
CCCTGCTCCGTCCAGGCGGACTGCTCGTCACCGACAACGTGCTTTGGAGCGGCGAAGTCATCCCCGGGTACGTGGAGACGCCCACCCACAACGTCGAGGACACGCGCGCGATCGTCGCCTACAACACGCTCATCAACACGCATCCGGCGTTGATGACGGCGATCGTCCCGCTCCGCGACGGCGTCGCGATTTCGGTCAAGCGTCGTCCGTGACCATCGAGGAATTCGCTCGGCGCCTGCGGGCGCGCGAAACGACCGCTGAAGAGACGACCGAGGCCTGTCTTCAACGCATCAGGGCGGACAATCCGCGGCTGAACACATTCATTCTCGTGATGGCCGAGCAGGCGCGGCGCCAGGCCCGCGAGGCCGATCGCGATCTCGCCGCCGGCCGGGACCGCGGGCCGCTGCAGGGCGTGCCGATCTCCGTCAAAGATTTAATCGACATCAACGGCACGCCGACGACAGCTGCGTCGCGCGTCCGCGACGGCCATGTCGCCGGTCGCGATGCGGTCGTCATCGCGCGCCTTCGCGCCGCCGGCGCCGTGCTTGTCGGCAAGACCAATCTGCACGAATTCGCGCTGGGAACGACAAACGAGGACTCGGCCTTCGGTCCCGCGCGCAACCCGCACGATCCCACGCGGTCGCCGGGAGGATCGAGCGGCGGCTCGGCAGCCAGCGTGGCCGCCGGCATGGCGCTCGCCTCCATCGGCACCGATACAGGCGGATCCATTCGCATCCCGGCCGCCGCCTGCGGCATCGTTGGGCTCAAGCCCGCGTACGGCGAGGTGCCGACCGACGGCGTCGTGCCTCTGTCGCACACGCTGGATCACGTCGGACCGTTGACCTCGAGTGTCGTCGATGCTGCGCTTGTCTATCGCGTGCTGCTCGGTGATGCGAGAGCGAACGCGCCGATCCCCGTGCCGGGCGGCCAGTTGCGTCTTGCGGTGCTCCGTCCCTATTTCTGCGACGTGCTGGACATCGACGTCCGCTCGCGTTTCGAGGAGGCGCTCGAGGGCCTGCGATCGGCCGGCGCGCAGATCGATGAGGTCGCGATTCCGCATGCGCGTGACATGGCGTCGATTTACCTCCGCATCGCACCAGCCGAGGCCGCGGCGCACCACGCCGCGACGCTTGTGAACATGCCGGAGCGCTACACCACGCCGGTCCGTGAACGGCTGGAGATAGGCCGGGAGATTTCGGCCGACGACTACTCGCGCGCGTTGTCGGAGCGTCACGTGCTCAAGCGCGAGGTCGATGCCGCGCTGGCCGGCCACGACGCGCTCGTGCTGCCGACCTTGCCCATTCCGGCGCCACCGATCGGCGCGGCCACCGTTCGAGTCGACGGGATCGACCAGCCCATTCGCAGCCTCATGCTGCGGTTGACGCAGCTCTTCAATCTCACCGGTCACCCGGCGATCGCGTTGCCGTCAGGGACCACGGCGACGGGCCTGCCCTGCTCCCTTCAGCTCGTCGGCTCGCGCACCGAAATCCTTCTCCGCGTCGCCGTGACATGTGAGAGTCTGATTTCAAGTCTGAAATCTGAAATCTGAAATGTGGCAGACTTCAGACCTGACGCTTGAGACTTGGTTCATAGCAGTACGTTTGGATGGCTCTGGCCGCGCTGAGCCGTGGTGGGGTATTCTGCTTCCCATGATCAAACACGTGGTCCGTGATGTGATGCTCGCCTTGTGTCTCGCCTCGATGGTCGCCTGCGCGCAGGGCTCCAGGCCGGATGCGTCCGCACCGCCTAAGCTCGAGACCGACGAACAAAAGACGCTGTACGCGCTCGGGATCCTGCTTGGGAGAAACGTCAAGCCGTTCGGCTTGAAGCCGGAGGAGCTGGCGATCGTCAAGGCGGGTCTCACGGACGCCGTGACGGACGCCAAGGCGCAAGTCGATCTCGACACCTACGGTCCGAAAGTGAACGAACTGGTCCAGCAGCGATCCGCCTCAGGAGCCGATGAGGCGAAGAAGCAGGGCCAGGTGTTCGCGGATAAGGTCGCAACGGAGAAGGGCGCGACGAAGACCGCGTCGAACGTCGTGATCCGCGTGATCACCGCCGGCTCAGGCGCGAGCCCGACCGCGAGCGACGTGGTCAAGGTCCACTACGAGGGCAAGCTCATCGACGGGACCATCTTCGACAGCTCGATCGCGCGCGGTCAGCCTATCGAGTTTGCGCTGAACGGCGTCGTGCCGTGCTGGACTGAGGCGCTGCAGAAGATGAAGAAAGGCGAGAAGTCGCAGGTCGTGTGCCCGTCCTCGATGGCGTATGGCGATCGTGGCTCACCGCCGGCCATCCCGCCAGGCGCCACGCTCAGCTTCGAAGTGGAGCTGCTCGATTTCCACAAACCGTAGGTCGTAGTGTCCGGCTTCAGCCGGACCTGTCAGAGAGCCAGGAGCGCGCGCGCGATCGTGATGTAGTGATCGACGGCGGCGTGGAGCTCGGCGATTGACAGGTATTCGTCGGCGGTATGCGCGACGTGAATGGAGCCCGGCCCAAAGAGCAGCGGCTGGCCCCACCGATCGAGCAGCGGAACATCGGTCGTGAACGGAAACACCGCCGTGTCGAAGCCAGGCACCGTCGTCAAGCGAACGGGCGGCACCTCGAGGACGTGCTCGATCCGAACGCGCCGCTCGAGCGGCGCGAGCGCCTTCTGCACAGCGGCCCCGTCACCGACGGTCCGAAACATCAG
>JBGPHH010000124.1:0-11797 GCA_041484265.1 Vicinamibacteria bacterium
CCATCGGGTTGGCGCCGGCCGTGACGTTCTTGGCGCCTTCGCGATAGATGGCCTGCGACAGGACCGTGGCCGTGGTCGTGCCGTCGCCGGCGACGTCCGACGTCTTGCTCGCGACTTCGCGGACCATCTGGGCGCCCATGTTCTCGAGCGCATTGGGTAGGTCGATTTCCTTGGCGACGGTGACGCCGTCCTTGGTAATCGTGGGCGATCCGAATTTCCTGTCGAGGATCACGTTGCGACCCTTCGGCCCGAGCGTGACCTTCACCGCGTCGGCCAGGCTGTTGACCCCGCGGAGAATGGCCTGACGCGATGCGTCGCCGTATGTAATCTGTTTTGCCATATTGCTATCTCCTACTTCTTCTTGGTTGCGGTGACGTCATCGATCGCGGCCAGGACTTCGTCTTCCTTCATGATCAGGTACTCCACGCCATCGAGCTTGATCTCCTGACCGGAGTACTTGCCGAAGAGAATGGTGTCGCCGGCCTTGACGTCGAGGGCCACGCGCTCGCCGTCGTCGTTCACTTTGCCGTTCCCCGCTGCGATGACCTTGCCCCGCTGTGGTTTTTCCTTGGCGGAATCGGGAATGATGATGCCTCCGACTTGTTGCTCGCCTTCTTCAATGCGCGAGACGAGGATGCGGTCGTGTAGCGGTCTGACATGCATGACGTTCGACTCCCAACTGGCGTGAAACGGGTGGACGGATGTCTTCACGGCTGAGGCGGCCGACAGGGCAGCGTCGCCGGGCGAACCAATCGCGGAACTATCTACGATCTCTTGGTGAGGGCTGTGGCTCTGAACCGGATCAAGTCCGGCAACGGGCGGCAGTGCTCAAGAAGCAGTTCGACCGTAACTATACGCGAGAGAGGCGGCATTAGCAAATATCACGTCGCACTCCACGCCGGTGGAGTAGTATGCGCGTCTGCTGGAGTTCTCCACGGTCCGCGCGTAATCTCCGTGGTGTCCAGCGGAGAAGGAGCATCAGTATGAAGCGTTTCGCATTCGTCATTCTCGCGATGCTGGCCCTCGGCGCGATCGCGCCGCAGGCACAGTCACCTGTCGCGAACGTGAGCCCCGTCATCGGCACCTGGAAAGTCGATGTGGACAAGTCCACGTACTTTCCTGGTCCACGGCCCGTCGCTGGGGCCGGCGTCCAAGTGCGGCAGTACATCGACCGCGGCATGGGCCTGATTGCCGAAGTCCGTATCGTGGTGAATCCGACCGGCGCGATCACGGCTGGTGCGACCAACGTGTGGTCCGGTAAGTTCGATGGCAAGGAAGTCAACGACTTCGGTCAGGGCGCCTTGCTGACGTTCCTCGAAGCGGGAACCAAGCCGATGACCACGAGATCGTACAAGGTCCTCGACAACAACACGCTCGAGGCCACCAACAAGACCGGCATGGTCGTCAATAACACCGCCACGATTGCCGTGTCCAGAGATCTGAAGACGATGACCGAGACCATCAAGAACTTCAACGCGCAGGGTCAGCAGGTCGGCCAGAACGTGATTGTGTACGACAGACAGTAAGTGCGTCGTCACTTTGTAGTGTCCGGCTTCAGCCGGACCGTGGGGTCCCCCTGAAAGGCGGACACTACATCGGGTCTATTGCTTCAGCAGCTTCGCAGCTCGAAACAGCGGATCGGCAGCCGAGAGCAGCACCCATCGCAAGCGGGGCGGGTAGTCGGCCGGAAGATTGGCGATGAAAGCCCGGACGTCGGCCGAGTCCTGCGCCGACGCATAGCCGCTCAGCGAGGCGTCTGCCCATCGTTTGGGAAAGAAGATGTCGCCCGTGCGCTGGATCTCGCGCACGAGATTCAGCGCGGCCGGAATGTACTTCCGCGACGCGGCCGCCCGCAGCGGATGGTGCAGATAGCGCGCCGCGTCGAGCACCCACGCCTCGTGCGTCCGGTTCTTCACATCCTTCAGGCTGTCAAAGAACGCGTCGCGCACGGCCGGATCGGCTGAGAGCGCGGGCATGATGAACAGGAATCGGGCCTTGCGATCGGGATTCTTGAACCGGAGAAGTTGGGCGTCAAGGAGTGCCGGCGTGCCTGGCACCTCGCGAAGCGCGAGGTCGACCGTCAGATCGGCTTCGTCCGCTTCAGCCAACGGTAAGCCGGCGATCGACACGTCATGCGACCATACCTGCTTCAGCCACGCCATCGTCTCCGGCGTGAGCGCCACGCTGCGCAGCGCCGCGAACCAGGCGGCCTTCGCGCTCGTCGTGGTCGCGCGATCGAGTCCCGAGCGAAGGAGCGTCTCCAGGCCTGGCGCGAGCGCCCGCCGATCGCCTGCGGTGGTGAACCGCCAGTATGCTGTCCGAAGATCGTCGAGCATCTGCTGGACGTTCAGCTCGTCGGTCTCTCTCGGTAGAGCCGTCATCAACTCCTGCAGCACGCTCGACGGCGCGACGGTGCCTTCGAGCATCGATTCCCATATCGCGACAAGGGCTGCGCCGCGCGTGAGGGGATCGGCGATTTCGTGGAGAGATTGCGCCAGGTAGTCGTTCGTCGCCGGATCGAGGTCGAAGAACCCGTAGCCAAGGCCCCGGCCCACGGGCAGCACCCACGCTGGCGTGGGCAAGCCGGCGGCCTCGGGCACCACGGTCTCGCCGCCGGCCAGAATGACGTCAAACGTACGCGGCCGGTCCGGCACGCCGACGATCACCTGCAGTCGTTCCGGCCACGCCAGGCTTCGCGCGCGCGGGTCCTCCTGCACGAACGCCAGCCGTTCGATCCGTCCGCCCGAAACGATGAGCCTGGTCCGCACCGTGGGACGGCCGGGCTCTTCGACCCACGCACGACTCCACGCCGTGAGATCTTCCGGGGTGCGCGCGTCGAGCACGCTCACGAGATCGGACCACGTCGCGTTGCCAAGCGCGTGCGCCTTGAGATACTCGCGCAGCCCGTCCCGAAACGCGTCGGGTCCCATCAGCAGCTCGAGCTGGCGCATCACGATGGGCGCCTTCTGATAGATGATCGCGCCGTAGAGGCTTCCGGCCTCGTTCAAGTTGGCCAGCTCCTGACGGATGGGATTGGCACCATCGGTGCGGTCGACGTCGTAGGCGACCGGGTAGTTCTGCAACAGGAACCGCAGATCGTGATTCACCGTCGGAAACGACGGATTGACGATCTTCGCCGCCATGAAGTTGGCGAACACTTCCTTCATCCACACATCGTTGAACCACTTCATCGTCACCAAGTCGCCGAACCACATGTGCGAGGTCTCGTGCGCGATGGTGCTGGCGCGTCCGAGCAGCTGGTTCTGCGTCGCGGCTTGGTCCAGCATCAGGCCGGCAGCGTTGTAGTAAATCGCGCCGGCGTGCTCCATGCCGCCAAACTGGAACGACGGAATCAGCACGAAGTCGAACTTGCCGAACGGGTACGGGATGCCGGTGTAGTCTTCGAGCCAGCCGAGCGCTCGGGCGTGCAGATCGAAGATGACGTCCTTGTTGCGCGCGAGCTTGGCGGCATCGGTCTCGCGATGGAACATCCGGAGCGTACGCCCCTGGCGCTCGGCCGTCTCGACGCTGAACTTGCCGGCGGCGAAGCCAAAGAGGTATGTCGGCAGCGGCTGAGTTTCCTCGAAGGTCAGAACAGCCTGATCCTGTCCCGTCAGTCGTCCGGTCTCGCGGCCATTCGACAGCGCTCGCCATTCGGACGGAATGTTGAGCGAAAGCCGCCAGCGCGCTTTGAGATCGGGCTGATCGAAGCAGGGGATCGCGAGCGAGGCGCGCGCGGGCACGAACAGCGAATAGAGGAAGTCGTCATTGCGATTGAGGGGCTCGTCGCCGGCGAGGAACTCGAAGTCGACGACGTTCTGGCCCTCGACCAGCTGGCGCGTGGGGATGACGATATGGCCATTCTGGATGCGCGCGGGCGTCGGCCGGCCGTTTGCGGTCACGCCGCGCAGGCGTTCGGCCGGCTGGGCGAAATCGAATGCGAGGGACCGATCGGCGCCGCGAAGGATGAAGGAGGCGATGATGCGGCCGCGGATCGACCCGTCGCGACCGGCCGGCACGTTCAAGCTGAGGTCGTACTTGAGCGACGACACCCGCGCCGCGCGATCCTCGGCCAGCGCGAGCGAGATGCCGGGCAGCGGCGCTTCCGCCTCGTGCCATGGCGCCACGAGGAGAGCGATCGTCGCCGCAATGGGGATGACAAGAAGAGTCACACCGATCGCGAGCGATGTGCGCGTCACGGTGGAATCTTACAGGCCGGGCGTCGCCGGGCGCCAGACGTTACCGGATTTCCGGCAGCTGCGCTCACCCAGCCCAGGGGAGCCAGAGACAACATCTGGCGCCAAGTTTGCTGATGCTCCCTCCATGCGAATGACAAGCACGTGGAGTCTGGCTCTGCTCTGGTCCATCCTCTGCGCGGGTCCGGCGGCGGGTCAGGGCCGGCAGCCCGAAGGCTGGGACCGGAATCTGCGGCTGCCCGAAGCCGTCGACACAAACACCGACCCGCATATCGTCGAAATCAGTCTTGACGCGCGGATCGCACAAGTCGAGATCGCACCTGGGGTTCGCGCTGAGGCCTGGACCTACAACGGCGCCATTCCAGGACCGCTCATTCGCGTCCACGTCGGCGACCGGCTCATCGTGCATTTCTCGAATCACCTGGCGCAGCCGACAACCGTGCACTGGCACGGCCTGCGTATTCCGATTCAGATGGATGGCGTGCCAGGGCACTCTCAGCCGGAGGTGCCGCCGGGCGGGTCGTTTGTCTACGATTTCATCGTGCCGGATGCCGGTCTGTTCTGGTACCACCCGCACGTCATGTCGGCCGCTGCAGTCGGATTCGGCCTCTACGGCGCGTTGTTGGTCGACGATCCGACTGAAGACGTCGGCGTCCCTGACGAGCTCGTGCTCGTCTTGAGCGACATCGAGCTTCGCCCGGATGGCACGTTGGAGTCACCCGATACCGGTGGCTCCGGCGGGATGGCATTCGGCCGCGAGGGGAACCACGTCCTCGTCAACGGCAGGGAGGTGTCAAGGATGGTCGCGCGCTCCGGTGCGCCCCAGCGCTGGCGGGTCGTGAATGCGGCCAAGAGTCGATACTTCGACCTGGATCTGGGCGGACAGATCTTCACGAGGATCGGCGCCGATGGAGGCCTTCAACAGTATCCCGAGGAGCTCAAAGACGTCGTGCTGGCGCCTGGCGAGCGCGCCGACCTGATCGTGGCCCCACGGGCGGCGCCCGGCGCCGAGCTCGTGCTGCAGAGCTTTCTCTACAATCGTGGGTACGGCAGCACCGAGGCACGCCCGCTCTCCAGCGATCTATTCACCATCGCGATGACCGGTGATCCGGCGGTCGCCCCAATGCCGCGCCCTCAGGTGCGACGTGCGATCGAGCCGCTCAGCCTGGCGGGCGCCACGGCTGTCAATCTCGAGCTGTCGATTACACAGCAGGCCAACGGAACATTCGATTACCGCATCAACGGCGAGCCGTTCCTCGCCGGGAAGCCAATTCCGGCGAAGATCGGCGAGACGCAGATTTGGACGATCACCAACACGACGGTGTGGTCGCATCCGTTTCACCTGCACGGGTTCTTCTTCCAGATCCTCGACAAAGACGGCGCGCCCGTGCGCCCCCTGGCCTGGAAAGACACGATCAACGTGCCCTACAAGCAAACCATGCGTTTCGTTGTCAAATTCGACGAGCGGGAGGGAAGCTGGATGTTCCATTGCCATATTCTCGACCACGCCGAAGGCGGCCTGATGGGCATGGTCGAGCTCGGCATGGATCATTCACAACACGAACGGTGACCATGAGGTCCGTGATTTTTCGCGCGTCCGCGGAATATTTCCCCCGAGCGCAATCCGAACTGAGTCACTTTGGAACGCGACCCTGCCGCTGAAGCCACCATCGCATGCATTTATGCCCGAAATCGACCGGGTCGCAGAACATGAGCGGGCAGCCCCCGACGATGCAGTCGATGCCGTTCGCGTCGCATTCTCGAACGGCCTCCGCCGAAACGCTACCGTTCCCAAAGGAGCGATGGAACCACACACGGCGTACGCACTGCTCCTTGCACTGACGGACAATTTGGACCGCAACGTCCGGTGAAGTTGCGATCACGACACCGTCAAGTTGCCCTGGTACGGCTCCGAGATCGCCGTAACACCTTGTGCCCTCCACCTCCGAGGCCTTTGGGTTGATGGGAAACACCTCGTACCCGGAATCTCTCAGCTTCCGAAACACGGCGTTGGCCGCCTGATTCGGTTGCCTGGACACGCCGGCCACGGCTATACGTCGACCCTGCAGAAACGTGGCGACTGATTCCGGAGTGTTGACCATGAGTGATTCAGAGTTGAGCGAGCAATCGCCATGCCCCGGGATACAACAAGGCGATCAAGAAGGCGGTGGCTCTGGCTCGGCGGATGGTAGGATCCTCGGGCATGATTTCAGAGGCCGCCGGCGCCCAGTTCCGGTTCGAGAAGCAGCGCACGCGGGCCGTCGTGCGGCTCTCGAGCGGCGAGGCGATCGAAGGCAGCTTCTTCATCGCCGGCGGTATCACGTGGCACGAAGGTCCCGAGCGCGTTGGCGATCTGCTCAACGCTGAAGTGGGCTTCTTCCCGTTCGAGGTTCAAGACAAGGCCGGCGTCCGGACGGCGCTCTACAATCGCGCGCACGTGGTGACGGTGGCACTGGCCACGAACGAAGCGGCGCGGGAGCCGGGCTACTCCGCGGCGGCAGGCCGGCTGGTGTCCGTGCTGCTGTCGACGGGCGACCGCTTCACCGGCGCCATCCGGGTCAGCCAGCCCCAGGGACACGACCGGCTGAGCGATTGGGCGCGACAGCCGGAAATCTTCCGCTACATCGAGACTGCCGACCGCACCCTCATCATCAACATGAGGCACGTCGTCAGCGTCTCAGAAGTGCCAGAGACGTGAGCGAAACCGCTGCAATTGACCAGTTATTCCACGCCATGGTCCAGGTTGGCGCATCGGATCTGCACTTGTCCGTCGGCTCGACACCGATGATCCGAAAGGACGGCCACATGCAGCCGCTCGATGCGGCCGCCGGCCCGCTGGCGGAGCACGACGTCGTCCAGCTGCTCACGCCCATCATTCCGGAGAAGAACCGCGAGGAATTCGCCAAACGGCACGATAGTGACTTTGCGTACGAGATTCGAGGGTTGGCGCGCTTTCGAGCCAACATATTTGCCGATCGCAGAGGTCCCGGCGCCGTGTTCCGTGTGATTCCGTCGAAGATTCTAACGGCCGAGCAACTCGGGCTCTCGCCGCACATTCTCCAGCTCTGTCACTTGCAGAAGGGTCTCGTCCTGGTCACCGGGCCGACCGGATCGGGCAAGTCGACGACGCTGTGCGCGATGATCGATTACATCAACCGTCTTCGCCCGGATCACATCATCACCATCGAAGATCCGATTGAATTCGTCCACGAGAACCAGAAGTGTGTCATCAATCAGCGTGAAGTCCGCACCCACACCGACTCGTTCAAGGATGCGCTGCGGGCGGCGTTGCGTGAGGATCCCGACATTGTTCTTGTGGGGGAGCTTCGCGATCTCGAAACCGTCGCGATTGCGATCGAGACGGCCGAGACGGGCCATCTCGTGTTCGGGACCCTTCACACGACGACGGCCGCGTCGACCGTGGATCGGGTGATCGATCAGTTCCCGGCCGATCGGCAGGCCCAAATCCGGATCATGCTGTCAGAGTCTCTCCGAGGCGTCATCGCCCAGACGCTCTGCCGGAAGGTTGGCGGCGGCCGAGTGGCGGCGCTGGAAGTACTGATCGCGACGACCGCCCTCAGCAACCTGATTCGCGAGGGCAAGACATTTCAGATCCCTTCGATCATGCAGGTCAGCAAGGCCGTGGGCATGGTGACGCTCAACGATGCGTTGCTCGATCTGGTGACGAAGAAGCTGGTCGCGCCCGAGGAAGCGCTGGCCAAGGCCGTCGATAAGACGGGCTTCGAGGCGCTCCTCAAGCGCGCCGGCGCCGGCGTTTCGGCAGCCGCTACTGGACTTCCATCGCGATGAACGTGAAATCGCAGTCAGTAAGCGTGGTCGCCGAATTGCGAATGTCGATGTCGATCGTGTGCGAGCCGTCGGAGTTCTGGGTGTAGGCGACGATGCGAATGAACAGGGAGAGGCCGTTGAGCGTGGCCACGACGGTCATCGGCCGCCCTGATGGCGTCGCCGGAATCGCGATCCGATAGCTCCCGACGTTCAGGTGTGTCGCGGTGAAACCGCCACCGAACCGGATCGTCCCGGTCCTGGTGATCCAGCCAGCGAAGTGAGCTGGCATCGGTCCCGCTGGGCCCATCGGTCCCATTGGACCGGTCGCTCCAGCTGGTCCCGTTGATCCAGTTGGGCCAGGCATTCCGATCGGTCCGACTGCGCCGGTCGGCCCCGTTGGCCCAGTCGCCCCGGTCGGTCCCGCGTCTCCCTTGGGTCCGGCCGGGCCTGCGGGCCCAGTCGATCCTGTCGGTCCTGCAGCGCCAGTGGCTCCTGTTGGTCCCGCGTCTCCTTTGGGCCCGACTGGGCCTGCGGGCCCAGTCGATCCTGTCGGTCCTGCGGCGCCAGTGGCTCCTGTTGGTCCCGCGTCTCCTTTGGGCCCGACTGGGCCTGCAGGCCCCGTCAATCCTGTCGGTCCCGTAGCGCCAGTGGCTCCGGTTGGTCCGACGTCTCCTTTGGGCCCGACTGGACCCGTGGAGCCTGTCAATCCCGTTGGTCCCGCGGGACCAGTGGCTCCCGCCGGTCCGGTGTTTCCCTTAGGTCCGACCGCTCCTGTGGGTCCGACTGGCCCTGCGGGTCCGGCCGGTCCAATCGGCCCTGGGATTCCCTTAGGCCCAACCGGTCCTGCGGGCCCCATCGGTCCCGCCGGTCCAATGGATCCCACGGCCAGTGACATCTCGGCAGTCAAGCTACCGATAGTCTTGACCTGCAGCTTGTACGTCCCGGGCTGGAGCACCGGCATGAGGGCGATCAAATACCGGCCTGTCGCGTCGACTTGGATGCCGCCGAGCGCCACGGCATCAAGCGTGACCGCCGGGTTCTGGCCGAAGTTCACGCCCTCCACGAATAGCGTCGTTTGGTCGAGCGACACAGACGCCCACGTGATGTCCGGGTGCTTTGAATTTCCCTGGGCGCTTACCGACAAGGTCGCCGCAAGGACGCCGGCAACGACTGTCATGAACCCCGCAATTGAGCGCGCTGAGCGAGCCATTGGGTGCTCCTTTACAGCACTCACAAGACAAGTTGTGTACCAGAATGTGCCTGAACTTGAGGAATGTGTCCAAGTTATGGTCACAAATGGGGTTACGGCACGGCCGAGGCGCCATTCTGGGCAAGCCAAGCCATAGCCCATTTACGATCCTGCAAGTGGCCTTTCGGTTCTGCAGAACGAGGGCAGGCCGTCTTGAGGGATGGGCGGCTTAGCGGATGACTAACTTATTGGTAATGAGTCTGTTACAGGTTACGCCCGTCCGGCGAACTCGCGGGTCTCGGTGTGAACCTTCACCTTTTCCCCCTCCTTAATAAAGAGGGGCACGCGAACCTTGAGGCCCGTTTCGAGCGTGGCCAGCTTGGTGACGCCGCCGCTCGCCGTGTCGCCACGAACGCCCGGCTCGCTGTCGGTCACCTTCAGTTCCACATGGGGCGGAAACTGCAGACCAATCGGATTGCCGTTGTACTTGTGCACCTGAAGGATCAGGTTGTCCACGAGCAGATCCCGATCGTCGCCGACGACATCCGATCCGAGGGTGAGCGTCTCGAACGTCTCCTGGTCCATGAAGTGGTAGCCCGCGCTGTCGGCGTACAGATAGGACGCCGTCAGCATCTCGAGATCCGGTTCGCCGAATTTCTCGCCGGCCTTGAACGTCTTGTCAAACACCGCGCGGGTCAGCAGATTCCGCATTTTGACGCGCACCAGCGTCTGGCCGCCGCGAGCGGTCGGTCTGGACACTTCGACGTCGAGGCAGACATACGGCGCGGCTTCGAACTCGAAGAACATCTTCCGCTTGATGTCGATGGCCTCAATCAGTGTCGCCATGGCTCCCATTCTAGCCGTCTCTGCCATCGACGCGGATGCTACAATCGCCGCCTCATGGCGTCGTTGAGTTTTGCGCTCTTTGAGACCACGATTGGCCGTTGCGCGATCGCCTGGGGCAGTCGCGGCATCGTCGGTGTCCAGCTTCCGGAGGCGCACGAGCGCGCGATGCGCACCCGATTGCTCAAACGATTCCCGGACGCTCACGAGGCGCCTCCGCCGCCCGTTGTGGGGCGTGCGATCGATCGACTGGTCGCGCTCCTCAGCGGCGAGCCGAGTGATCTCTCGAGTGTCGTCCTCGATATGGATGGCGTGCCGCCGTTTCACCGTCGTGTCTACGAGGCTGCGCGCACGATTCCACCGGGTGCCACGCGCTCTTACGGCGAGGTCGCGGCCAAGGTCGGGGCGCCGGGGGCGGCGCGCGCCGTGGGGCAGGCGCTCGGACGAAATCCATTCGCGCTCATCGTCCCGTGCCATCGCGTGCTTGGCGCAGGCGGCAAGCTCGGCGGTTTCTCCGCGCACGGCGGTGTCAGTACGAAGGCGCGTCTGCTCGCGATCGAAGGTGCAGGCCAGCGCGCCGTTCCGCTTCCGTTTTCAGCAGCCCGAGCATAACCCGCCGAATCAGGACAATACCGGGCGAGAAGCGTGCCCAATACCATCGGAACCTCGCCCTGGCCATCGGGTCAGTCGTCGCCACGCGCGTTTCGGTGCGGAAGACACATTCTGAGGGGCCCAGCGGATCGGCGCGCAGCGTCCACACGATCTTCACGTAGCCAGGTTCGCGAAACTGAACGAACTTGTCGGGCGGAAGGGCTTGAAACACGACGTTGGGCAGCCACGGTTGTGTGACGGCGCCAAACACAAGCTCGTGGTCGGGTTCCTCTGCGAGCATTCCCCATCCAAGCGACGTGACCTCCGCGACCAGCCCGTTCGGCCTGATCGACTCGTCTGCCCCTGCACCGAGCACCAGCGCCCGAGCCCTGAAGATGCCGCGCACGATCGGCGATTGCTGGAGATCAGTCTCAGCGGCCGCCGCCAATGTGATTTCGGCCGGCGCGGCCACGTGGACGTGGTGCCGTTCCGCCACCTCGTATTCGGGCATGAAGTGGTCAAGCAGCGGATCGACCGCATCCGGATCCGTCGACGTGGCAGCGCGGCCGTATCTGTACCACGCGACACCGACGTATCCCACGTACGCACCGGCCGCCATTCCGAGGCCGGCTGCCAGCCAGCGTGCGGCCTGCCCGATGCGTCGAGTTGCGCTCATGCGGCCTCGGTCCGGGCGCCGCGCTCGCGGGTCGAACGAGTGGACTCGGCGCGGCGGGCGATGCCAAGCAGTTGCTTTCGCTGCATGACAAAGTGCACCAACGGCACAATCAGCATCACGGTCCATTGCGGGAGACCCTGGAACCGATAGCTCGGTCCACCGCGAGCACGTGTGATCAACCGCGTGCGCCGCTCGTCGATCCTCTGGAGCAGGAACGCCCACGTCACGAGTGGCGTACCGCCTGCTGCGCTTCCGGCGCCGAGGACGAGGCTGGTCTCGGGCTCGTATTGGAGCACGTTGAAGCCGTCCTTGGCGCCAGGCAACGCCGGGAACAGTGTGCCGACTGCGATGTCCTGGAGATTCGGCATGATGCATTCCGCGCTCGGACGGCCGCCGTTATCGAGGCGGTCGTAGCTGTACCATCCCGCGCGACTGCCTGCGCCCATCTGCACAATCCACGGCCACACCTCACGGCCGGGGCGCCCAATCGTGATGGCGTGGGTCAGCGACCCG
>JBGPHH010000125.1:0-11744 GCA_041484265.1 Vicinamibacteria bacterium
CCCTTCGGGGCCTGGACATCATCAACCCCTTCGCCTGAATGTGACGGCCTGCAGGATCCGCGAGATTTCCCGATCCATATCCCCTGGACACCCGTTGACGGCCGTGGCCGTCGCTTCGCCGAAACCTCGGCGTGAGACCATGGCTATGTCATGCGCACGCGGTTTTCCACGCCTCCACAGTCCATCTTCGTCGAGATCGTCCAGCGCCAGACCGGAGACGCGCGCGCCCTGCGGGCCGTGCTCGCCGCTGCACGGCTGCTGGGCCTGGCGTGCGGCGTCCGTCTGACGCGCGTCGCCACCCGAGGCGAATCGACGGCGCTCATTGGGGAACTCCGCCTGGCGCTGGCTCGCGCCGAGCAAGAGATCGCGCTCCTCACGGAGCGCCTGGAGCGCATCGCGGCACGCCACCGCAGGAACACCCGCCGGTTGAAGAGCCTCGCCGCCCGATCCGCCAGCGTGAAGACTTCCACCGTCCCGTCCGGCCGCCGCCGCTCCACCGCGCCGGGTCGTCGGAGACCTGGACCAGCGTCGCGTGCGTCTGCCAGTGCGGGCCCGATCCCTGGTACGCCTCCATCCCCTCGTCGCGCAGCACGACCATCGCCGTCGCATAGGGCGGCGCCAGTTGATAGAGGGTGTCCCAGCATCGCGTCCGCCTGCCCAAAGAACTCGCCTGCGTCAGCCATTCGGGGCGCAATGCTAGACTGGACGCATGTCGACGGACGAATTGCTCGCTGAAGCCCTTCGGCTTTCTCGAGAGGAACGGGCTCGCGTGGCGGCCGAATTGCTGTCCAGTCTTGAGGAGGCCGACGACGCCGTCGCGGTCGCATGGGCGGACGAGTTGCTCCGCCGTGCGCAGGACGTCGCCGAAGGCCGAGTGCAGGCCGTTCCTTGGGAAACGGTCCGCACCGACATCCTGAACGAGCTCGAGCAGCGGCGTGCGCGTCGAGCTTCATCCTGACGCGCGGGCCGAGCTTCGGTCTGCGGCGCTCTGGTACGAAGAGCGGCGTCCCCATCTTGGCGATCGGTTTGTAGCGCGCGTCGCCGCAGCCCTCGCACGCATTGGCCAGTCACCCGCGGCGTTTCCGATCTGGCCCGCGACCAATCGCGCCGCGGTGCCCATTCGTAAGACCATCATCGAGCAGTTTCCCTATCTCGTCGGATTCCAGGTCCGTGCTGACAGCGTCCTGGTGCTCGCGATCGCCCACGCCAAGCGACGACTCCTCTATTGGCTCGCACGAGCGAGCCAGGAGCCCGGCTAGCTCACGGGCCCGGTCGTCGCCCGCTGGCGGACCGGCCAGCTCGAACGCTTCTTGGTCTTCGGCAGCTTCGTCACGCATAAAGAGGTGCCAGGTGATCTGGACGTGGTGCTTCTGATGGCGGAGACGTTCACACTCGAAGACGCACCGCGGGAGTCGCAGACGCTGTTCTCGCACGCTGACGCAGACGCCCGGTTTGGCGCCAGCGTGTTCTGGATGCGCCGTGGTATCCTGGCTGACGGAGAGATCGCCACCTTTCTCACGTTCTGGCAAACTCGCCGGGACGGGGCGAGGCGCGGTATTGTAGAGGTCACGCCATGATCAGGAATGACGCGGAACTCAGGACCATGCAGGAACGGGTGGCGGCGCTGGAGCGGTTGATTCAGACCCTTCGCCCCGCGGCGCGTCCGGAGGAATGGGTGGCGCTCAGCTCCGGGTATCGATTGGAAATCGAGCGAATGCAAGGTGAAATCCTGGACTATCTGGTACAGGGCGCGCCGCCCACGCTCTCCCGCTGACCTTCCTGGGTCTCCTGGGCGGCCGCCGTCGCCGCATCGTCGTCACCGCGCGGCATGCTGCTCTGTATGCGCGCTGCGTCATGCACTCGGTCGCCATCGGTCATCATCAAGGTTGTCCAGCGGGCCGGGGATCGCCACGCCGTGCGGGCCGTGCTCACCGCCGCGCGGCTCCTCGGCCTGGCGTGCGGCGTCCGTCTGACGCGCGTCGCCACCCGAGGCGAATCGACGGCGCTCATTGGGGAACTCCGCCTGGCGCTGGCTCGCACCGAGCAAGAGATCGCGCTCCTCACGGAGCGCCTGGAGCGCATCGCGGCACGCCACCGCCCGCACTACACGCCACCTGATCGATTCCGCGTCCTCGAGCTGATGCACCTGCACGGCTGGACGGCGGAGGAGACGGCCCGCCGATTTCTCGTCACGCCGGCCACCATCACGCGTTGGCAACAGGACGTCGCGGTGCAGCGAGATGCAGAGACCGTCGGTGCCCTCGTACGCCCGCAGCCGCCCGTCCGCCGCTTCGCGGACTGCGTCCGTCGTCTCATTCAGCTGATGGATCGGGCCGGCGTCGGTGGGAATGCCCTGATCGCGCGGACCCTGGCCCGCGCCGGCTGGCGGCTCTCCCCCGAGACCGTGCGCCGCATCCGACGCGAACCGCCCGTACCGCCGCCGCGTGCGACGCCAGCCGGCCCGCTGACGGCGCGGTGTCCGAATCACGCCTGGCTGATGGATGTGACCGACATCCCCGGCCTGTTTCGACTCGTGACGTTCAAACTGGCGGTCGTCTTCGATGCATACGCGCGCCTGCCGCTGGCGGCACGCGTCTTCTGGCGCGCGCCGTCGGCGGCCGAGATCGTGCGGCTCTTCCAGCGAGTGGTCGCCAGGTACGGACCGCCGCGACACCTCGTGACGGATCGCGGCGCGCAATTTACCGCCGTGCAGTTCAGACGTGCGCTCCACGTTCGCGGCATCCGCCAGCGCTTCGGCGCGGTCGGCCGCGTCGCCTCGATCGCCTTGCTCGAACGCTTCTGGCGCACGCTCAAGGACGTGTCGCGCGTGCGCGAACGGCCGCCCCTCACCGCTCGCCAGTTGGAAGCCCGACTCAGCCTCGTGCTCACGTGGTACGCGCGGTACCGGCCGCACACGGCGCTCGACGACGCCACGCCCGCTGAAACGTACGGCCTCCACCTCAAGGCAACAGCCACGTTACGCGCGCCGCCGCGCGGGCGTCGGGGCGAGGGTCCGTCCCAGCCGCCCTGGACGGTCGCGTTTCTGGATCCTGATCGCACGCTGCCGATCCTGATCGACCGGGCGGCCTAACGCCTCGGCTCGTACGCCGACACGCTCCTCGTGTGTCCGATCTAGGTTCAACGTGTACAGTCTGCAGCGCGACGCGCTTGCGTGACGCGCGGCGGGCTTCAATCAACAGAAAACGTCGGCGAGCCGGCGGGCGAAATGCCCTGATCAATTCCCATTGGGGCAGTACAGTTCCGCCGTTCGGCGAGAAACGGCCACAGCCCCTCCTCGTCGTATACACTGGAGCCAGGTCTTCACCATGATTCGAATTATCGAGGCCATCGTCGATGAGGACGGGAACGTCCGACTGCTTGAGCCCGTCCATCCGCCGACGGCCCGCCGCGCCCTGGTGACGATCCTTGACGAACACCCGGCGCCGGGTCGCTCGGACAGCGCGTTGCTCAGCGAGCCGGCGCTGGCGCAGGATTGGAGCCGACCGGAAGAGGACGAGGCATGGGCGCACCTGCAGCCGGTGCGATAGTGCTCGTCCGTTTTCCGTTCTCCGACCTCTCAGGGACCAAGCTTCGTCCAGCGGTCGTCCTCGCCGATGTAGGCCGAGGTGACTGCATACTGTGCCAAGTGACCAGTCAACCTTACGGCGACCATGGAGCGGTGACCCTCGAGCCCGGCAGCTTCGCGACGGGTTCGTTGCGGGCGGTGAGTTTCGCCAGGCCCGGCAAACTCTTCACCGCCAATCAGGATCTCATCGTCACGGAGGTCGCCACGCTGAAACCGGATGTGTTGCAGCGCGTGGTCACCGCCGTCGTGCATCTGCTCCGCTCCGGCCGATAATCGCCTCCGGCCGGGCGTCTTCATCGAGCCGCCCGCCACGTGAGACCATCGTGATCTCATGCGTACGCGTTCAGCGACCGATCCTCACGCGGTCATCCTCGAAGTCGTACAGCAGCGCGCCGGTGAGGCGCGCGCCCTGCGCGCGGTCCTCGTGGCCGCGCGGCTGCTCGGCTTGGCGTGCGGCGTCCGGCTGACGCGGGTCGCCACCCGGGACGAATTGACGGCGCTCCTCGGCGAACTCCGCCTGGCGCTCGCTCGCGCGCAGCAGGAGATCGCGCTCCTGACGGAGCGCCTCGAGCGCATCGCCCCGAAGCACCGGCCCCAGTACACGCCGCCCGAGCGGTTCCGGATCCTGGAGCTGATGCAGCTCCACGGCTGGACGACCGAGGAGACCGCACGGCGGTTCCTCGTCACGCCAGCCACCGTCACGCGCTGGCACCAGGACGTCGCGGCGCAGCGAAATCCGGAGACCATCGACGGCCTCGTGCGCCCGCACCCACCAGTTCGTCGGTTTGCGGACTGCGTCCGGCATCTGATTCAGCTGATGGATCGGGCCGGCGTCGGTGGGAATGCTCTGATCGCGCGGACCCTGGCCCGCGTCGGCTGGCGGCTCTCCCCCGAGACCGTGCGTCGCATCCGGCGTGAGCCGCCGACGCCGCCCCCGAGCGTCACGACACACGGTGCCCTGACCGCGAGGTGTCCGAATCACGTCTGGCTCATCGATCTCACGAACATTCCCGGTCTGTTTCGGCTGGTGACGTTCAAGCTGGCGGTCGTGTTCGATGCGTACGCGCGGATGCCGCTCGCGGCGCGCGTCTTCTATGGTGAACCCTCAGCGACGGCGATCGTGCGGCTCTTCCACCGCGCGGTCGCGACGCACGGGCGACCACGGCACGTCGTCACGGATCGCGGCGCGCAGTTCACGGCCGCGCGGTTCAGACAGGCGCTTCGCGTCCGCCAGGTCCGTCAGCGGTTCGGCGCCGTCGGCCGCGTCGGCTCCATCGCGCTGATCGAGCGCTTCTGGCGGACCCTCAAGGCCGTGACGCGCGTCTGCGAACGGCCGCGGCTCACGCGCGGTCAGCTGGAGATCCGCCTCGCCCTCGCGCTCACGTGGTATGCGCAACACCGGCCGCACACCGCACTCGGTGGCGCCACGCCGGCCGACGTCTACAACCGGCGACCAACGAGAGCCACGCCGCGCTCACCGCCACGCGGCCGGCCTGGCGACGGCCCACGCGACCCGCCCTGGACCGTCGCGTTTCTGGATTCGGATCGCTCACTCCCATTCCTGATCGACCACGCCGCGTAAACGTGAACGTGCGTCTCGCGTATCGTGACGCTCGTTGTGTGGGCAATCTCGGGGTCACGCGCGTTGGTTGTTGCAGCGAACCGCGCATCGTGGCGCCTGGCAGGCTTCGATCGGCACCAGAGATCAGCCATCAGGCGGGCAAAAGGCGCCGATCAATTCCCATTGGGGTAGTACACTGATCCAGACGCGGTTCTACACGGGCATTCCCGATCCTTCGGACAATATGCACTGGAGCCACTTCTGGGCAGGCAAGCTCCTCCATCTCAGCCGCCAAGGCGTGCACGTGTTCAGTCGTTCCCTCCGCTACCGTAACAAAACCGTGAAGCTGCCGGATGGCTCGACGCACGCCTTCCTGACGGCAGAAGAGAAGGGGATCGACGTGCGCATCGCCATCGACCTCATCCGCCTGGCCCATCGTGGCGAGTACGATGTGGCGCTCGTGTTCAGCCAAGACCAGGATCTCTCAGAGGTGTGCGCGGAACTCCGCGTGATCGCCAGGGAGCAGAACCGGTGGATCAAGATCGCCTGTGCGTTTCCGGTCAGTCCTACCACAAAGAACCGCCGAGGGATCGCCAGCTCTGACTGGATCAGAATCGACCACGCGACATTCGACGCATGTCTCGACCCACGCGACTATCGACCCAAGACGACCCGGCCCTGATTTCTGTTCGCACGGCATTCTTCAAGCCATCCCGATCGTTTTGCGCAAGTAGTCAAACGCGTCGTCCACCCGGCGCCGAACATCGACGCGCCCGTACGCTTCATGCCCGCGTATCCGTTTCAGCGATAGCCCAATTTCTCCCAACACCTCGCCGGGCAATGAGCTCGCCACCAGCGCCCCTCGGAGACTTATTGCAAGCTCGTCCGCGCCCAGCCCACTCAAGATTCCGCAGAGCTCACGCACAGAAGAGTACAAAGTTTCGTTGTCTTTGATCGGCATCGTTTCTCTCAAGGCATAAAGAATGCGTGCACTCGAACTCCACCAGGTTCTATCACAGCCTCAATCCCCCCGCCTGAGGCCCCTACTCCCATACCTGGAGCTTCACGAGTGATGAACCTCGCTCCAGGCCGCAGCGTTGCGGTTTCGATGAAATCGAAGGCGGCGTTTTCCCCGGGAATCCCGTAGCGTGCTGCGTATCCTGCATTCAATGGACTTTCAAGTGCCCAGTACTGAGCTTCGCTCGCCGCGGCGGCGCTCCGGCCAACAACCCCACCGCGATACAGTGTGGCCCCTTCGCTAACTGCAGTTCGAGCCTCCAGGGCAGCTTCAGATGCTTCTTGAAGCGCCAACGCGTACGGCGTCCGAATCGCCGCTTCCCCAGCTTCTTCAGCGAGAGCATGGGCCGCGACCATGACCATGCCGGTGCCTGCCGCAACCACTAGGGACTTAACCAGAAATACATCCGAAACAGCCATCGCGGTGTGCAAAGCGGCCCACCCCCACTCCCCGCATTCGATGTTGTGAGCCGCAGCCTTGCCGGATCCCCAGATCGGAATAAGACCCTCGTACCTCCCAGGCACGGCGACCAACCCAGACGGATCAATCCGATTTGCGACGTTCCCGGACACGTACCCATATAGGTTGGCACTGGCTGCCGCCGGATCTTCGCTCAGGAACCTCCCCAATGTGGGGTCGTAATATCGGGCTCGGTAGTAGTAGAGCCCGGTCTCCGGATCCCACTCTCGCCCGGTGTAGGCTGGACCGGCCGGCGTGGAGCCGCTCTCGAGCTTGCCCCACAGATCGTACTGGCGCGTGAGCGTTGGCGTCCCGGCGCTGTTGGTGACGCGGATGATGCTACCGAGGTGATCGGCCACGTAGTAGGATGCGGCACCACTGCTGCCTTGGCTCGCAACCAGCTCGTCTATCCCGACGCCTCGGTAGTACTTCGTGGTGGTCGTGCCGCCCTGGCGCTCTTCGAGCACATCGATCCCGTCGTAGATGAAGGTCGTTGTCGTGCTCCCCACCATCTTCTGGACCCGCCGGTCGAGGCCGTCGTACACAAACCGCGCGACTTCGTTCCCACCACTGAGCACGCGTGTCAAGCGGTTCTGGGCGTCCCATTCGAAGGTCCGCGTGCCGTCGCCCGTCAGGTTCCCGTTCGCGTCGTAGGTGAGCGTCTTACTGCTCCCGCTAACGTCGACCTGATACTGCTTCGTCGTCTGATTGCCGCTGAAATCCCTCGCGACGAGCGTCACCGTGTTGGTCCCGCTGCTCGTCGCCGCCGTGCCGCGAAAGACGTTCGCGGCATCCACGGTGGCGGCTTTCCCCTGAATCGTGACGGTCGCCGGCTCGCTCAGCGTCCCCGCGAACCGCAGCGCCCCGCCGGGCACCTGGTTCGTCAGGCGGTTGAAACTGTCGTAGCTCGACGCCACGACACTGTCATCGATCTGATCGGTCGTCCGATTGCCGGCCGGGTCGTACCCGTAGCGGAACCGCTTGAGGATCGTCGGCGTCGCGTCGGTCGTCCGTTTCGTGCCCGCCGTCAACTGGTCGGCCGCATCGTAGGCGAGGTCGTAGACCGTCGGTGCCGCCGTGTCGGTCTGCTGCTGCCACGTCGCGATGTTCCCGACCGGGTCGTAGGTGTAATCGAATTTTGACAGCGTCACCCCGCTGGGATTCTTGTGGTGCAGCGTCTGCAGCCGGTTGTCGCCCGTGTTCCCGAAGTAGGCGTAGGTCGTGGTCTGCCCGTTGGGATAGGTAACAGTGTCCCGCCGCCCGGTCTGCGCTACGTACGTGATCCCAAACGTGCCGAGGGGATTGGTGAGGCTCGTCACCCGCCCGAGGGCATCGTAGGCCGTCCCGCGGGTGATGCTGGAGAGGCTGCTCGCCGTCTGCCGGCCCAGCTCGTCGTAAGTGTAGCTGACCGTGTCACTGGGGAACGGCCCGTCGACACTGGCCACCTGGCCCGCCCCGAGCGTCCCGGGCGCCACATACGTGACCGCCGTCGTCCCGACGCCATCGACGAGCGTCGTCAGCCGCGGATAGACCGTGTCGTAGGTGGCGGTGACCGTCGGCGTCGCGATCGTCGCATTCGTGTAGACCCGCTGCAGCACCTGGTCGTCGAGCGCATAGGTCAGCGTCGTCACCTGCCCCTTGGGATCGGTCACCGTCTTGAGCCTGCCCGTGACGTCGTGGGTGGTGGTCGTCTGCGTCGTCCCGTCATGGCGCGTCTCGGTCGTCACGCGCCCTTCGGCGTCATACGCCCAGCTCGTGCGATGCCCGTTCGCGTCCACGAGGGCGAGGAGATTGCCGCAGACACACCACTCCTGCCGGAGGATCCGCCCCAGCGGGTCGCGCGTCGCGATCAACCGCCCGGCGGCATCGTAGAAATGGTGCGTCGCGCGGCCCAGGCGATCGCGCTCTTCCACCAGATTCAGCTGCTGATAGGTCGCCTGTTCGGTGGTCCCGTCCGGATAGGTGACCCGCGTCACGCGGTTCAGCGCGTCGGAGTCGGTCGTCACCGCATACCCATCGGGGCCCGTCACCGTGTGCGGCCTCCCGTCGGCGTCGTAGGTTAGCGTCGTCGTTGATCCGCTCACCGGTCCCGTCACGCTCAACAGATACCCGGTCCCGCCCGTGTCGTAGGTGAACGTCGTCGTCTCGTTCTTCGCGTTGGTGACGGTCAACGGCTGGCTGTTCGTGTTGTAGATGACGGTCGTCGTCTGGCCCGCCCCATCCACGATCGTCTGCGGCCGATGGCCCGTCGTGTAGTTGCTGAAGCTCGCCAGCAGGTCGCTCCCACCGGGCTTGGTCTGCCGTACCTCGAGCAGATCGATCCCGTTCGTCGCATAGCTGTAGGTCGTCTGCCGCCCGAGGGGATCGGTGCGCGACGTCACCATCCCCTGCGCGGTGTAGGTGAACTGCGTGAGTTGCGTCGTAGCGTCCTCCAGGACCTGCGCGACCTCGGCCGGCTGGGGGTCCGTCCCCGCCACCGCGTAGTTGGGCTGCCCCGGATACTTGAACCACACCCGCCGCTCGAGCGGCTTCTTGATGCTGTGCGGAATCGCCCGCGACAGCGGATGCGCCCCCGGGATCTCGGCCTCCATCAGCCAGCGCGTGATCACCGCCCGCGACACGTCCCCCGGCGCCTCCGCCATCGCCTGCCGGCTCCAGTAGAGTGAGTTGTAGACGTCGAGGCCTTGATTCCAGGTCGCATACCCCGCCGGCACTTCCGCGCTCGGGGCCGTGGCCGGCAGCCCGGCCGTGTTCGTCACGTGGAACTCCACCCGCTCCGTCCCGCCCAGCGGGTCGGTCGCCTCCACCCGCCGGAACTGCCCTGCGCCGAGGCTGTCCGGTCCCTTCCGGAACGTCGTCGTGCCGGCCGGCGTCGTCATCGTCTGCAGAAACCCGTCTGCCGCGTAGCCAAACGACGACGTGAGGCCCCCGGCATCCGTGATCGTCGCGAGCCGCCCCGCCGCGTCGTAGGTGAGACTCGCCGCCCGTCCGAACGGATCGGTCACCCGCGTCAGCCGCAGCGGGTCCGCGCTGTCGAGGTACTCGAGCGTCGTCACCTGCCCCGCCGCATCCGTCACCGCCACGAGCCGCACCTGGCTGTCGTACGTGTACGTCTGCGTCTGCCCGAGCGGATCGATGACCTGCGTCAGGAAAATGCGGCGGTTGTACAGCGTCGCCGCCCGGTCCGCCAGCGTGAACACTTCGACCGTCCCATCCGGCAGCCGCCGTTCGTACCGCACCGGGTCGGCCGCCACCTCTACCAGCGTCGCGTGTGTCTTCCAGTGCGGGCTCGATGACGCGTACTGCTCCTCGCCCTCGCCGCCGCGCAACTCGACCAACGCCGTTGAATAGGGCGGCGCGAGTTGATAGAAATTGTCCGTCACGTACGACAACCAGCCGGTACTCCACAGCGGCCCGACATGCCCCCACGTGGCCGGTTGCCCCAGCCGTTCCACCCGTTGGTTGTACCGCAGCGTCAGGTCGACCGCCGGGCCCCGCGGCGGCGCGTACACCCACGGCGTGGCTGTGATGAGCACCGACGCCGTCAACGGGTGCAACTGATAGGTCGGGTTGCCCGGGACCCGCGGCCCCGCGCCCGTCTGGCACGGGCACGGTTCATCGGGGAAGGGCGCGCCGGGCATGCAGTGGCCCACCACCGTCTCACCTTCCGCGGGCACCACCACGCGCCCGACCGCGGCCGCCACCGGCGTCGGCACGAGCAGATACCCCGACGCCTCATCCTCGAGCGCCGCCGCGCTCAACACGATCTCGCCGCCGAGCGCCGGGTCGCGCAGCACGTAGCCGTCGCCGCGCCGCCCCACCACCGCTGAGAAATGCTGGCTCCGCAGATGAACGATCGACGGTACCGGCACGACTGTCGCCGCCGCCACGTACCGCATCATCAGCGGCACGCCCGCCCGCGTGGCGAGGTCCCGCAGCGCCGTCAACGAGGTCCCCGCGTGGTGCGGCGGCCGATAGGCGGCGACAATCTCCTGCGCGCGCGGCGCGCGCGAGCCCTGCTGCGCGAGGATCGCCTTGAGCGCCTCGGGGCCCGAGAACATCGCCTGATCGTGATGTTGCGTGAGAAACGCCAGTCCTGCCCGGGCGGCTTCCACCTTGATGCCCGCGGCGCCAGGGATGGTCCGGGCCTCGACCTCGGTCAGCCGCGCCTGCAGCGCCTCGATCTGCCCGAACGTCGTCGCCTGCGTCAGCCACTCGCCCAGCGCGATGTCCGCCACCGTATGCGCGTGCGGATCGGTGGCGTCCTTGGCCAGCGTCCATGCTTCGTCCCAGTACCGCGCGGCGCGCGAGAAGTACCCTTCCTGCCATCGCAGCCGGCCCAGATTGACAAGCACCGCGGCCCGCCATGGCGACATCCAATGCTCGACGACAAACGTCTCGAGCTCGGCCGCAGCGTGGGGCCGATCGGCCGTGGCGAACGCCTCGAGCGCCCGCGCGAGCGCGCGGTTGTCCGAGGCCGTCGGCTCGCCCACCGGCAGCAGCGCCTCGGGCAGCACGCGGGCGTGCGTCAGTTCCAGGGTCGTCGGCGCGTCGCCAAAGGCGACCGTCAGCGGCGGCGGCGTGACGTGAGGGACCGTGCGATTGACGCGCGTCGGAATCGGCGATTGCGCCCCGACGGGCAGTTGAACGC
The DNA here is from genome assembly GCA_041484265.1 of Vicinamibacteria bacterium. GTDB lineage: Bacteria > Acidobacteriota > Vicinamibacteria > Vicinamibacterales > CAVVIG01 > 2-12-FULL-65-11. The sequence goes on from JBGPHH010000125.1 coordinate 11,276, forward strand.
ACAGCAGTGCCAGGATGGCGACACGGGCAAATAAAGAACGCTTCTTCACGAGATCACCTTCGATCAACATTTCTTATTGCGGCGGGGCCCCACCCCCGCCGCGAACTCACGCTGATGCCTCGCCTCGGATCTTCTTGTCCTCGGCTCGGCATGGCCGCAGGCGCTTCGTCAGCGTCACAGTTGGCAGTCATCAATCGGCAACCGAATCCGCAATCAACAATCAGCAATCCGCAATTCACGGTACTGGAGTCGCAATGGTCGGCTCCGTCAACGTAATCACCGGAGCGGTGTGATCGTTCGGATCCACGGCCGGCGCCTGCCAGCGCGTGGGATCGAGCGGGAAGGCGTCCTGGCCGTCCGGCACATCGTCGCCGTCGGTATCGGCGTTGAACGGATCGGTGCCGAGCGCGACCTCGGCCCAGTTCGATATGCCGTCGCCGTCGAGATCGGGATTGGCGGGATCAAAACC
>JBGPHH010000126.1:0-11712 GCA_041484265.1 Vicinamibacteria bacterium
AGCGCTGATGATGACCGCAATGAACGCCCAGAGGACCATGATGAACTTGCCCTGCGTGATCAGGTACGTCTTGCAGGTCTCGTAGATCAGCTCCGACACTTCCAGCATCGACGCATGGACCGGGAGATTTTTGAGCTGGGTAAACGTCATCAGCCCGAACAGCAGGCCGAGCGCGCAGACCATGAGGCCGCCCATCAGCAGCGAGCGGCCGTTGATGCCCTTGAACTCGACCGTCGACAGATCGGGCAGCACCAGGCTGGCTTCCCCGCCACCGGACTGCGCCGCGGCCGCCGGTTGCGCGGCTTGGGCCGCGACGGCCGGACGAACCATGGTACCCAGCGCCACCAGCAACAGCAGGGGCATGACCAGTCGCCGCAGAACACTCTGAACGGATACGCCCATCTCACCTCACAGATGTGGCGGCCGGCTTGAGCCGGCCGTGGTCCGTCTGAAGTCGGACCCCACGAAAAAACCAGACGTACAAAGGCTCGGAATTATACGCGGAGCCGGGGAGGCAGCGCCATGCCGCCGGTCAGGAAAATGCGGATACCATCCTCGACCGAAATATCGGGAAAAACTGCATGGTCGCGGTCGCAGACGACGACATTGCCCAGATATAGGTGGTTTGTAGGCACATAGACGGCAAGGACCGCCTCGGGGCCATGGCCCCGATCGACCGTGAACTCGCGCGTCAGAAACCCGAGGACGTAGCCGCACTTCGCATCTTCGATCATCACCACGCGCTTGAATCCCGATTCGTTGTCTGGAGAAAACGCCACCACGAGCTGTTTGACCGGTGCGTAGATCGTCCGGAATACCGGCACGCGCAGCAGCCAACCCTCGCCGCGCTGGAGCACCCGTCTGCCAATAACATTGGTCGCGATCGCGCCGACGAGCAGGATGGCCACTGCGGTCGACAACGTTCCGAGCCCGGGGATGCGGCGGCCCAGGATACGATCGTAGAACGGCGTGGTCAGGCCGTCGACGACGCCGAAGATCCAAATGAACGCCGCGACGCTGACGAACAGGGGCACCGTGACGAAGAAGCCGGCGATGAAGCTTCGGCGTAGCCACTGCATTTACAGCCACCCCGCCGCCAGAGCGGCCAGAAGCGCAAGCCCTGCGACGATGCGGTACCACGCGAACGGCGCGAACCCAGATCGGCGGACGTAGTTGAGAAACGGCTTCACCACGAGCGCGGACGAAATGAACGCCGCGACGAAGCCGATGGCGATTTCGGAAGTCTGCGCGGCCGTGATGTCGTGCCGCACTCTCCACAGACTGTTCGCGAACGCCGCGGTCAACGTCGGCATTGCCAGAAAGAACGAAAACTCCGTGGCCACGGCTCTATCGAGGCCAAGCGCCAGACCGCCGATGATCGTCGCACCTGAACGCGACACGCCTGGCACGATGGCGACCGCCTGGCAGACGCCGATACCAAACGCCTTCCCCACCGGGGTGCTATCCACGTCGCGAACCGTGGGCGTCGGCCGCATGCGCTCGACGAGGAGAATGATGACGCCCCCGATCACGGACGTAGCAGCGCTGACCGCCAGGGTGTTGTACAACACGCGCGTCACAAATCCAGAAAGAGCGGCGCCGGCGACGAGCGCCGGCAGCAGCGCCACGAACAGCATCACGGCGAATCGCCGGGCATCCGCGCTCGACGGCAAACCCGTCACGACCGAGATGATCTTGGCGCGATAGAGGCACACGATGGCGAAAATCGATCCGAGCTGGATCATCACGGTGAACACGCCGCCGGCGTCCTCGTAGCCGAGCAACCGCTCGCTGACGAGCAGATGCGCCGTCGACGAAATCGGCAGAAACTCGGTGACGCCCTGGATGATGCCGAGCAGCGCGGCTTGCAGAGTGGTCGGCATCTCAGGTGGGAAGTCTCACGTGTGAAGTCTCAAGTCTGAAAGACTGCACGACGCTGGCAGACGTCAGACCTGAAACTTGCGCCTTACGATGCTCTGGCCTTCCGTTGCGGCTTCGACCGACGCGTGGGCTGCTGCGGTGCGGGCGCAGCCAGCGTCGCCGGCGCGTGCGCCGCGGCCTTGGTCGGGGCCGTGCCGCGCCAGAGGCTCACGATGGCCGCGGCGATGAACACGCTCGAGTACGTGCCGGTAATGATGCCGACGACCATCGTGAACGCGAAGCCATGCAGCACCTCGCCGCCAAAAAAGAAGAGCGCGAGGCAGGTGAGCAGCGCCGTGCCCCCGGTAATCACCGTTCGGCCCAGCGTCTGGTTCACCGACACGTTGATGATGTGCCCGATGGAGTCGCGCCGCATCGACCGCAGGTTCTCGCGAATCCGGTCGAAGATGACGATCGTATCGTTGGTCGAATAGCCCGCCATCGTCAGAATGGCCGCGATGACGTTCAGCGAGAGGTCAACGCGGAAAAACGCGAGAAAGGCCAGCGTGATGAGGAGGTCGTGAATGGTGGCGACCACAGCGCCGACGCCAAAGCTGAACTGAAACCTGAAGGCCAGGTATCCCAGGATAAAGATCAAGGACAGCCCGGTGGCAAGCAGACCTTTGTTCGTGAGGTCCTGGCCCACGGCGGGGCCGACGATCTCAGTGCCGACGATCTTGAGGTTCCCGATGCCTCCAGCCTTCAGGGCGCTCTCCACAGCTTGGGAATAGGTGGCCAGCGCGGACCCCGATTCGGCACCCACCTTCGGCACCCGAATCATCCACTGATGGGTTGCTGGATCGCCGTACGCCTGGACCGTGATGTTCTGCCCTCCGCCCGGAAACCCCTTATCAAGGGCGTCGCGAACCTGCTGCACGGAAGTCTGCTGGTCGAACTGCGCGATCACCACGGTGCCGCCGGCAAACTCCACGCCCTTGGGGATCCCCTTGGTGGCGATGGCGATCACGCCGCCAATAATGATGACCCACGACAGGGCGATCGCGTGCCAACGCCAACGAAGAAAATCGAAGTTGGTGTTCTTGAGGATATGCATGTCAGATACTCAGCGTGGCGATCTGCTGCCGCTTGTTCAAGGTGAGCTCGAAGAGCGTCTTCGACACGAACGTCGAGGTGAAAAGGTTCGACGCCAACCCCACGGCCAGGGTAATCGCAAACCCGCGAATCGGGCCCGTCCCGAACTGAAACAGGAAGGCCGCCGAAATCAGGGCGGCCAAGTGTGTATCCACCAGCGTCAAAAACACTCGGCTGAAGCCGGCATTGATTGACGCGCGCACACCGCGCTGCGCTTCCAACTCCTCTTTGATCCGTTCGAAAATGAGCACGTTCGAGTCGACACCGATACCCATCGTCAGCACGAAGCCCGCGATGCCGGGCAGCGTCATGACGGCACCGATGTATGCCATCAGTCCGAGCAGGATCACGAGGTTCAGGAGGAGCGCGACAATCGCGTTGACGCCCGACAGCCGGTAGTAGACCAGCATGAAGCCGACCACGAGCATCAGGCCGACGACCGAAGCCGTGACGCCCGAGCGAATGGAATCGGCGCCAAGGCTGGGCCCGATTGTGCGTTCCGACAGGTAGTCCATTTTGGCCGGCAGCGCTCCCGAACGGAGAATCAGCGAAAGGTCCGCCACCTCCTGCTGCGTAAAGCTGCCATAGATCCGGCCATCGGTCGTAATCCGTCCCTCGATGCGCGGCGCGGACTGGATGCGACCATCAAGCACAATCGCAAGCTGCTTCCCGATGTTTTCACCCGTCGCAGCACCGAACTTGCGGCCGCCTTCCGTATTCAGCGTGAAGCTCACCGCCGGCTGGTTGTTCTCGTCAAGCGAGGCCCGGGCATTGCGCAGGTCGCGGCCGGTGACGACGGCGACTTTTCTGACAAGGTAGTACACCGTGTTGGCCGGGTCCCCTCCCGAACCACCAGTCACGCCAGGCACGAGCTCCATCCCGTCCGGAACCTTGCCGCTCGGGATGAGGGCCTCTTTCGTCGCCGCAGGTCCCTGATCGACGATCTTGAACTCCAGCAGACCCGTGGACTGGATGATTTCCTTTGCCCGGTTCACGTCGGTGACGCCGGGCAATTGGACGATAAGCTGATCGGCGCCTTGCTGCGAGATGCTGGGCTCGGTGACACCGAGCTCGTTGACGCGACGTTCGATCGTCTCTCGCGCCTGCACGACCGATTCGTCACGCAGGTTCACCTCGATGTTCGGCTTCATCGTGAACGTGTAGGTGCCTCCGACGCTCGAGCTGCGATCGTAGTTGGTCTGCACTTCGATGGCCGCCTGCCGGAATGCCGCGTCCTGAGCCGGCGGGACGCCTTCCACCCGAATGTGCGTCGGGTCCGTCGTAACGCTCGTGAAGGGAATCCCTCCCTTGGTCAGCGCTTCGCGCAGACGCTCCATCTCCTGATCGGTCTCCACCTGGAGTGCCGTGTCAGTCTGGACGCGCAGAACCAGATGCACGCCGCCCTGCAGGTCGAGGCCAAGTTTCAGCTTCATGGCTATGAGCCAGCCTGGCGACTGGACGCCGTAGCGCGAGGCGACGATCGGATACACGCCCAGTGCCGAGGACACGACAAGGACGGTGAGGATCGCGACGACTCTCCAACGCAGGTTCGTCATGTCTGCTCCATGCTCCCTTTGGGCTCGACGACCGGCTCCTGCCCCTGATAGCCGCCGATGGCCGCTCTCGAGATATCCACGCGCACCTTGTCGGCAATCTGCACTTGGACGCTCTGCTCGCTGAGGCGGGTGATCTGCCCGTAGATGCCGCCCGTTGTGACAATCTTGTCACCGACCTTGAGGCTGTCGAGAAACGCCTGGACCTTCTGCTGCTTCTTCTTCATCGGTAGCAGGATGATGAAATAGAAGATCGCCAGCACGATCGCGAAGGGCACAAACTGCAGCCACGGGCTTCCGCCTTCTGGCGCAGCGGCCATGGCGAATACGGGGCCAACATCGAGTGACATGAAGCTCTAGTCCTTACTGGTGACTATCTCGCAGGCGCTCTGAATCCTGCCGCTGGCGGGACACGCTCCGGTTGAATTCTCGCCTGAAACTTTCAAACCGCCCAAACGCTATAGCCTCCCTAATCCTCCGAAGCGTGTCAAGGTAAAAGTGTAGGTTATGCAACGTGTTAAGGGTTGCTGCGTTGATTTCACCGACCTGAAAAAGGTGCCGCAGGTAGGCGCGAGAGTAGGTACGGCAGGTATAGCAGCAACAGCCGGGATCAGGTGGACGATCGTCTTCCGCGTAGCGGGCGTTCCCAATGTTGATGCGTCCTTCGCTCGTGAACAGTTGCCCGTTTCGAGCGTTCCGGGTGGGAAGCACGCAATCGAACAGGTCGATGCCCCGCGCGACCGCTTCAACCAGGTCTTCAGGCGTGCCGGCGCCCATCAGATAGCGGGGTCGATCGTCGGGTAGACACGCCGAGGTCGCCGACACGATGTCGTACATGACGTCGGTCGGCTCGCCGACGCTCAGCCCACCGATGGCATACGCTTCGAAGCCGATCGAAACGGTCTGTTGCGCGCTCTCTTCGCGAAGGTCCGGATAGACCCCGCCCTGCACGATGCCGAACTGCGCCTGCCCGGGGTTAGTCACGGCGATGCCCGCGACGCCACCCTCGCGGAGTGCGAGAAACCGGTCCCGCGCTCGGCGGGCCCATCGGGCCGTGCGCTCCATGGACTGGCGCGTCGTGGCGAGGTCCGACGGGTGTGCCAGACACTCGTCGAAGACCATCGCGATGTCCGATCCGAGCTCGGCCTGGATGTCTGCGGCCTTCTCGGGCGTCAAGTGGTGCTCCGAGCCGTCGAGGTGCGATCTGAATCGCGCGCCATCCTCGTCTATCGTCCGACGGGCGGCCAGGCTGAACACCTGATAGCCGCCGCTGTCGGTGAGGATCGGGCGCGACCAGCCGATAAACGCGTGCAGTCCGCCGCGACGCGCGATGAGGTCGGCACCGGGCCGTAAGTACAGATGATAGGTGTTGCTCAGCAGAATTTCGGCGCCCAGGTCTTCCAGGTCGCGGTGCGTCACGCCCTTTACGGCGCCCTGCGTACCGACCGGCATGAACGCCGGTGTCTCTACCGGGCCGTGGGCGGTCGTCATGGCGCCGCGGCGAGCGGCGCCCTCGGTATGAGTCACCCGAAAGCTAAACGACACGTGTTAAGTTTAAACACATTGTGAAGAAGCTCCGCGTCGGCGTCATCTACGGCGGCCGGTCGGGCGAACACGACGTGTCCCTGGCCTCGGCGGCGGCGGTCTTCAAAAACCTCGATCCTACGCGTTACGACATCGTCCCGATCCGGATCGACCGGGACGGCCATTGGTCCTTGCCTGAACACCCGCCGACTCTCGCCTCGGCCGCCGCCGTCCTCCAGGCCGGCAGCAAGCCGGTTCAGGAGGAGATCGCGCGCGAGGCTCACCTGATCGCGCATCCCGCCGGCGACACCATCATGGCCATCGACCGGCGGCCCGCGCGCGCATCGACGGCGCTGCAGCCGACGATTTCCGGTGTCGAGCTCGACGTCATCTTTCCGGTCCTGCATGGGCCGTACGGCGAGGACGGCACGGTGCAGGGCCTGCTTGAGCTCGCCGGGGTGCCCTACGTTGGCGCAGGCGTCCTCGCGTCGTCGGTTGGAATGGACAAGGCGGTCATGAAGCTCGTCTTCGCGGCCCGAGGCCTGCCCATCTGCGACTACGAGGTCGTGCTCAAGCGCGACTGGCAGCAGAACGAGCGCGCGGTGATGAGCGCGGTCGTTAATCGACTCGGATTCCCGGTCTTCGTCAAGCCGGCTAACCTTGGATCGAGCGTGGGCATCTCGAAGGTCAAGCATGCGATCGAGTTCACGGCGGCGATGAATCTCGCCGCCCAGTTCGACCGAAAGATCGTCATCGAAGCCGCGGTTCCCAAGGCGCGAGAGATCGAATGCGCCGTACTCGGTAACGACGATCCCGAAGCGTCTGTGGCGGGCGAGATCGTGCCGTCACGCGAGTTCTACGACTTTGAGGCCAAGTACGTCGAAGAGGGCTCCAAGACCTTGATTCCGGCGCCGCTCTCCGACACGCAGGCCGCCGAGGTACGGAACCTGGCCCTCGGGGCGTTCAAAGCCATCGACGGCGCGGGCATGGCGCGCGTCGATTTTCTGCTCGCCGGTGACAGCGGCATCCTGTACGTGAATGAAGTCAATACCATTCCAGGTTTCACCACGATCAGCATGTACTCGAAGTTGTGGGAGGCCAGTGGACTGTCCTATCCCGCGCTGCTCGATCGCCTCATTGAGCTCGCTCTTGAGAGACACGCCGAGAAGCAACAGTTGAGAACGAGTCGGTTGTGAGTCGTCAGTCACTAGTCACCAGTCGCCAGTCACGTTGCGCACCGCAGCGACGACTGGGGACTGGTGACTGGAGACTGGTGACTACGGCGGCGGCGTTCGTGCTGTGTACGATCGGCGCCCGGCCCGTTGAGGCGGCGCTTACGGAAGGAGCACGCCTAGCCGCCGTCTACGACTTCATCCTCGATGCGCGGTTCGATCGCGTGGAGGCCGAGCTCAAGCGGGCATGTCCACCCGCGCCGCTCGAGGCCTGCCAAGCGCTCGGCGTCGAATCGCTCTGGTGGCAGATCCTCATCAACCCGGAAAGCCGGGCGCTTGACGATCGGTTTGCCGCACTCGCGGCACGCGCGATTGCCGCCAACGAGGCCTGGACGCGTCGCGAGCCGCGACGTGGCGAAGCCTGGTTCTATTTCGCCGGCTCGTACGGGCCGCTCGTGCAGTGGCGGGTTCTGAGGGGCCAGTATTTCTCTGCCGCGCGCGAGGGCAAGACCATCAAAGTCGCGCTCGAACGCGCCCTCGACCTCGATCCGACACTGAACGACGCGTATTTTGGGATTGGGGTCTATCACTACTACGCCGATGTCGCGCCGACCGCGCTCCGGATGTTGCGCTGGCTGCTGTTGCTTCCCGGAGGCGACCGCATGGCGGGCCTTGAGGAGATGTTGCAGGGGCGCGACCACGGGCAGTTGCTCAAAGGCGAAGCGGACTACCAGCTGCACTTCGTCTACCTTCGGTACGAGCGCCGGTCGGACCAGGCGCTCGCTTCGCTCGAGCGGCTCGACACCCGATACCCGGGCAATCCCCTGTTCCTCCAACGCATCGCTGAAATTCGCGACCGATACGTCCACGATCAGCCAGCCAGTGTCGCGGCCTGGCGCCAGCTGCTCGAGCGCGCCCGCGCAGGGATGGTCTACAACGCGCGCACGGCCGAAGTCCGTGCACGACTGGGCCTCGCGTCCGAGCTCGCCGCCATGAAGCAGATCGACGCCGCGGTTGAACAGTTGCGGATCGTGATCGACATGCGTCCGATCAATCCGATCGGTGCGCTCGCCGACGCCGAGCAACAGTTGCGGACGGCGCGCGCGCAGAACATCACGCACTAACGCGCAATAGTTTTTGACTTTTTCCGCACGTTTGTGCTTGACACTCGTCAGATCTCGTCCATAATCAACATCTGGTATGAGGATGGCGAACTCAGGCTATCCCTAGTCATCGCAACCCACTTGAAGGGGGGGATACAAGACAATGGCAAAGAAAGCCAAGGGCGGGAAGAAGAAGGCCGGCAAGAAACGCTAAGCTGACCTCATCCGTCACGATAAAGGGGGCGACTGCGCCCCCTTTTCCTTTTTCAGCGCGCGCCCGGAGTCGGCGCCTCAGGCGCCACCGTTCCATCCCACACCCGGACGCGTCGAATGAGATCCCCCTGCTCGATCCGATCGACGACCTCCATCCCCGCGACAACGCGCGCAAACAGGGTGTACTTCGCGTCCAGGTGCGGCTGCGGCGAGTGCACGACGAAGAACTGACTACCGCCCGTGTCGGGCCACGGATCGAGCGCCATGCCGACTGAGCCGCGAAGATAGAGGCGTTGGCTGAATTCGTCGCGAATCGAGTAGCCCGGACCACCCTCGCCATCGCCTCTCGGGTCGCCGGACTGGATCACAAAGTCCGGCACGACACGATGGAACGTCTGCCCGTTGAAGAAGCCGCTGCGCGCCAGCGCCACGAAATGCTCGACGGTGAGCGGGGCGTCGAGCATCGCGAGCTCGATCTGAATCGTGCCTCGATCCGTATCGATGTAAACCTGTGTGGAATACGGCGGGTTCACGAGCCGTGTCAGTTGATAAGTCTCCGATGGCACGGTGACCGGCGCGGGCCGCATCTGGCGGTCGACGTCGGCCGCTGAGGTCGGGTCCAGCTGTTTGAGGAGCATGGCCGCGCGCACGCGGACCGCCCAGTCTTTGTCGCCGAGCGCGGTCCTCAGAACCGGTGTCGCGACCGCCTGGCCATACTTGGACAATGCCGCGAGCGCAGCCGCCCGGGCCGAATAGGACGTATCGCGCAGTCCCGCTCGGTACGCGTCGGCGAGCGCCTGACCGCCACCAGGCGGCTTGATCTCACCCACCCCAGTCGCGGCAGCCGCCCGCACGATTGGATCATCGGCCTTGAGCTGCTGCAAGAGCACATCGGCGAGATTCGACGGGCCGACCTTCACCAGCGCCTCGAGAGCCGCTGGGATCACCCGCACGTCCGAGTCGGCGAGCATCTGGGTCAGCCGGCCTGCGCTGACATCCGGAGGGAGCGTGCCGAGCGCCGATGCCAGCGCCGCCCGTACCCGCCAGTCAGGATCGGGATCGAGGCCCGAGAGCACGATGGTGAACTCACGCGGATCGAGAGCAGCCACCGATCGGATCGCAGCAGCACGAATCGCCGGGCTCGGAGCCGACAGCCAGTCGAGGAGCTGCTCGGCCACCTCCGGTGCGGGCACCGTGGCAACGGCCGAGATCGCCTCGAGCCGGACCTGGGCATCAGTGCCCGGAGTCTCGATGAGACTTACGAGTGCCGGCACGGCCACTGGATCGCCGATGCGACCAAGCGCGCGCACGGTTTCGATGACGGTCGTGTGATCGACACTGGCGACGAGCGGCAGGAGGACCGGCACCGCCGTCCGATCCTTGAGGGCGCCAAGTCCCTTAATCGCGAAGGCGCGCGTGTAGGGATGCGCGTCCTTCGCGAGGGCGAGCAGCGCCGGCGCCGCCCGCTTGTCCTCGATCCGCTGGAGCGCGTACGCGACCGGCCACCAGCGCACGCGGGGCAGGCCCGACCCGTCAAGGACCGCCGACGCAAGCTCGTCGTACGCCTTCAGCCGGACGAGCGCAAAGATGGCCAGCCGGAATGCCGCGGGCGACGTGTCGCGCCGCGCGTCGGCGTCGTCTCCCGGCGGTTCGGCGAGGACGCCGGACCCGACGATCCGAGCGGCCAAGCGACCGAGCGCAGCAGCGGCGCCTGGGTCGCCGAGAAGACCCAGCGCCTCCGCCGCGCTACCCTGCACGGTCGGCGAGCTGTCGTCGAGGGCGGCCACAAGCGGATCCCGTGCGCTGGTGTCACCCAGCAGGCCCAGTGCAAAGGCTGCGGTCTGACGCAATTCGGTATCCGAATCGCCTAAGAGGCCAACGAGCGGCTGCACGCCTTCGCGCAGCCCGACGCGTCCGACTGCCAGGGCCGCGCGCCGTCTGACGCGCGCGTCTCGGTCCTGGAGCAGCCGCACCAGATCTGGTACAGACGGCTGCCCGCCCGCCGGCGCATCTTCGCCGCGTCGCAGGTCGGCTGCTGCTGGTGGAATCGTCGGCGCGGGATCGCGGAGCACGCGTTGGTCCTCGAGCCGGAGGATCCACGCCATCTTCTGCTCGAAGCCGGAAGGGGCGGGCGCCGCGGTGGTCGTGACGGTTGCAGGGACGGTCGGCGCACTCGCACACGCAGCGCCACCGAGCGCAAGCGCGAGCACCACGGCGGTCATCGAACGCATGTGCACAGCCGTTGGCGATGATATCATCGTGCCGCCGTGCCCTTCCGCCACATCGCGATCGAGGGGCCGATCGGCGCAGGCAAAACCGCACTCGCCGAGCGCCTCGGCACGCGCCTCGACGCCACGGTGGTGCTGGAGGAGGCCGAGAATCCGTTTCTCGCCGACTTCTACGCGGACCGCCCTGGCGCGGCGCTCCAGGCTCAACTCTTTTTTCTGCTGAACCGTCACCGGCAGCAGACCGCGCTGCAGCAGACCGACCTGTTCAATCAAGTCACGATTTCCGACTACCTCTTCGACAAGGACAAGATCTTCGCGTACCTCAACCTCGACGACAACGAACTGTTCATCTACCAGCGACTCTACGACCTGCTGGCTCGCGATGTGCCCACGCCAGATTTCGTCGTCTATCTCCAGACGCCGACCGATGTGCTCCTCCGGCGCCTGCACAGCCGCCGGCGCGATCCGGACGCCGTGGCGCTCGAGCCCGACGACGACTACCTGCGCGAGTTGAACGAGGCGTACCATCATTTCTTCTTTCATTACACGGCGACGCCCCTGCTGGTCGTCGAGACGTCGCAGTTTGACGCCGACGGCAGCCACGAAGCGCTCGACGACCTCGTCAAGCAGATCCAGGGGATGGGGCCGGGGACGCGGTATTACGTGCCAAGAACAAAATAGGGCCCTAAGCCCTGATAAGCTGGCAGCTGTATGGCGTGGTTCAAGAAGACGCGCAAGCCGATGGCGACCCCGGCCAAGGAAAAGCCGAGCCGCGTGCCGGAAGGCCTGTGGGTCAAGTGTCCCGGGTGCGCGCAGGTCATCTACAACAAGGATCTGGCGACGAACCTCAACGTCTGCCCCAAGTGCGCGCACCACTTCCGCGTCAACGCGCTCGAGCGGCTGCGCA
>JBGPHH010000127.1:0-11678 GCA_041484265.1 Vicinamibacteria bacterium
ATCGGGATAGAGCGGCGGCGTTTCGGGCAGGTACCCCGTGCGACGCTTCGCTTCGATCGGCTGCTCGAAGACGTCGAACCCCGCCACGATGGCCTTGCCTTCGGTGGCCGGCATGTAGCCGGTCAGGATCCGCATCGTGGTGGTCTTGCCGGCGCCGTTTGGCCCCAGAAAGCCAAGGATTTCGCCCCGCTCGACCCGAAAGCTGACATCGTTGACCGCGGTCACGCGGCCGTATTGCTTCGTGAGATGCTGAACTTCAATCATAGGACCCGCCTACTGTCGCACGTGATCAGCCAAAAATGCTAACCGAACACTCATTGGGAAACAATAACGGAGGAACTCGATGCCTTTAGACGCCGGACGAACGGCTCCGGATTTCACCCTGACCAGCCATGAAGGCCAGCCGGTTACCTTGAGCCAGCATCGCGGCCGGCCGGTCGTGCTGGCGTTTTTTCCGGCAGCGTTCAGCGCGACGTGCACTAAAGAGCTCTGCACCGTTCGGGATGCGCTCGGTGGCCTCAAGGAGACCAACGTCCAGGTATTCGGCATCAGCGTCGATACGTTCTTCGCCTTGAAGGCGTTTCACGCCGACCAGAAGCTGACCTTCCCGTTGCTCAGCGACTTCAACAAACAGGTGATCCGAGACTACGGTGTCTTCAACGAGGACATGATCGGTCTCAAAGGCATCGCCAAACGCGCCGTCTTCGTGCTCGACAAGGACGGCATCGTTCGGCACCGGGAAGTACTCGACGATGCCCGGAACGAGCCGGACTATCAGAGGGTGTACGACGCGCTCGCTGCGCTGGCTCGCTGACCGAGCGCGGCGCTTCTGTGTGTCCTTTGTGTCTACTCGGCACTGGGCTCAAGCTCAATCTTCGGCGCCGGGCCCGACAACCACACCTTGGCCACCCGGAGTCCATCCATCTGGTCGACCCGCAGCTGGCGGCCTTCGACGTCGACCGTATCGCCGATCTTTGCGCCGTGTCCCAGGCGTCCCAGCATGTAGCCGCCGACCGTCGTGTACGCCTCTTCGTCGATGTGCAGTCCGAACTGTGCATTGACGTCGGCCGCGAGCGTCAGGCCGTCGATATCGGCTGATCCGTCCGGCCGGTTCGAGATCTTGGCCGGCGCACCGAACTCGCCGCCGATGCCTCCGACGATGCGCTCCATCAGCGACTCGAAGGTGACGATCCCTGCGGTGCCGCCGTATTCGTCGATCACGATGGCTTCGCGCACGCGTCGCCGGCGCATCTCGGCCAGCAGGTCGTCGGCGCGGAGCGTCTCTGGCACTGCCAGCGCCTCGCGCGCCAGGGCAGCAGCATCCACGGGCTCGTTGGGCCTCGCGAGGACTTTCACAAGATCGGTGACGTGGAGGAACCCGATCAGATCGTCGAGGCCGGTGCGGTACACAGGCAGTCGCGTATGGGAGCCGTGCACGAACTGACCGATCAGCACGTCGCGCGGCGCAGTGGCGGCGACGGCGACAATCTCGGTGCGCGGGGTCATAATCTCGGAGGCCGTGAGATCGGAAAAACCGAGGACGCGATGGAGCATCTGCTCTTCGTCCTCCTCGAGGACGCCCGCCTCCTGACTGGCCGTGACGAGCATCTTCAGTTCCTCTTCCGAGTGCACCATCCGGGATCGGACGCGGGTGCCCAGGCCCAGCCCCCTGACGACGGCCTGACCGGCGGCGTTCAGCAGCCGGATGAAGGGCCAGAAGATCCTCATGAACACCTCGGTGGGCCTGACGAGGGCGAGCGCGGTGGCCTCCGAGTGCTCGAGCGCGATGGTCTTGGCTGCCAGTTCGCCCAGCACGACGTGCAGGCTGGTGACGAGCGCGAACGCGGCGGCGACGGCGAGGGTGTGGGCGGTGGTCTCGGCCACCAGCGTCGGGAATCCGGCGAAGGCGGGCTGGATCAACGAGGCCAGCAAGGGTTCGCCGACCCACCCGAGACCGAGGCTCGCCATCGTGATGCCGAGTTGCGTGGCGGCGATGTAGTGATCGGGCTCCGTGACGGCCCGACGAACGGCGCGCGCGCCCCAGTGCCCTTCGGCGACCAACTGGTCGACGCGCGTCTTGCGCACGGTGACAATCGAAAATTCTGCGGCGACAAAGAATCCGTTGGCGAACACGAGCGCCAGGATTCCGGCCACCTGCCACGCGGCGCCTGCGAGCGTCGGTGCCATCTACGCCTTGCGATTCGAAAAGAAATGCGCGTTGACGAACTCGTCGATGATGGCCTGGTTGGCGGGATCGACCTTCTCGAACTGGACGCCCATGCCGACGCGGCGGTCGCTCCAGGCGACACGCCCTTCGACGTCCACGTCCTTCTTGGATCCCGGCATGCGGAAGCGGACCTTGATCTTCGATCCACCTTCGAGCGGGCTCGTCGTCCGGATGGCGATGCCGCCGTGGCTCAAGTTGAGTGTCAGCGCCGCCGCGATCGTGTTGCCGAACCGGTACTGCGCCGGGATGCCGAGCACGACCCGCGGGCTGCCGCGGCGGTTGAAGCTGTCGGGAAAGAGGTGCGGCGCGAGTGAGGGCAGGATGTGCTGCACCGCGCTGTACTCGTTGACGTACCCCGCCACCCCCAGCTTGGCCAGTTCTCGCACCTCGTCGGCGTTGGCGATCGTGCCGCTGAAGATGAGGATCGGCAGCCGCCCCTCGTCGAGCTTCCGGATCGAGCGCACCAGGTCGACGCCCGGCGCATGAGGCAGCCGCAGATCGAGGACGATGAGATCGATCTTGGCGAGATCGGCGCGGACGCGAGCCAGCAGCTCCGCGGCGCTCTTGACGGGAACCGCTTTGTGGCCCGCGTGCTCGAGCGCCGACCGAAACCGATCGCGCACGAAGGCCGTGTCGTCGGCAATCACGATCGTCTTGGTTGTAATTGAAGGGCTCGCCATGTAAGACGCTGTCTACCGAGCGCGTGAGCGCGGCTTGCCGCCGCGTTGCAGATTCGCGAAGGTTGTCGCTATAATCCGAATCTTAGCGCGGCCGAGCCTCCGAGCGGGATTTTGGCACGTCATCGACCGAATTGCCAGACCGTACGCTGGCCGCCGCGCTCCGAGGAGCCCCCCGCAGGAACCGACGAATCGACGCCCCGAGGATTGTCCATGGCCACCTGCCCAGAATGCGACGCCGAGATCGAAGTCGATGAGTTTGACGTCGACAAGGGCGATCAATTGAGCTGCCCCGAGTGCGGCAGCAATCTCGAGGTGACCGGCGTGTCGCCCCTCGAGCTCGACCTCGCGCCCGACGAGGACGATGAGGGTGTGGCTGGCGACGGTCTCGACGACGACGACGAAGAAGACGAGGATGAAGACGACGAGGATGAAGGCTGGAACGAGTGACGAAAGACCAGGCCCTCCGCCAGACACTCGCCTCCTTCGAGTCCGTCGTCGTCGCGTATAGCGGCGGCGTCGACAGCGTGTATCTGGCCTACGTGGCCAGCCAGACGCTGGGCGACCGCGCCCTCGCCGTCACGGCCGACAGTCCGAGCTATCCCGAGCGCCATCGGCGCCTGGCCATCGACACGGCGGCGCAATTCGGGATGCGCCACGAAATCATCCGCACCCACGAGCTCGACCGGCCCGAGTACCGCGCGAACCCGGCGAACCGCTGCTACTTTTGCAAGCACGAGCTTTACGCACACCTGGCGCAGATCGCCGCGGACCGCCACGCCGTCGTCGTCGACGGCAATAACGCCGACGATCGCGGCGACTATCGGCCGGGCCGGCAGGCGGCGCGTGAGTTCGGCGTCCGCAGCCCGCTCGACGACGTGGGTCTGATGAAGCACGAGATCCGGGAGCTGTCGCGCCGCGCGGGGCTGCCGACCTGGGACGAGCCCGCCTCGGCGTGCCTGTCGTCGCGCATCCCGTATCATAGCGAAGTGACCGACGAGAAGCTGCGCATGATCGAGCGGGCCGAGCGGGCGCTTGGCGCCCTCGGATTCCGCGTCTGTCGCGTTCGGCACCACGACGAGCTGGCGCGCGTGGAGATCGGTCGCGACGAAATGGCGCGCGCGCTCGATCCGGAGATCGGGACGGCGATCGTGCGGGAGCTCAAGGCGATCGGGTACCGATACGTGACGCTCGATCTCCAGGGCTACCGAACCGGCAGCCTCAACGAAGGGCTCTTGCTCCGGCCTGCATGAAGGTTTCCACGTACTCGTAAATTGACACTGCAGAATCAAGTTTGTAAGCTGTGGCCTGTTTTGGGCTGTGGCCTGTGAGGAAGGTAACCATATGACTCGCCTGCGCCGTTTGGCTTTTCTTCTCGTTCTGAGCGCCTTGAGCATGGCGTTTGTGGTCGTGATGTCGGGTTGCAAGAAACCTGCTCCCCAAGTGGCTGTAGCACCGCCGCCGCCCCCGCCACCGCCGCCACCACCGCCACCACCGCCACCACCGCCACCGCCGCCACCGCCGCCACCGCCGCCGCCACCACCGCCACCGCCGCCGCCGCCGCCGCCGACCGAAGAACAGCTCTTTGCGGCGAAGTCGCTGGCACAGCTCAACGCCGAGCGCCCGCTCGACGACAACTTCTTTGACTTCGACAAGTCAGAGATTCGCTCCGACGCGCGGGCGTCGCTGCAGAAGAATGCCGATTGGATGAAGCGGTGGACGAGCACGCAGGTGACGATCGAGGGCCACTGCGATTCGCGCGGCAGCGCCGAGTACAACCTCGGGCTGGGCACGAAGCGCGCCAATGCCGTGAGGGACTATCTGGTCAGTCTCGGCGTGCCGGCCAGTCGCCTCATCATGATCAGCAAGGGGAAAGAGCAGCCGTTCTGCACCATGGAAAACGAAGCCTGCTGGCAGCAGAACCGTCGAGGACACTTCCTGATCACTGCCAAATAACCTGCCGGGCGAAAGTCTCAAGTCTCAGGTCTCAAGTCTGAAAAGCCTTCAGACTTCAGACTTGAAACTTGAGACTTAGTCAATCGCTCGTAGCATCCGCCTCAGGTCTTCTTCCTTCACCCGATACTTCGCGATCTTTTTTCCATTCACCAGAAGCACCGGAATCTCCAAACCGTAGCGACCCTCGAGTTCCGGGTCTGCCGAGATGTCGACTTCCTCGAGACGCAGGGCGCCCGGCATCGTGCAGCTGACGCGCTCGACGATCGCCTTCATGTCTTCGCACAAATGGCAGCCGGGGCGTGAATAGATGGTGAGTGCTAAGACGCGGTCCATTCCCTGTCGCCAGCCGCGGTGTCGAGCGTGCCGACGAGATCGGCGGCGCGCGCGATCTGGTGTCGTCGGAGGTAGTCTTCGATCCCGTCGATGAGTTTTGGCCAGATGAACGGATCGACGAAGTTGGCTGTCCCGACCTGCACGGCAGAAGCCCCCGCGATCATGAACTCCACCGCGTCGCGGGCGTCGGTGATGCCGCCCATGCCGATAATGGGGATCTTCACCGCCTGGCGGCATTCGTACACCATGCGCACCGCAATCGGCCGAATGGCGGGTCCACTCAGTCCGCCGACGACGTTCGAGATTTTCGGACGGCGGGTCTCGACGTCAATCGCCATGGCGAGAAACGTATTCACGAGAGAGACGGCGTCGGCCCCGGCGTCCGCCGACGCGCGGGCAAATGACGCGACGTCGGTGACATTCGGGGTCAACTTCGGACTGACCGGGAGCCGCGTCACCTTCCGCACCGCGCTCACCACGTCGAACGTGCCCGTGAGGCTGCAGCCGAACTGCATGCCGCCTTCTTTGATATTGGGACAGGAAATATTGAGCTCGATGGCGCCGACGCCTTCCGCGTCGGAGAGGATCCGGGAGATCTCGACGTATTCGTCGAGCGTCGATCCGCAGATGTTGACGATGACCGTGGCCCGCCGCGCCCGCAGCTCGGGCAGCTTCTCGTCGACGAACCGGCGGACGCCGATCCCCTGCAGGCCGATCGCGTTCAGCATGCCGGCCGGCGTTTCGACAATGCGCGGCGCCGGATGGCCCTCGCGCTCGGCGAGAAACAGCCCCTTGACGGCGACGCCGCCGAGCGACGCCAGATCGACCAGGTCGGCGTACTCGACGCCATAGCCGAAGCAGCCGCTCGCAGCGATGAGCGGATTCTTGAGGGTGAGGGAGCCTATCTGAACCGAGAGATCCATATGAATCAAGGCCTGTTTATCACGAAGACACGAAGAACACGAAGGTACACGAAAACCATATTGTTCTTTGTGTTCTTCGTGACCTTCGTGTCTTCGTGAAAAGCAAACGTTGCTAGTCCCACACGATCTGATCGCCCGGTAGGACGGGACCACTCAGGCACGATCGGACGTGATGGACGCGGCCATCCGCAGATCGCATCGGCACCACGCAGCTGTAGCAGCCGCCCAGGCCGCATCCCATGATGCGTTCGACCGAGACCTGGCACCGACAGCCGTATTGCAGAGCCAGTTTCGCCGTCGCGGCCAGCATGCGCTCCGGGCCGCAGGCGTACATCATGACGGCCGAGCCTCTTGGACGGGAGGTGAGTCGGCGCTCGAGCGGGGCGACCACCCGGCCGCGCTCGCCGGCGCTGCCGTCCTCGGTGGTGAGGACGAGTTCGACGTCGAGCGCGCGGAACAGATCCAGACAGAAGAGTTCCTGCGAGCGGCGCGCGCCATAGAACAACGTCGATCGCACGCCACGCGAGTGGAGCGACTGCGCGAGCGTGGCGAAAGGTGCCAGGCCGACGCCGCCCGCGACCATCCACGCGTCGGTCGGTGTGTCGACAGGGGAGAAGGGGCGGCCGAGCGGACCGAGGCAGGCGATACGCTCTCCGGGCCGGGCCGCGTAGAGGAGCGCGGTGGAGACGCCGATGCGTTTGTTCAGGAGCGACAGGCCCGTCGCGACGCCGGTCTGGTCGCGCAGCACCTCGAACACGGAGAACGGCCGCCGGAGCAGCGGGTCGTGACCGCCTCCAGCCTTGACCATGACGAATTGTCCGGGCGCGGCGGCCGCGGCGATGGCCGGCGCTCGAAGCGCCAGTACGTTGTAATCGCTCGAGAGCTGCCTGTTGGCGATCACTTCGGCCGCTACGTCAATGACTGGAGAGACGGGGGAGATTGATGATTGCGGATTGATGATTGATGATTATTGCGAATCTGGAATCAATCTACAATCAGCAATCTGCAAATCAGCACTCAACAATCCGCAATCAGCAATTTGATGAACAGTTTGATGAACAGTGTCTTTGACGTAGTGGTGATCGGGTCTGGGCCCGGCGGCGAAGGGGCCGCCATGCGCTGCGTGAAGAACGGGCGTTCGGTGGCAGTCGTGGAAGACCTGCCCCGGGTCGGCGGCAACTGCACGCACTTCGGCACGATCCCTTCCAAGGCCCTGCGGCAGGCCATCCAGCAGCTGATGGAGTTCAAGACGAGCCCGCTCTTCAAAGACATGGCGGAGGAGTACACCGCCGATTTTCCCAACCTGCTCAGGACCGCGGACAAGGTGATCGAGCAACAGGTCGCGGTCCGGGCTGCGCATTTCGAGCGCAACAAAGTGCGCCTTGTGCACGGCAAGGCGCGGTTTCTGAGCGCGAGCGAAGTGGAAGTGACCGACAAGAAGGGCGCGAAGGAGACGCTCACGGCGAAGCACTTCGTCGTCGCGGTCGGCGCGCACCCCTATCATCCCGCTGACGTCGATTTCTCGCACCCGCGCATCGTCGACTACGACACGGTGCTCGACCTCAAGGAGACGCCGCGGACGCTCACCATCTACGGGGCCGGCACCATCGGCTGCGAGTACGCGTCGATCTTCCGCAACCTGGATGTGAAGATCAATCTGGTGAACACGCAAGACAAGCTGCTGACGTTTCTCGATGACGAGATTGTCGACGCGTTGAGCTACCACTTGCGCGATCAGGGCGTCCTCATCCGCCACAATGAGGAGTGCGCGAAGGTGGAGCCGCGTGAGGACGCGGTGACGGTGCACCTGAAGTCCGGCAAGCAGTTGAAGACCGATTACCTGCTCTGGGCCAACGGCCGCACCGGGAACACCGACGGGTTGGGTCTCGAGGGGCTGGGCGTCGAGCTCGACTCACGCGGCTATATCAAGGTGGACGCGGGCTACCGGAGCGCCGTGCCGCACATCTATGCCGTCGGCGATGTGGTGGGATCTCCCTCGCTGGCGAGCGCGGCCTACGACCAGGGTCGTTTCGCGGCCGGCCACATCCTGCACGGGGAGAGCGACGAATCGCTCATCACGAACATCCCTACAGGCATCTATACGGTGCCCGAGATCTCCTCCATTGGCCGGACCGAACGCCAGTTGACGGAACAGAAGGTGCCCTATGAAGTCGGGCACGCGGCGTTCCGCCATCTGGCCCGGGCCGAAATCACCGGACGCACGGTGGGGATGCTGAAGCTGCTGTTCCACCGCGACACGCTCGAGATCCTCGGTGTGCACTGCTTCGGCGACCAGGCTTCAGAAATCATCCACATCGGCCAAGTGGTGATGTCACAGTCGGGCAAGGCCAACTCGGTCGAATACTTCACGAAGACGACCTTCAACTATCCGACGATGGCCGAAGCCTACCGGGTCGCTGCGCTGAATGGGCTCAATCGGCTCGCGCGGGGAGATTCATGAATTGATGATTGCGGATTGTTGATTGATGATTGCGGATTGGGATCACGCTGCATTTCTTGCCAACCTCTCCCAGCAACTCTCGGATCTACGCCTCAAGAAGCGATCGATAGACAAGGCGAGGCTCTTGCAGTGCTCGCCGACATGAATGAGCAGGCTGAAGCCCTCAAACGTCGCACCAAACAATTCGCTCTCGATGTCATTGCGCTGGTGCGGACATTTCCGACCGGTGAGCCCGCGTGGACGGTGAGGACGCAGTTGACCCACGCCGCGACGTCAGTCGGCGCGAATTATCGCGCCGCCTGCCGGGCGCGGTCGCACGCTGAGTTCATCGCAAAGATCGGTCTCGTTGAGGAGGAGTCGGACGAATCCGGCTTCTGGCTGGAGATCAGCCAAGAAACGCAGCTCGCGCGAGCGGACGCGATCGAACCGCTGCTCAAAGAAGCCGATGAACTGACCGCAATCTTCGCCAGGTCGACGATGACAGCGCGGCGATCGTGAATTGCTGATTGCGGATTGCTGATTGATGATTACGAATTGAGGATTGCTGATTGATGGTTTGGGTGTGGCGTCTGCGCAGCGCCTCCTCAATCCGCAATCAACAATCCGCAATCATCAACTCATGAGCGCGTGGACGCGAGCGCTAGCGAGCCGGAACGCGCGCCTTGAGCTCCTCGAACCAGTTGAGGACGACTTGGACTTGCGACAATGCCGGCGTTGAGGACTGAGTCTGTCCGGCGGTGATGACTCCGAGGATCTTGCCACTCGGCGTGATGTCGTAATTCCTCGGCGAGGCGGAGCCAAGCACTTGGAATCCCCTTGGCAATTGCACGGGATTGCTAATGGTGAAACTCGGTTGTGTCGTGATGCTCTGTACAGCAAACGCTCCAGGCGGGACGGAAAAGAGCTCCTTTCCGTCAGGTGACCAAGCCGATTGAAAGACCGTGTTCTTCGTAATCTGGTACTTGGCGCCAGTGGCCGGAACAGGTTGAACGTAGATCGTGGTCGTTCCTCCTTCGTTCGACCCGTAGGCCAACCATCGGCCGTCGGGTGAAAAGACGGAATCAGACAGAATCGACGACTGCACGGCGCCAAACGACTCGGCCTTCTTGTCCGCCAGAGAAAAGGTCCACAGGGCCGTGATCGAACCCTTGCTCACACTGAACGAAAATCGATCCCCCTTAGGGGACCATGACTCAGGCGCATGCGACGTGCCTCGCTCAGGCGTCGTGAGTCGTTCCGCCACGCCATTGCCGTCGGCCGGCTGGCACCAGATCGAGGGATCGCCCCCCTCACGGTCCGATTGAAACGCCACTCGCTGGCCGTTCGCCGACCAGATCGGCAAACGGTTTCTCCCGCCGAACGTCAGCCGGCGCGCCGCGCTGGCACCGTCCAAATCGTAAATCCAAACGGCCGCCTCCTTGCCATCGTCGGTGTCGAAGACGATTCGCTTCCCGTTCGGGGACACGCGTGGGTGATCGTACGGGCCAGGCGGAAGCTTCAGCGGTTCCACACTGCCATTTCGGTCGATGAGTGCGAGATCCGACTGGGGCGCCGCCGTCGAAGCGGGTCCGGGAATGTAGACGAGTGATCCGGTACTGGAGAAGCTGAAGTGAGCGGAGCCCGTGAGAGGGTTAAGGGGTCGCCGGATGCCTTCGACAACTGGAACCGGTCCGCCAACGACTTCCAGTCGCTGAAGGTCGAACGGCACTCCGAACACGACGCCACCGAGCGCGTACACGAGGTGCCCAGTGGGCACGTACCGCGCATCGCTTCCGCCTTCGATGAGCGTCTTACGCTCGCCGGACTTCAGGAACTGCACGATCACCCGTGCCTTGTCCCAGCGATCGACGCCGTTGCCAGCCGCGAGCGTGAACAATACCGCCTGGTCACCGGGGAGCATCCGCGGGCCCTGTACCTGCTCGCCGTCCTTCACGGCGACGAGCGTCTCCGGCTTGCCTCCGCTCGGCGCGACGCGCATAGCGCCCTTTGCGCCTTGACCGAACAGAATCCCGCTTGAACTCCAACTGACACCGAAAGGAATATCCGCCGGACAAATCGTGACGGGCGCTCCCCCACTGACGGCAATTCTCTTGAGGGTCTGATCCGCTCCCGACCAGAACGCAATAGAACGTCCATCGGGTGAGAACACTGGGCTGTTGATACCTTGCGGAACTTCGGTCCCTGGGATAGGCCTCGCCTCGAACTCAGTCATCGGCCGGAGGTAAAGCTGGTTGTTCGCCGCATAGATCATCTGCCCGCCGTCCGGCGAAATAGCGATCAACTGCCGAGTCGGGGCGCCGAACGCCTGGCCCTCGCCGAGTGTGAACGTGAACCGAGTGACAGGCAGTGGAGGTGCGGACGGTTGGATGTAGCGGTCCACGAGGATGCCAAGTGCGCCGGCTAGAACGGCCGCGGCAGCAATGGGGACTGCGCGTTTCCACAGAGTTCGGGGCGGTGCGGTGGCGGCAACCTGGACGACACGCGGCGTCGCCGCGATCGCTTCAATTTCCGCCCGCAGGTCTCCGACTGCCTGCCAGCGGCGCTTCGGACTCTTCTCGAGGCACCGCTTAAGCAGCTCGCGAAGCCGCGGGTTCAGATTCGGCGGCAGCGCCGCCAACTCCGGTTCGCGCACGAGCACCGACGCGAGAATGCCGGCGGCGCTTTCTCCCTGAAACGCCGGACGACCCGTCAACAGCTCGTAGAGCACGCTGCCGAATGAGAAGACGTCGCTCCGATGATCGGTCTGCTTGCCCTCGGCCTGCTCGGGCGACATGTACGCCGCCGTGCCGAGAATCATTCCCGCCTGCGTCGCCATCAGGCTCAACGTCGGCGAGTTGGTGAGCTGCGCGTTGGCCGTCTGCGGCTCCAGGGCTTTGGCCAGCCCGAAGTCCAGGACTTTGACTCTCTCGTTCGGCGTGATCTTCACATTCGCCGGCTTGAGATCGCGATGGACGACGCCCTTCTCGTGTGCCGGCTCGAGCGCGTCAGCCATCTGGTGGGCAATCGCGAGCGTCTCCTCCAGCTTCAGCCCGGAGCCCTGCGTCTTGAGCCGTTCCGCGAGCGTCTCGCCCTCGACCAGCTCCATGATCAGAAAATGCTGG
>JBGPHH010000128.1:0-11567 GCA_041484265.1 Vicinamibacteria bacterium
CAAGACCAGAAGAAAGACCGCCGGCATGTTCCAGAGGTCAAGCGTCTCGCGTGTCGTCACGCCGGCTTCCGAGTACGCGATGTTGTCGACGAGCGTCGACAACTCCTGCGGACGCCAATAGCGGCCGCCGGTCTGGGCCGCGAGACGGTCGAGCAGATCGCGGTTCTGGCCCGTGTGGAAGTTCTCGGCGACGCCGTCGATGCGCTGAAAGGTCAGAACGTCGCGTCCGAGCTGTTCGCCGCCGCGCGTCGCCGTGACTTCCGTCAGGTAAGAGCCCGTCTGCGCGGCCGTCCAATCCGCTTGAAACGAGCCCGGCGTGTCGGGCACCGGCGCCATGTCGAGGTTCGCGGTGACGCCGTTCGGCCCGATGACGTGGGCTTCGACGCGAGCGTCCGACACCGGCTGATAGTCTTTGCCGCGGACTTCGGCGGACAGCACGATCCGATTGTCGTCGAACAATACCTGCTTGGGGACGGACGCGACGACTGGCCCGGCGGCGTCGACCGTCAGCCAGCGGATCAGCTGTTGCCAGAACCGATCGTGCGTGGGATCCCCCACCGGCGCGTTCATCTGCCATCGCCACGTGCCGCCGGAGGCCAGCACCGCCGTGCGACCGTGACCGTAGTTCTCGGTGACGAGCAGCGGCATCTGCCGGCCGCCGCCGAACATTTCGGCCAGGACCGCCGCTCCGGGTTTGGGCGTGCCCGGGTCCTGGTAGTCCATCAGGTACGGCATGTTCTTCCAGCGGTTGGCGTTAACGGTGGGGTCGTCCTCCACACGAGTAATCGGACTGTCCATGCCGGCCGGCGCCAGCACCACCGTCGCCGGGTCCACGTGGTATGTGTCCTTGGCGTTCGGGAGGACGACCGGCAGCAGGTCGGCGAGGCTCGACGCCCCCCACCCGCCGTCGGCAAACGACGAACGGCCGGCGACCATCAGCAGGCCGCCGCCGCGGCGGTCGACGAACTCGCGAATCAACTGCTGCTGGGCGGGCGTGAAGTAGTTGGCTTCGACCGATCCGATGATGAGGGCCTGATAGCCGAACAGATTCTCGGGCTTTGTCGGAAACCCTTCGGCCAGTTCCGCGCCGGACTGAATGCCCTGGCGGTAGATTTTGTTTTCGGTCGTCCGCAGCATCGACACCAGCTGCACCATGCTGTCTTCGTCTTCGGCGCGCTTGATGAACTTGTACTCCCAGCGCGGCTCGCCTTCGATGTACAGCACGCGGCGTTTGTCGGACTCGACGTTGAGCAGGCGGATGATCGAGTTGTTCGCGGTGTTCTCCTCGCCGGGCAGCAGGTCGAGCGAGAATTGGAGCGCCTTGGCGCCAGCCGCGCCCACATTGAAGACCACCGTATCGGACTGCGTGTCGCCGTCGGCTCCGAGCGTCACGCTGTGCCCGGCCAGTATCTTGGCGCCGTCTCTGACCGTGAGCAGCGCCTTCTTGCCCGCGTATCCGTGCTGGTGAAACCTGATCACCGCGGCCAGTCGCGACATGGCCAGCGACCGCGGGGCGAGCGCCGCATCGTCGATCTCGAGATCCTGAGCCGGGTGTTCCAGGCCGACGCCCACCGTGTGTACCGGGATGTGCCGGCTCCGCAGGGCGGAGATGGTGTCGAGATCGATGCCGCCGGTGTTTTCGGCGCCGTCGCTGATGAGCACGATTGCGCCGAGCGGCAGGTCGGACGTTTCTTCGGCCAGTTGCTTGAGGCTGTCGGCGATGTGCGTCGCGGGCGCGCCCGGCTGCAGCTCTTTGAGGTCCGTGATGCGCGTGAGACGGCTGTCCAGCCGATACACGCGCGTCTGGAACTTCTTCTGCAGTCCGGCGAGCGCGCCGTTCTGCAGGGCCTTGACGGCCTGATCGAGTCGCGTCGAGCCGTTTTCGACCATCGTCATGCTGCGCGAGTCGTCGATGAGGACGGCGATGATGTCCTGCTGCGGCTTGAGCTGCGTGATGAGGACGACCGGCTGCCACAGGAGGACGAGCAACAGCGCGGCCAGCGCGGACTGCAGCAGCCAGATGAGGCCGGCGCGCCAGCGCCGGACGAGCGGCGTCGCCGTCTGCAGTCGCGAGCGGATGATCAGGCCGAGGATCGCGGCGGCCGCCAGCACCAGCAGCACCAACGCCCACGTCGGCCACGGGCCGAGCAGGACGAGGCGCCCTTTGGCGAACACCTCACGCGGATACTTGAAGAGAAATTCGAACATGCAGGGCTGGGGTATTTACAATCTCGCGCTGCACGTCAGTGGGTCATGCTGTACATGACGTAATCGATGCCGATCCGAAAGGCCATCGACGCGAATGGCTCCGGATACTCCGCGCTGTCGGACCATTCCCAGGCATCGCCCAAATGCATGTTGTGGCAGATGGCCACCATGATGCGTCCCTTTTCGTCGCGGATGGTGCGCCACTTGGGGACGTAGCCGTCCTTTTCGTACGTGCGCCCGGTCGACACGAATTGCTCGCCCGGCACCTGGAATCGCTGGCCGATGTCGTACAACACGTGAAAGATTTCGTCGCCGTCAGCGAGGTCTGAAATCGGATAGCCGTCAGCCGGCAGCACCATTCGCATGCCCCGCAGGAAGCTCTCCCAGTCCGCCGTGCCGTGGAAGTCGTCCACCATCAGGAAGCCGCCCTTGAGCAGGTACTCGCGCAAGCGCTTGGCCTGCGGCTCGGTGAACGTCCAGCTCGCCACCTGGACGGCGTAGACGAAGGGGTAGTTGAAGATGTCGTCGCTGTCGAGATTCACGACCTGCTGGTAGCTGCGTGCGTCCACGCGGGTGAGACGCCGGAGCGCCGCGAGAAACGTGATGTCGGCTTTGGGATAATCTCTCGCCCAATTGCCGCCGCCGCCGCGGCCGAAGCCGCCGAAGGCGCCGCCGATTGGCGTGTACTGGAGCCGCGACCAGGCGAACTCGTGCTTGGTGTCGACGTTTCCGAACGGGCTTCGACTTTGCGGGGCGGGTAACCGTCCGAACCCGCCGCCGGCCTGCATGGCGAGCGCGCTCGTGCTCAGCCCGAGAAGGATCAGCGCGATCGCCGGGTAACGGGGCGTGGCTGTCATCTGGTGAGTTCGCTCGGACGAAGGTTATCAAAACGGCCCTCTATCTGCTACTGTCCTGTTGGTGAAACGCAGAGATTTCATCAAAGTCGGCGGCCTGGGGACCCTGAGGACATTATCCGCCGGCGTGATCACGCTACTGCCGGGCCAGGAAGCGGCCAAGGCCGACTTCACGCTGCAAATCGCCCCAGTGACGCTGGAGCTGGCTCCCACGCGCATCATTAGTACTGTCGGCTACAACGGCATGGTGCCGGGCCCGATCCTCAAAATGCGCGATGGCGTACCTGTCACGGTCGAGGTCGTCAACGACACCGATGTGCCCGAACAGGTCCACTGGCACGGCCTGCTGGTCCCTTCGGAGCTCGACGGGGCCGAGGAGGAAGGCACGCCGCCGGTGCCGCCGCACGGCCGGCGCCGCTACACCTTCACGCCCCGCCCCGCCGGCACGCGCTGGTATCACACCCACACCATGGCGATGACCGACCTGCACCGCGGCAGCTACACCGGGCAGTTCGGCTTTCTCATGGTCGAGTCGGGAAGAGACGCCGGCCAGTACGACCAGGAGGTGTTTCTCGCGCTGCGCGACTGGGAGCCCTATTTCACGCGCGAGGCCGTGGACACCGACGAGCAGAACCAGAAGTGGCCGCAGCCGGAGAAGCCCGCGGTGTTGGATACACGTCCCAACGGGCTCGAGGTGAACGCCGCACTCTACTCGATCAACGACAAAGCGCTCGGCGCGGGCGAGCCGATTCGCGTGCGCATGGGCGAGCGCGTGCTCATGCACGTGCTGAACGCCAGCGCGATCGAGAACCGGAGCATCGCGCTCCCCGGCCATCAGTTCACAGTGTTGGCGCTCGACGGGAATCCCGTGCCATCACCGCGGCCCGTCGATCAGCTGTTCATCGGGCCCGGCGAGCGCGTCGATGCGTACGTCGAGATGAAACAGCCGGGCGTCTGGATTCTGGGAGCGCCGGAAGACGACATCCGCAACGCCGGCCTCGGCATCGTCGTCGAGTACTCGGGCCAGCGGCGCCAGCCGCAGTGGGTCGCGCCTGGGAAACCCTCCTGGGACTACACCGTGTTCGGCGCCGCGCCGCCGGCCGCGGCCCGGCCGCCGGCCGAAGTCATCGACATGGTGTTCGAGAAAGTGCCGCGCGGCATGGGCGCGTTCAATAGCTTTCTGGTCAACGGGAAGGAGTATCCCCACGATCGGGAGTTCGTGTTGAAGGAGGGCACACGCTATCGCCTCGTCTTCCGCAACCGGACCGACGATGCGCATCCGCTGCATTTGCACCGGCACGTGTTCGAGATCGTCGAGATCTACGGGAAGGCGACGTCCGGGATCATCAAGGACACCGTGATCGTCCCGCTCTACGGCCGCGCGATCGTCGAGTTCGTGGCGGATCAGCCAGGGCTGACGCTCTTCCACTGCCACATCCAGCATCACATGGACATGGGCTTCAAGGCGCTCTTCCGCTATGCGTGAAGAGAGGCGCGACCAACGGAATCCTTAGATCCACGCTGCTAGAATCAGCGCATGCCAGAAGAGATGGAAGTCGATACCGACAAACTTCGAGAGGCCATCGATGAACCCCCCTCGGGCGCACTGCTTCGAAATATCGCGCTGACCACGGCGCTGCTCGCCGCTTTTGGCGCCGTGTCGGCACTCCGCGCCGGCGATACGGTAAACGAGGCGCTCGTCCTCAAGACCGAAGCCGGGCGGCTTCAAGCGGAGGCGTCGGACCAATGGGCCTTTTACCAGGCCAAAGGCATCAAAGCCAACGTCGAAGAAACGTCGCGCGCGGTGTGGCTGGCGACCGGCAAGACGCCACCGGCGAACCTCGATCAGACGGTCCAGCGCTACGCTGCCGAGCAGAAAGAGATCGAGAAGGCCGCTCGCGAAAAGGAGCGCGAGCGAGACGACAAATCGAAAGAGGCCGACCAGCTTCTCGAGCATCACCATCAATTTGCCAACAGCGTCGCCTTTATTCAGGTGTCGATCGCGCTCGGGGCTGTGGCGGCCCTGACCCGCAATCGCTGGATGTGGATGGGCTCGATGACGCTCGGTGTGATTGGCGCGAGCGTCTTCGTCATGACGCTGGTGCGATGATGTTTACCAAACTCCCTCGCGTCAAATGGAGGCTTCTATGACCCGCATTTCCTCATTCGTGGTTGCTGTGGTGTTGAGCGCGGTCCCGGCGATCGCGCAAGATATGCCCGCCGACTACAAGCAAGTCCTCGATACGCTAGGCAGGACCGGGGACTTCAAGGACAACGTCCTTAAGGTGAACATCCCGCGGAACGATGTGGCCGTGACCGTCGCGAACGTGAAGACGCCGACGCCTTTCGGCTTCGGCGGTTGGATTGCGATGAGCAAGGGCACCGGCGGCATGGAGGTGATGATGGGCGACCTCGTGCTGCTGCAGGACGAAGTCAATCCGGTGATGTCGGCGCTTCTCGCCAACGGCCTCGAGGTGACGGCCCTGCACAACCACTTCTTCTGGGACGAGCCGCGGATGTTCTACATGCACGTCCATGGACACGGCACGGCGATGGACCTGGCCCGTAAGGTCAAGCCGGCGTTGGATCTGATTGGCCGCGCACCCGGCCAACGTGCCGGCGCGGCTCCGGCGGCTGCACCAGCGACGCCTGCGGCGGGTCCCGGGATCGATACGGCCGCTATCGCGAAAGTCGTCGGCGCTCAGGGCGAGCAAACCGGAGCCGTCTATAAGATCACGATTGGCCGCGCCGACCTGAAGCTCACCGAAATGGGCGCGCCGATTAACGCCCGGATGGGGCTCAACACGTGGGCGGCTTTCGTCGGAACGAATGCCGACGCCGCGATTGCCGGCGACGTCGCCATGCTGGCGAATGAAGTGACGCCCGTACTGAAGGCTCTGCGCCAGAACGGTCTGAGCGTCGTCGCGATTCACCACCACATGACCGACACACAGCCGGCGATCTTCTTCTTGCACTATTGGGGCGCGGGGCCGGCCGACAAGCTGGCGACGGGCTTCAAGGCCGCTCTCGACCAGCTAGCGAAACCGACAAGCGCGGCTGCCAAATAGTGAGCTCGCCTCATAACGCTACGCGCTGAAAGCGCGTGTAACAGAACGATTGGAAGGCGCCCGTCGGAGTCTGATGACGCTCGTTGATAGAGTCGTGAAGGGCGAAGTCCGGTCCGAGTTGGGCCTTGAGCAGATCCGCTGAGTACCGCTTCACGGGAAGGCCACTGCACTTCTCGGGCCCGTCCAGCGCGAACGTCGCCATGATGACGGTTCCTCCGAGCTTCACCGCCTCCCGGAGCTTACCCAGGTAGGCCTTCCGGTCCGCAGCGTCGGTCAGAAAGTGAAAGACCGCGCGATCGTGCCACACGTCGACCGGCGGGACGCTCCAGTCTCCGGTGACATCCGCCTCAATCCACTTCACGGTCTGCTGCCGAGGACCGAGACGTGCCTTGGCCCGCGCGAGCGCTGCTGCCGAGATGTCGAGGACGGTGATGCAAGTGAGGCCCTTGGTCAGCAGGTGATCCACGAGGCGCGAGTCGCCGCCTCCGATGTCGATCACGCACGCGGAGGGCCCGACGTTGGCAGCTTCGAGCAAGTGCAGCGAGGTGGTCGGCGTCGGCTGGAACCAGCTCACTTCGTCCGCCGCCTTTGACCGGTAGACGCCCTCCCAATGCTCTTTACGATTTATAGGGAAGTTCCATTCCACCGCCCGTGGATGGTCCACCTAAAGGCGGACACTACTCGTACTCGAGGGCCTCGACGAGCGAGCCGTTGACGGCCGATTCGGCCGGCCAGAGTGCTGCGAAGAGCGCCGCGCCGAGCATCGTCGGCACCAGAGCCAGGACAGTGCCGGTCGGGAACACATAATCGAGGCGCATGCCGGCGATATCGTGCTGCACGATCTGTGACGCTGAAAGAGCGTGCGATCCATCAGGATCGTCCCCTGCTGATCGGAGTAGTCGATGACGATCCCGACGATGGGCAGACGGATGACACCATCAGGAGCGGGAAGCTCGAGGATCTCGCCCAGCGCGAGATGTTGAAGCTGTGCGAGATTGTCCGACACCATCAACCCTTCGCCCGCCGCCGTCAGCCTGTACATCTCTGTCTCGTCACCGGCCACCGGCCGTCGGCGGGTCGTCTCGGCGATGCTGCTGATCTCCGCCGCCACCACCATGACCGGCGTCTTGCGGAAGACGACGCGCGCGTTCCGCACCATCTGGACACGCTCGACGCCAGCAATGCCCGCCAGTTCGGCTCCCGTCTCCTGAGGAAAACGAATCATGCGCGTCACGACGATGCTCTCAGACGGCAGGACGAACAGGTCGGGATTAAGTGCCGAGTTCATCCAGTCGATGATCGAGCCGTAACTGGCGCGCGACATACCGGCGAACGCCAGCACTCCCGCCAGCGATAGCATCAGCGCCGCCACGCTCGCCGAGGTCCGACGCGGCGCTTGAATCAGGCTGTCTGCGGCCAGCGCCCCTTCGAGGGGCCGGATCCATTTCAGGACGAGCCGGATTGCTCGCGCCAGCGCCAACGACAGGAGCGGGGTCAGGAGGAGTGCGACCACTATGACGAGGAAGTACCCGGCATAGAACACAGTGCGGGCTCCTCAGGACGTGTTTGCGGAAGTAGGGCCAGCTGATGAGCCGCAGAAGAATCACGATTGAACTACATTAGCTGATCTGCATGCGCCAGCCACATGTGGTCCGTGCGGCTCTCGGTCGCGGGTGGCGGAAGCGCTGCCCGCACTGCGGCCGGGGAGCGCTCTACGCCGGCTGGATTCATCCTGTCGATCGCTGCGCTGATTGCGGACTTGTGTACGAGCGCGATCAGGGCGCCACCTTGTTCTTCGTCAACATCGGAGATCGCATCTTCATCGGTCTGCTCATCGCGCTCATCTACTTCGGCGTCCAACGCACGTATCCGCGATTGGCTATCCTGCTGTTCATCATCGTTGGAGCCGCCCTTGTGTGGACGACACCAAACCGCTGGGGCGTGTGCACGGCGCTCCACTATCTGTCGCGCGTGTTCTCACGCGACCCGGACGATCCCGTTCCGGGTCAGAAGGTCTAGGCGGCCTTCACCCAGCGGACGAGGGTCGCGAAATCGGGCGGTTTCCCGTGCAGGAGCAGGCCGACCCTGAAGACCTTCGCGGCAACCCAGACGGCTGCGCCGACTGACGCGATACCGACGGCGATCGTCAGCCACACCTGCCAGGCGGGCGGCGGCGCGCTGGACGTCAGGCGCAGCAGCATCGCGAAGGTGTTGACCGGCGGGACGAAGCTGATCACAGTGCTGAATGTCGAATTCGGCTGGCGGGAGATCGGGGCGGCCAGCACCCACGGCACCATCATGGTCAGCGTGAGCGGCATCATGAGCGCCTGGGCTTCGCGCATCTCGTTGACCGCTGCGCCAACGGCCACCATGAGCGACCCCATCGTCAGGTAGGTGATGACGAAGAACACCACGAGGTAGAACACCAGCGAGAAGTCCAATAAACCGAGCACGGCGAACGAGACCAGAAGCAACAACCCCAGCCCGATGTACAGCGCGAGCACAACGAAGCTCACACCCATCTGGCCGAGGATCTTTCCCGCCATCAGCTCGAAGGGCGACACGGCAGAGAGGAGCACTTCAATGACGCGGCTCGACTTCTCTTCGACGGTCGACGTGACGAGCCCCTGTCCTCCCATCAAGACGCTGAACAGCAGCAGGAACACAAAGGCGAACGGCAGCGCGCGGTTGAAGGCGCCGACTGTTGGCCGCTCGCCGTCTCGTGTGACGGTGATTGATGGCGTTCGAGGTACGCGGACCGTTGCGTCGAGTAGGTTCCGGTCCAGCCGTTGATTGCGGACCCGCGCGTTGACGAGGGCCTCGCGAAGACTTTCGTAAACGGCCGTCTCGACTCGGTCGTCCAGGTTCGGGGTCACGTAGATGTCGTACGTGCCGTAGTCTGTCTGCCCCGCTGCTAGAGACACGGCATCCGGGTGAACGATCACGAGGGCGATGTGACGCAGTCCCTGCGAGTCCTCGGTCAGCCACGCCTTCTCGGCGGGAAGGTATGCGAGAGCCTTCGGGTCGTGAGGAAGCTCGACGACCTCGAGTTCCGGAACGGCACCGATGGCCGCATCGATAGCCGTGTTCGACGCGGCGGAGTTCGCGTCGCCGGCCAGGTCCCGCACCGCTGCTGGGACGTTGGCCATCGCCCGTCGCGACGCCTCGGTGCGGCGCGCCTCGATCGCCTGAGGGTCGAGGGTGGCGCGCAGCTCACCTGTCACGCTGCCGGTCGGATCCACGACAGCCACCTGGCCGCGCACGGGGGCGGTGCGTTGATTCATCAGCCGAGGTCCAACCGTGACGGCGATGGTCATGATCGCCGGCATGATCAGCACGCCGAGAAGGAATCCACGTGTCGCCACCGTGGCGAGGAACTCACGAACGGCGATGAAACCGATTCTCTTCATGCGGTCGCCTCCGCCGACCCGAGGCCCTGAAGGTTGGCCCGGAGGCTTCGCTCGGCGTCCGCCGCGCCGCCCTCTGAGACGATGCTGATGAAGATGTCTTCGAGCCGCGGACGGGAGATTTCGATGCGGGCCGGCGTGACGGCCGCCGTGATGCGGCGGATCGCAGCACCCGGGTCCGAGCCGACGGCGAGCACGATGTCGTAGCCGCCAGGCACGGGATCGATGCGCTCGACCTCGGCCAGCCCTCGAAGCGGCGACAGGTCGGCCGCGGGGTCGAGCGGCTCGAACCGGATGGTCCGCGGATCGTACCGGCGCCGGATAGTCGCCAGTTGATCGTCCAGCACTTTGCGTCCGCGGTGAATCATCACAACGTGCTCGCAGATTTCTTCGGCCTGCGGCATCACGTGGGTCGAGAAGAGCACGGTCGCGCCCTGGCGATGCTCCTCGAGAATGACATCGCGCAGCAGGCGTGTGCTGACGGGGTCGAGACCGCTGAAGGGCTCGTCGAGAATCAGCAGGTCCGGCTCGTGGATAATCGCCGTGAGGATCTGTACCTTCTGCAGCATGCCTTTCGACAACTCCTCGCAGCGCTGACGTTCCGCGCCGCGCAGTCCCACGCGCTCGAGGCCGCGCCGGACTCGTGGCGTGATCGCGGTCTCGTCCACGGCCTTCAGTCGCGCCATGTAGGTCAGGAATGCCCCGACGCGCATCTTCCTGTAGATGCCACGCTCTTCCGGCAGGTAGCCAATGCGATCCTTTGCCTCGAGCGCCGACGGACGTCCGAGCACGGACAGCTCGCCTGAGTCCGGGAACAGGATCGACATGATCATCCGGATGGAGGTCGTCTTGCCCGCGCCATTGGGCCCGATGAATCCGTACAGCGCGCCGGCCGGCACAACGAGGTCCAGATCATCAACGGCCGTCGTTCGGCCGAAGGTTTTTCTGACGTGATGTAAGCGAACAGCGTCCATAGGCGGACCTGGTCAGATGTAGTGTCCGGCTTTAGCCGGACCTATGGAGTCACCAATCCCAACACGACGAGCAGCGGAATGATCACCGCGATGAGGGCCTCGCCCGCGATGAGGCCCGAGGCGAGCGGCACCGAGTAGAGTTCATTCGATGGTCGATCGGTGCGGCGCCAGATCCAGTCGACTAGGCCGCCCAGAAACATCACGAAGATCACCGAGAACGGCACGAGCATGCCGATGCCGACGCCGGTGGGAGAAGGAAGCCACCTCACCTTCTTCGATTCGAGGACGGTCAGGATGATGCCGACGATGACCGCAATGACGAGCGCCGTGATCGCGCCGGGCGGCAGAGCGCTCAATCCCCGCGACAGAATCTCGGCGAAGCCGGCCCATTTCCGCGAGATCGGTGAGCTCAGTCCAGGATTGGCGCCGACAATGCCGTAGGTGTCGCGCAGCAGCGGATACATCCACGACACGGCGGCCGCACCGACCGGCGTGCCGATGAGTTGCATGTAGGTCAAGTACTTCGGCGAGGATCCGATCATCTCGCCGGCCCGATAGTCTTGCATCAGCGCTTCGGACTCGACAGCGATGGTGCCTGTCGTGCCGCTCGCGAGCATGTTGGCCACGATCTGTCCGGGCGCTAGCACGCCGAAGATGCCCTGCATCATGTTCGACATGGCGCTGATCGGTCCCCAGTTGGTCTCGCCGAGCACGCGGAGGCCAACGAGCATCAGCGGCAGCGACAGCAGGATCGCGACGACGGTCATCCACACGTCCAGCCCGAGACTGACCTTCTGGATGATGACGAGGGCGACGCCGGTGACGGCCACGCCTGCGCCGACCCACCTCAGAGGAAAATCATCGGAGCCTACGTTGGCTGTGGAGAGGTTGCGGAAGGTCTTGACGAGGATCGGCCACTTCAGCACGAGCGCGGTGAGGCCGCTCGCGACGAGCATGCCGGTCGCCGGCCACATGATCCAGAACAGCACGTTGTTTCTCGTGAAGGTCGCCGCGAGGACGCCGTACCGCAGCAGCGCGTACGGCGCGACGACCCAG
>JBGPHH010000129.1:0-11534 GCA_041484265.1 Vicinamibacteria bacterium
CGATCTCACGACCGCGCGAAAGCCCGTCGACCTGTCCGCTGGACGTGCTGCGCTCGGCGCCGGCGTGCTCGTGTCGCATCCGCTGGCGCTCGGACGGTCGGCTGGCGGCCTGCAGCTTTGCACGGACGAGTACGCGCGAACCCTTGGTGCCGCCGGTGTCGAGCTGGCCGTGACGCCGATCGAGCACGATCGGCGCAAGCTGACTCGGCTCGTGCGCCGGATCGCCGCGCAGCCGTATCCGGCGCAGTGGCGCGACGCGGCGGTGGGAGAGATCGCCGCCGCGGCCGGCCGTGTGCACGCGCGATTTGTCTTTCTCAATCTCGTCAACCTCGCGCCACTCGCAGCTCTCTTGAGGCCCCGCCTGCCCGCGGACACCGAGATGGTGTTGCTCTCGCACGGCCTCGAAAGCGTGGACTTCCTGCATACCATTCCGCTCGAGAGCCGCTCGCGCCGGCACGAGGCGGAGCTCGGCCGGCGGCTGCTCGACGAGCGGCGCCATCGCGCCTCGATTGACCGCGTGTTCTGCCTATCCGACTGGGAAGCTGATATTGAGCGGTGGCTGGGCGCACGCCATGTGACCGCCGTGCCACGCACGCTTCCCGAGCGTCCGCCACTCGCCTGGGCGCCGGACCGCTCGCGGTTGGGGTTTGTCGGCACGCTCGATCACCCGCCGACGGTCGACGGCCTCCAACAGTTTCTCCATGCGTTCGAGCCGATCGCGCCTGCTGGCTGCCGCCTGCGTGTCGTCGGTGGCCCGGCCGGCGCGGGCCGGGCGCTCGCGGGCCGCTTCCGAGCCGTCGAGTATCTCGGACCCTTGTCTGATGCCGAGCTCGAACGGGAGGCGTCGACGTGGTCCGCGTTCGTGCACCCAATGTTCTGCTTCGCGCGCGGTTGCAGCACGAAGCTGGCGGTCGCGCTGGCGTGGCGGATCCCGATCGCGACCACGCCCTCCGGCGCCCGCGGATATGTCTGGCGCGAGGGCACGTTGCCGATGGCGGACTCGCCGGAGCAACTGGCGCGCCTGGCCGGCGACCTGACGGATCGAGCCACAGCTCTGGGCGCGCGTGAGAGCGTGGCGGCTGTCGCCCGATCGATGCCGAGTGTGGACGACGTGGGCCGGATTATTCGTCAAGGGCTGGCGCGATGAGCTTCCATCCGGCTGCCGTGCTCCGCCGGTCGGCGCAATCAATCCGGCACGCACCCGGCCTGCAGGGCTTGACGCCGCTCTGGAACCGGCTGCGCGCGCCGTACGGGCGTCTGCTCGAGCGACTCACGGGCAGTGACGGCGTGCCTGTCCGTGTCGGCGGACACACGATTCGGCTCGCGCCCGACACGGTCAACCTGAATTGGGAAACAGTCGAAGTCGAGGCCTACCGCGTGTTCGCCAAGGAAGTCCGACCGGGAGACGTCGTATACGACATCGGCGCGCACTTCGGCACCTATTCCATCATCGCGGCGCGCGCGGGCGGACCGACCACACGGGTCATCGCGTACGAGCCCTGCGATCTCACGCGACGGTATCTTGAACAACACCTGCGATGGAACGGCGCCGAGCGCCAGGTGACCGTTCGCCCGGTGTGTGTGGGCCGAACGACGGGCGACGCCACGTTCTATGTGAACCCGAGCAGGCCCGAAGGTACCAACGGCCTGCTGCCGTACGAGGATTTTGTTGAGACCCACGTGTCGATGACGACGCTCGACCGCGAGGTCGAGCAGTTGGGGCTGACGCCGGCGCTCCTCAAGATCGACGTCGAAGGCGCGGAGCTCGATGTGCTCGTCGGCGCGACTTTCGTCCTGTCGATGCATCGCCCGCGCATCCTCCTCAGCCTCCACCCGCAGCGGCTGGCGCAGATCGG
The DNA here is from genome assembly GCA_041484265.1 of Vicinamibacteria bacterium. Taxonomy (GTDB): domain Bacteria; phylum Acidobacteriota; class Vicinamibacteria; order Vicinamibacterales; family CAVVIG01; genus 2-12-FULL-65-11. The sequence goes on from JBGPHH010000129.1 coordinate 1,857, forward strand.
TCTCACCTGCGATGCCGTGCTGCAGTGGCTTGTGGCGCGTGGGTACGCCTGCCGGGTCATCAGCGAGGATCAGGAACGGCACGTCCTGGCCATACCGATATGAAGAGCTCTGTAAGTTTCAAGTATGAAGTCTCAAGTGTGCAGTCTTCAGACTTCAGACCTGAGACTTGAGACTTCGTCCGATGTCACTCCGTATCGCCATCACCGTCGATCCGTACATTCCGGTGCCGCCGCGGTTCTACGGCGGCATCGAGCGTGTCGTGGATCTGGCCGTCCGTGGACTGAGCGTGCGCGGGCATGCGGTGACGCTCTTCGCGCACCCCGACAGCCGCGTCGAGGTCCCGCTCGTGTCGTACGGGGCGCCGCCGCACGTGGGCAGATGGAGTCGGGCGAAAGAATTGTGGCAGCTCGGATCGGCACTGGCTCGGCGGCGACGCGAGTTTGACGTCGTCTTCTCGTGGGGCCGACTCGCGGCGTTGGCGCCCATCCTGCCCGATCGCCGGCTGCCAAAGATTCAACGGTACTGCCGGAACGCCGTCCCTTGGACGAGCGTGCAGCGGGCGGTGCGGATTGCGGGGGAGTCGCTCTCGTTTGCCGGGGCGTCGGCGAGCGTCTACGACGAGTTGCCGAGGCAGAACGGCGCTGGCGGCCGCTGGCACACCCTGTACGACGCGATCGATATGTCGAGATACAACCTGGTCACCTGTGTGTCCGCGGACGCGCCACTCGTCTTTCTCGGGCGGCTGGAGCGCGTGAAGGGCGCCCATGCCGCCATCGCGATCGCGCGTTTAGCGGGGCGTCGATTGATCCTTGCGGGTAACCACGCGACGTCGGGTCCCGAGGCGGAGTACTTTGCCCGCGAGATCCTGCCGCAGATTGACGACGACCGCATTCGGTACGTCGGGCCGGTGGACGATGAGGCGAAGAATCGCCTGGTCGGCCAGGCGGCGGCGCTGCTGTTTCCGATCGACTGGAAGGAAGCGTTCGGCATCGTGATGGCCGAGGCGATGGCCTGCGGCACGCCCGTCATCGGGTTTCCGCGCGGCAGCGTGCCCGAGGTGGTGGCGGATGGCGTGACTGGATTCGTGTGCGCTGATGTCGAGACGGCAGCCGCCTCGGTGGCGAAGGTCGGTGCCCTCGATCGCGCGCGGGTGAGGGCCGAATGCGAGGCGCGCTTCAGTGATCGAGTTCTCGTCGATCGCATGCTCGTCCTGATGTCTGAGGCGATGGCGGCCGTGGCGCGCTCATGACCAGCCCATTGCTCGCCGCCTTGACCGGCATTCCATGGGCGATGAAAGAGCGGATCGCCTCTCGACCGCTGGCATGGCGTTACTACAGTGCTCTCTGCCGTCGAGCCGGATGGGGCGTCGCGTCCCTGGGGTGGCACACACCGAGGAACGGCCCGTTTGCCGGTATCAGGACGCAGGCCTTGCACCCGAATCATCTGTGGGTGCTCGTCGGGAACTACGAAGTCGGCGTCACGACGTGCATGACCGCCCTCCTTCATGATCTTCTGCGACGTCAGCCCGTCGTTGAGGCGTGGGACATCGGCGCGAATCACGGCCGGATGGCGCTGCTGTGTGCCCGCCACGGCGCCTCGCGTGTCCTCGCCGTCGAGCCGTCGGAGGCGAACCTCGCCGTGCTCCGGGAGCATCGGGCGGCGAATCCGTCGCTCGCTGAGCGCATCGACGTACTGCCAGGGGCCGTCTCCAATCGCGACGGTGAGGTGGACTTCATCGTGAACCAGAGTGACGGCGCCGTGTGTCAGATCCGCGCCTCCGGCGTCCGCGAGTACGACCACGGCCCGGTGACCGCCGTCGGCACAGTCGCATCGCATCGCCTTGATTCGCTGGTCGCGCAGCGCGGTGCTGCGCCGGCACTGCTGAAGATCGATGTGGAAGGCGCCGAGGCGCTCGTCCTCGAGGGCGCGGCTCGCCTGCTCGCGACGGCTCGCCCGATCTTCGTGGTCGAGGTTCACAACGCCGAGGCGGGGCGAACGTGTCTCGATCTGTTCGAGGCGGCGCGATACTCGTGCCAGCGCATCGCCGCCAATGGGACCCTCGGGCCGGTCGGCGCCGATCTGTCCTACGGTCATCTGGTGGCGCGGCCGCGTGGCTGAGGCTCGAATGCGTCGCGTCCTGATGCTCTCGCCGCACTTTCCGCCGGACTCGAGCGCTGCGACTCATCGCGTCCGGTTGCTGGCGCCGCATCTGTCGGAGTACGGATGGGAGCCTCTCATCGTGACGGCGGAACCAAGCGGATACGAAGGTCAACTGGATCCCGATCTCGCTGCGCTCGTGCCGTCCACGCTCCGTATCGAGCGATATCGTGCCTGGTCGCCTGGCTGGACCAGACGTGTGGGTATCGGCGATCTGGGGCTGCGGTCCTTCTTCCCCGCGTGGCGCCGATGTGCAGCGATTATCGAGCGCGAACGAATCGATGCCGTGTTCATCACGACGTATCCGATCTATACGGCCGCGGTCGGTCTGAGGCTGAAGCGCAAGTACGGTCTGCCGTACGTCATCGACCTGCAGGATCCATGGGTTGGAGCGTGGGGACTGGAAGTGGGTGGCGGCCCGAACGGTGCCCCGGATCTAAAGAGCCGGTTAACTCTAGCCATCGCCGCGAGGCTGGAGCGCCCCGTCCTCGCGAGCGCCGCCGCGATCACTGCAGTGTCGGCTCGCACGTACGAAGACGTCTTCGATCGCTGGCCGTCGCTGCGGGGCCGGCCCTCAGCCGCGATTCCAATCGGCGTCGAGCCGAGCGACTTCGAGGCGGTGACGGCAGGGCAGGACCGGAAGGCCTACTTCGATCCCACCGACGGCTTGGTACACATTTGTTCGGTCGGAACCATGTTGCCGATGAGTACTGACGTCGTTCGCGCCGTGCTGAATGCACTGGCAGACCTTCGGCGGCGATGCCCACAGGTCGCCGGGCGCCTCCGCTTGCACTTCTTCGGCACGAGCAACGAGCGCTCCGCCGCCGCGACCGATCGGGTGTGCCCGCTCGCCACCACCGCCGGCGTCGGCGATCTTGTCACCGAGCATGCGGCGCGCGTCGACTATCTGGAGGCGGTGCGCATTCAGCAGGGCGCGCACGCGCTGCTCCTCGTCGGCAGCACCGAACCGCATTACACAGCCAGCAGACTGTTTCCGGCGCTCCTGGCAAGACGTCCGCTGCTCGCCGTCTATCACGAAGCGAGCAGCGTCGTCGAGATCCTGCGGCGCGACACACAGCCGCCAACCGTGAAGGTCGTCAGCTTCACGGACCGGGAGCCTGTCGGTACCAGAGTGAAAGAAATCGGCGCGGCGCTCCAGGCACTCGGCGAATCTCCGCAGTACGTTGCGGCGGACGTCAGCGATCGGGCGATCGCCGAATTCTCGGCACGCACGCTGGCGGGCCAGCTGGCCAGTCTTCTGGATCGCGTGGCATGACAGCCCCAGGTACTCTCGTGGCGTGGCAGGAGCCGGGCCGAACCGTTCTGCGGCACGCGGCCGAGTGGCACGAGTGGTCACCGCAGTGGCTGCCAAGCCGAGTGGCGTCTGTCGTCCGGCAACGGGCGCTCAGGCGCTATCGCTCCCCGATCCTCTGTCAGTTGCCGGGCGGCCAGCAGTTCTTCGCGGATCCGTCCGATCTCGTCCAGTGCCTGGTGGGAACGACCGGCGGGTGGGAGCAGATGATCTTTGACGCCGTTCGTCCGCTCGTCCCTCACGGTTCGACGGTTCTCGATGTGGGCGCTCACGTCGGATACGCCGCCCTCCGCTTCGGCGAGTGGATTGGACCCACGGGTCGCGTGGTCTGCTTTGAACCCGTGCCCGCCCACCTGGTGCAGTTGGCGCGAAACCTGGAAGTGAACGGATACGACGCGCGGACGACCGTCGTGCCGATGGCGGTCTGCGATGAAGCAGGCGAACGGCAGTTCTTCGACTCAGGCGGTTCGAATACCGGCATGAGCTCACTCAATGGCGGCTCCGAGCGCGCCCCCAGCCGGCTGGTTCGCACCATCAGCATCGACGGATGGCTTGCGGACGCGGGAATGGCCGAGATCGCGCTGACGAAGATCGACGTGGAAGGAGCCGAGGCGCTCGTGCTCCGCGGCATGGCGCGGAGCCTTGCGGAGGCGCGTCATCGCGCCGTGCTCGTCGAGCTGCACCCTGGGGTTGAGCCGCGCATCGGGCAACGGGTTGCGGAGGCGTTCAACAGAGTGGCCGGCCACCCGTACGAGTTGTTCGACTGGCAACCCTCGGGCCGGTTCGTGCCGGTCGGCGCAGCCGAGCCAGCGAACTATCTGTTGGCCGTTCGAGGCGATTCGGTGCCGTGGCAATAATGTCGCGCCTTCGCGTTGCCGCGGTCCTCACGCATCCGGTGCAGTATTACGCGCCGTGGTTCAGGTGGATTGCCGCGACTTCTCAGACGATCGATCTGCAGGTGATCTACGCCTCGTCGCCGACGCCACAGCAGCAGGGTGTTGGCTTCGGTCGGGAGCTGGCCTGGGATGTTCCATTGCTCGACGGCTACCCGTCGACGATCGTCCGACCGGCGCGACCGTCAGACCGTTTTGACAGCCAGCATTTCCGTGGGCTTGACGTGCCGGCGATGAGCCAGGCCATTGGCGACGCGCGACCAGATGTGGTGGTCGTGTTCGGGTGGTATTCGGTCACGCTCGTCCGCGCCATTCAAGCAGCCCGCGCACTGAAGATTCCTGTGCTCTACCACGGTGACACAAACCTGCCGAGTGCGCCCCGCGGCTGGCGACGGCCGCTCTGGGTCGCCAAGACGCAATGGCTCCTTCGCCGGTTCAGCGGTTATCTGAGCGTCGGTGTGCGGAGCGCGGCGTTCCTCCGCTTCTTTGGCGTCCCCGACGACCTGATCTTTTCGACGCCGCACGCTGTCGAGAACGCCCGATTTGCCGACGCGTGTGCGGCGAGGCGCTCGCCTGAGCGGCGTGCAGATCTTCGTCGGACGCTCGGCCTGCCGCAGGACGCCTTTGTCGTGCTGTTTGCCGGCAAGCTGGAGCCCAAGAAGCACCCGCTCGATCTGGTGCACGCCGCCCACGCGATGCAGCCCCACCCGCACTTGGTCATCGCCGGCTCTGGACCACTCGAAGGGGAGGTGCGAGCGACCGCCGAGCGCCTTGGCATCGGCCTCACGACCCTTGGATTCGTCAATCAGTCGGAGATGCCCCGGGTCTACGCCGCCGCGGATTGCCTGGCACTTCCGAGCGACGCGCGTGAGACGTGGGGCCTGGTCGTCAACGAAGCACTGGCGTCCGGGTTGCCATGCGTAATGTCCGACCAGGTCGGCTGCGCGCCCGATCTCGGCGGCGAGGCGACCGGCGGCGTGTACGCGACGGCGGAGCCCACAACGAAGATCTCGTTGTTCGCCGATGCCTTGTCGAGTGTTCGCGATCGGATCGCCGACGGTCACGACTTTGCGCCAGCGTGTCACGCCAGGGCCGCTGAACAGTCCTTTGCGCAAGCCACCTCAGGCCTCGAGCGCGCGTGCGAAGCGGTCGGCCCCCGCGACGTCCGGGAGCCCGGTTCCATGGACCACGCCAAACCGATCAGAGTCGTCGCCTGCTGCGGTGGGATGGTGCTCGTCGGTGGCCTCGAGCGGATGACGTTCGAGGTCCTCCGCGTGCTTCGTGAGCGTGGCGCCACGATTCACTGCATCGTCAACTGGTGGGACAACTCGCGCGTCATCGCGCTCGCGGAAGATCTGGGCGCGTCATGGTCGACGGGCTTTTACACCTATCAATTCTCGCGGCGAAGCGGCAATCCGGTGGCGTGGCTTCAAATGGTGTGGGATATGGCGCGCACGAGTGGCGGCCTGTTGCGCGATGCCTGGTGGTTCCGCGCCTCGCACGTGTTTGTCTCCGATTACATCACCGCCCTGCGCAACGCACCGGCTCTGGCGCTTCTGCGCCTCACGGGCAGACGGGTCGTCGTGAGGTTGGGCAACGCGCCCGATCAGGGACGGTTTTTCCGGTGGCTGTGGCGTCTTGGCGTCAGTCCCCTGGCCGACGTGTTCGTCTGCAACTCGTCGTTCACCGAGCGCGAGCTCGCCGGGCACGGGATTACGGCCCGTAAGCGCCTGACGATTCCCCACACGCCGCCCACCCGTCGTTCCAACGAGCATGGCGCGACCCTCGAGAACCCCGTGAACCCTGTGAACCCCGAACCGCACGACTGCCGGCGGGTCATCTGCGTCGGCCAGGTCATCCCTGGAAAGGGCGTCGACCTCCTGCTTGAAGCGATCGCCTTACTGGCCGGTCGCGGCGTTGACGTGCGACTCGACATCGTCGGACGAATCGATGGCTGGGTGCCACCCGAGCACGAGTCCTACCGCGAACAGCTACTCGCCAGGGCAACGGCACTCGATCTGCGCGACCGCGTTCGCCTTCTTGGCCACCGAGATGATGTGCCGCAGCTAATGGCAGCCGCGGGCATTCATTGCATGCCCTCCCGCCAGGAACTGCGAGAGGGGTTCGGCATTGTCGTCATTGAAGCGAAGCGAGCGGGCATTCCGTCGGTCGTAACTCGAAGCGGCGGGCTGCCTGAGCTCGTCAGGCATGGTGAAGACGGGTGGGTATGCCGCGACGATACGCCCGAGGCGCTGGCCGAAGGGATCGAGTACTTCCTCGACCAGGATCGGTTGCAGCGCGGCCGGGCGGCGGCAAAGGCCTCGGCAGTGACTTACAGCCGCGATCGGTTCGAGCGCTCGTGGCGCGCGGTGTTCACGGAGGCCAATTGAATGACGGCAACGACCGATCGGCCTGTCGCGCTCGTGACCGGAGCGGCCGGCTTCATCGGCAGCCATCTGACCCGCGCCCTTGCCGTTGAAGGACGTGTGCGCGTCGTCGCGCTCGACGACCTGTCCGGCGGTTTTCGCAACAACCTGCCGCCCGATGTCGAGTTCATCGAAGGCAGCGTCACCGATGCGGCGCTCGTCGGCCGCTTGTTCGAGACCCACAACGTCCGGTACGTCTTTCACCTCGCGGCCTATGCGGCCGAAGGGCTGTCGCACTTCATCCGCCGCTTCAACTACACGAACAACGTCATCGGCAGCGTCAACCTTATCAATGAAGCCGTCCGCCACGAGATCGAGTGCTTCGTGTTCACCAGTTCGATCGCGGTCTACGGTTCTATCAAGCCGCCGATGCGCGAATCGGATACGCCCGCGCCCGGAGATCCATACGGCATCGCGAAATTGAGCGTCGAGCTCGACCTGGCGGCCGCGCATCGGATGTTTGGTCTTCGCTATGTCATCTTCAGGCCGCACAACGTGTACGGTGAGTACCAGAATCTGGGCGATCCGTATCGCAACGTCCTCGGCATCTTCATGAATCAGATCCTGCAGCGACAGCCGATGACGATCTTCGGAGACGGCACGCAGCAGCGCGCGTTCAGCTACGTCGGCGATATCGTGCCGGCCATCGCATCGAGCCCGTGGGTGCCACAGGCCGCAGGGGAGATCTTCAACATTGGCGCCAATCATCCTCACAGCGTCAACGAGCTCGCGCGCACGGTTGCGGCGGCCATGGGCGCCCCGAATCATCCGATCGAGCACTTGTCAGCGCGCCAGGAAGTCCACACGGCCTACAGCGATCACTCGAAAGTCGCCCGAGTGTTCGGCGTCGGGCTGCAGACTTCGCTCGAGGCGGGCGTGGCACGCATGGCAGCCTGGGCGAAGACGAGCGGCGTGCGATCGGGGAAGCCTTTCGAGGGCGTCGAAGTCTCACGCAACATGCCCGAGAGCTGGCGGCGTCTCGCCAACGTGCTAAGCGACTGAGGACTGAGCAGACATGAAAACCTTCTTGTTGGCGTGGTGCTTGATGGCGGCAACGGCTGTGAGCGCCTCCGCACAATGCTCGGCGCCGCGCTATCGAAAGTTTCAGGACACCGCGAGCAAACCCGGCGGTTCGATGAATCTCAGCATCCGGCCCGACGATGCCACGCTCGAAAAGCTCGTCTGTCTGGCGCAGACGCTCCAGGAGCAGCACCCGCGTTGGAAGAGCTGGGGCGCGTTCGTCTTCACTTCCGACGAGCCCGCCAAAGGCTTCGTGCCTGTTACCGGAAGCGCTGCTGGTGACTATCTGCCAGACCTGCGCGCGCGCGCGAACATTCATGATGGCAACGTGACCCTCACGATGACGCCGATCGGCTATGCCAATCCCTACTTCACGGTCACACCGCTCGGAAGTGTGGGAGAGACCGTCTACAACACCAGGATCGACCTGCCTGTCAGGGGCAGCGCTCATTGTCGCCTTGAAGTAAACAGCCGATGCCTACTCGCGCTCGAGCCGCCTCGGTATCCGAAGGAGGCGTTGAGCGCCCGCGTGTCTGGGAAGGTGGCTCTAAGGGGTACGGCAGGGCGTGACGGTAAAGTGACGGTGACGGTCGAGCCTGCCAACGGCCGTCAACCGGACGAGAGCGACCCGCTCGTGCGCGCGGCCTTCGAGAATCTGAAAAGCTGGTGGCTGGAGCCAGGACGCCGTCAGGACACCTTTCGGATCACGTACTCGTACGTCATCGATCCGGCGCTGCGGCCTGGCCAGTTTGACGTCAGGTTCGACATGCCAAGTCAGATCACGATCCGGGCCAGTCCGTAATGAACATTCTGAATGGGTGCACCCGATCAACCGGCCGCGTCGGCAGCCGGAAGAAACAGATAGTTGCGATGTGTCGGTTTGCGGACCTGAACCCGCTCAAGTTGCCCGTTGCCCACGTGGACGTGCGCGACGTACCCGAGCGAGTGCATCAACGCCAGGACGTCATCCTCAAACGTCTCCAGCAGCCAAATGGGATGGTGGCGGGCAATCAACGATCTGGCGCCGTTGATGACGCGGGTCTCTGCACCCTCCACGTCACACTTGATGAAATCAGGCTGAGGCAGGCCCTTTGCGATCAGTCCGTCGATTGACGCGAGTGACACGCTCAGATGCCCCTGATCATCCAAGGCGGCCAAGTAGTAACCGCCGTAGAAGCCGTCGATCGGAATCGTCATCCGCCCAGAGCCTTCCACGTCTCCAATGGCCAGACGTTGGATCGAGACGTTGCTGAGCCGGGCCCGCTTCTTCACGGTCTCGAGGATCTCGAAATTATGCGGGATCGGTTCGAAGGCCAAGACGCGCGACGCGAGTCGCGATAGGGCCAAGGTGTATGTGCCCGCGTTCGCCCCGATGTCCCAGCACACATCGGTCGGCCGTACGAATTTCGGAAGGACCTGGATCTCGCCTTCAAGGCGGCCGGCTTCAGCCACAACCCGACGCGCAAGCCACTCTTGGCGCAGCGCGAGCGCGAGTGGGGCAGGCAAGACCCATCGAAGAGCCCGACGAAGAATCACCGTGGCCTATGAGTATATGCCCGGCGTTCTAGTGACCTAGCGAAGATGGACACATTCGACAACGGCGGCTCGCAGAGAGCGGCGGCGACACCGACGCCGCGCCGGACTCTGCTGTTGCGGGGGATCACGTGGAGCGCCGCCTTTCAGGTCCTCGAGGTGATCCTGAGCTTTGGGGCGATGCTCGTGCTCGTCCGGATCATCCCGGTGGGCGACTACGGACGCGCCGCGGCGGTCGTCGGCATCCTCGGGTTTCTGAACCTGTTCAACGTCCATTTGTTCTTCGAACACGCGATCCAACTCCCGGACGATCGCGAACCTGATTGGAACCTTCAC
>JBGPHH010000130.1:0-11427 GCA_041484265.1 Vicinamibacteria bacterium
GAGCGGGACACGCTCGTCTTCCACTCCATCGGTCTCAAGGGGGTGGGCTCCACCATCCTTGGCCGCAATGGCATCGTGATGAGCGACAAGCTGGAAGTCACCGCGCGCATCCGGCTCGTCGCGAAGGACCGGCTCCTCGTGACGCTGGTGCTTGTCGATCCTGAGGCGCTGACGCGCCCCTGGCCCGTGGCGTTCACTTACACGCGACTGGCACCCGACACCACCGTGATGGACTACGCCTGCGCCGAGAACAATCGCAATCCGGTGGCGGCGGACGGCCGTACGCTAACCCTCGATCCCAGGGGGAAAGTGATCGACAAGCAGAAGTGACGCCGGGCTGCGGGGTCAGCGGCCCGCGGTCTTCATCTTCTGACGGTACTCAGGATAGAGCGTCTCAGGAAATCCGAGCACGGCCTCCTGCGGGATCCCGTATTGCTTGGTCAGCTCGTCGATAAATGGCTTCTTTCCCCACAGCCAATGCGGGACGTCGCTCGTTAACGAGGTCCCTTCGAAGATGGCGATGCAGGGCGCAGGAATCGCGGACAGTTCCGTGCTGGCCATCTCGAAGTTGCGCGTCCAGACCATGGGCTCCGCCAGGTACACCGCATCCTCGATGACGCCAACGAGCAGCAGCATGTTGCCATGACGGATGAAGCGGATCGTCATCGTGGCCAGGTCGCTCAGCGGCGCACCGTTCTTGCGAAGGAAGCCCTCCTTCATGTGCGTCGTATACGTGACCAGTGTGTTCCCTTCCCAGCGGCCGGTCGTGAACCCGGTACGTGTGTGCTCGGCGAATTTCGAAGGACGCGGCCGGCCGTCCATCCAGATCACCATCGGCAATTTGTCCTCCCACGCCGCGATCGTGTACGACACGAGGTTCCCCTTGACCGGCTCGAACTCGCTCGAGATCTTCAAACCGAATGGACCTGTGAGGATGTAGGACGCCGACCACCCCTCGCACTGCCGTTCGATCATCCCGAGTTGCGATTCCGAATAGCTCAGCGCGCGCGTGCGCCCCGCCTCATTCAAGGGCAGTGCCGTGTAATCGACGGGCACGGTATCGTTCGAGACCCATTCGTGAGGGATGGGCGCCCACGAGCCGGCCAGCTCCACACGTTGTCCGACATTGATCGCGCCGACCGAGTTGGCCTGCGCCAGCGCCAGACGCGGCGGCAGCCAACACAGCAGCACGCCGAGGACGAGCGTCAACACGTCGCGGGTCCGCCGGCTTACCATCGCGCGGTGCATGGCGTCGGATTCCATTTGGATCCGTCCCTCTCTTGCTTGAAATGCGAGCTGACTGTGAACGGACGCTGCAAAAACCGTGAGTCCTCAACCGTCGTCGACACGATCAGCAATTGCCCACCCCCGGGAAGAGGCGTGAGGTCGAAGTACTCGGTCACCGTCGCATTCTCGCTGTAGGGCACGCCGTTCCAGCGGAGGTATCCCGCACGCATGTTCGTCGTCGTTACGGTCAGGGAGCGACTCGCCACGTCCCACTGCGCGGTCGAATCGCCCTGCCAGGTGCGTTCGCGGGGCGCCGTGGCCGCCCCGAAGTGCAGCACACGCGTCTGCGTACCGGCGTCGCTCTCGACACGCAGCGTGTTGTCGTCCCCCCAGGTGATGTGGAATCGTCCGGGCACCCGCATGATCGCGGCGGCGCCGTACGCCTTGCACTGGTTGCCCGCCGCTTCGTCTGCGGCAGGATCCCAGGCGTCGGCGACCTTGATCGCCTCGGGCGTGAGCGGCACGCGCGTATAGTCACCCTTCGGCGGCGTGATCATCCTGAACCGCCAGTCTTCGGTTACGAAGGCCGCCCAATAACCGGTGATATCGATGGGCGCCGACTGCCGCGCCGTCGGGACCGGCGCAGTGGCGCCACGCCCGCCCTGCGCATTCGCGCGTGAGACGGCACCCGCGATCGCGACGACGACCAGCACGGCGACCAGTCCGGACCGGCGACTCATGACTTCGCCGCTACGAGGCTTCGATAGATGGCCTCGATGAAATTGTTCGTCGTCCAGGCTCCTGAATCGGACCCGTAGCGAGTCGAGTACCCGCGCGCCGGCGCGGCAGCCTTGATCTGGTCCAGCGTCTTGCCGGCTTTGATCAGGTCGCGCACATGGTCGCGAACGATCGTGACCATGTCGCGATAGTGCACGACGTCGAACTGGTCGTACACGTGGCCGTGGCCAGGGATGACGATCGTCCCGGCTTCGCGCGAGACGATTGGCACCGACGGTATGGCGATCGTGATCAGACGGTTGAGCGCGTCGATCTCTCCCTGGACCGATCCACCGCGGGCCACGTCGATGACCGGAAATCGGTCGGCGTCGATGATGTCGCCCGCGACAATCACATCGGAGCGCCGGAAGAAGACGATCGAATCACCGTCGCTGTGCGCCGCAGGCTGCTGCAGCACCTCGATGCCCTCGCCGTTGAGATACATGTACTTGCGCCCGTAGTCGAACGTCTCGGTCGGCCAGCTCGCGAACGGAAAGGGCGCGGTCTGGCCGGTCGGCGCACTCATGCGGGTGAGCACCTTCTCGGCCGCCATGATGGAAGCCGCTCCGCTCCCCAGGAAGTCGGCGGGAAGCGCGGTCGCTCGCGGTCCAAGCAGCGTCTGGCCCGCCTTTGAGACGGTCTCGTTGCCGCCGACGTGATCGGCATCGGCGCTCGTGTCGATGACGTACCGGATGGAAGCAGGAGTGACCCGTTTGATGGCCGCGACGACCGAGGCCGCGGTCGCCGCTGAACCCGCATCGACGACGACGATGCCGTCTTCGCCGACCTGGAACGCAATGTTGCCGCCCGCACCGCCGATCATGTAAAAGTTGGGCCGCAACTGCAGCACGTCGAGGTCGCCGCCCGTCTGGGCAAACACGCTGACGACCGTCGCCGACACGATCGCGGCCGCAATGCTCGCCCACCTCGAGTTACTTCGCTCGCCCAAGGCAAACCAGTGCATGGCGTCGCGTATGTTACACCCGCCACCCGGCGATGGTGGGCCTATACTTCATGTGCCCTGAATGGGTGTGACGCGTTCGGACGGGAGTGTGGTCATGATCGCCGTGAAACGGATCCTCGTCCCGACTGATTTCAGCGAGGCCTCCAAAGTGGCGGTGCAGTACGGCCTCGCTCTCGGTCGGGCATTCAACGCGCAACTGTATCTGCTACACGTCGAACCTCGCCACGATCTCGAGATCATTGTCGAGCGCGAGCTCGTCGTCGAGAAGTACCTCAGCGAGACAGCCGCACCGAAATCTCGGCAGAACGCCGCGCATGAACTGCTCGGGAAGATCCTGACCGAGCAGGAGAAGAAGGAACTCCGGGCGGAACATGTACTGCGCGCGAGTGGGCGGGGCGGGCCCTATGTCGAGATCGTCCGCTATGCCAAGGAGCGCGGCATCGACCTGATCGTCATGGGGGCGCATGGTCACGGCGCTGCAGCGCACAGGCTGATGGGCAGCGTGGCTGAAAACGTCGTGAGAAAGGCACCGTGTCCGGTGCTCACCGTACGACACCCAGAGCACGAATTTGTCATGCCGGAGGAATCGGCGGCGCAGGCCTGACCCCACCTTTATCTATATGTTGAATATTCAGGGTTCCTTCAACATTTAGTCAGGACATTGCGAGGGTCTTTGCGATAATGTGACCTGCTTGTGACAAGGACAGACCTCAGGACGTCCAAGGCGTTGTGGGTCGTCATCGCGGGAGCCGTCTATGCCTCTGCGGTCACAGGCCTTGGAGCGGCCCAGTCCCCCAAGACGCCGTCACCTTCCGGTGCGGCTGCGAGCGCCCAAGTCGGTCCGCAGCGGGTTATCGATCGCTACTGCATCACCTGCCACAACGACCGCCTGAAAACTGGCGGGCTGACCCTCGAGAAACGAGACGCGACACACCCCGCGGTTGACGCCGCGGTGTGGGAGAAAGTGATCCGGAAGGTCAACGCCGGGATGATGCCTCCCGCCGGAGCCACCCGGCCGGACAATGCGACGCTCCAGGGCTTCACGGGCTCGCTGGCCGGAGGCCTCGATGCGGCGGCGGCCGCGGGTCCCAATCCCGGCCTTTCGCCCATTCACCGGCTCAATCGCAACGAATACGCCAATGCGATCCGGGACTTGCTGGCGCTCGACATCGACGTTGAGACGCTGCTGCCACCCGACGACGCCGTCGCAGGCTTCGACAATATCGCCGAGGCGCTCGGGGTGTCCTCGTCGCTGCTCGAGCGCTATCTCGCGGCGGCGATGAAGATTGCGCCGGTCGCGGTCGGCACCTATGCGGACGGAGCGGTCGAGACCACCTATACGGCGCCGGGCGATTACAGCCAGATTCGCCATGTCGAGGGGCTGCCATTCGGCACACGCGGCGGCCTGCTGATCAAGCACACGTTCCCCGTCGACGGCGAGTACCTCATCAAGACGACGCTGTGGCGCAACAACGCCGGACGGGTCCGCGGACTCGAAGCGCCGCATCAGCTCGAGATCCTCGTCGACGGCGAACGCGTTCACGCGGTGACGATCGGGACGCCGGAACATTTCACCACGTCGTTCGACGATCGGTTGAACACGAAAACCACCGCGGAATTCGATGCGACACTGCAGGTCCGCGTGCCGGTCAAAGCGGGCCCCCGCGAAATCGGTGTGACATTTGCGGCCAAGACCAACGCGCTCGACCCGCAGAAATTGAGGCCGCTCCTGTCGCCCGCCGACGCGGTCGATACACATGGCGTGCCGCGCGTCGACAAGGTGATGATCACGGGCCCGTTCGATCCGACCGGGCCGGGCGACACACCGAGCCGCCGGATGGTATTCGTCTGCCGGCCGGTCTCGGCCGGAGACGAGGAACCTTGCGCGAGACGCATCATCGCCCGGCTTGCCGAGCGCGCCTATCGTCGGCCCGTGGGCGAGGTCGACCTCCAGCCGATTGTCGAGTTCTATCGAGCCGGCCGTCGCGAGGGCTCGTTCGATCTCGGCATCGAGCGCGCCGTGCTGCGGCTCCTGACGAGTCCACAGTTTCTCTTCCGGTCGGAGCGCGGCGTGCCGCTCAAGGCCGGCGCATCGTCGGCTCGGTTGACGGATGTGGAGCTCGCCTCGCGACTATCGTTCTTTCTTTGGAGCAGCATCCCCGACGATGCCCTCCTGCAGGACGCGGTGCGGGGACGCTTGAAGGACCGGCTGGTGCTCGATCGACAGGTGCGCCGAATGATTGCGGACCCGCGCTCGGAAGCGCTGACGACGAACTTCGCCGGTCAGTGGCTGTACCTGAGGAACCTGAAGAACTTCCTGCCGATTATCGACGAGTACCCGGATTGGGACGACGATCTGCGCCAGGGCTTCAAGCGGGAAACGGAACTGCTCTTCAAGAGCGTCCTGCACGACGACAGTAGCGTCCTCGAACTGCTGACAGCCGACTACACGTTCGTGAACGAACGCGTGGCGCGGCACTACGGCATCCCAAACGTCTATGGCAGTCAGTTCCGCCGCGTGGCGGTGACCGACGAGAACCGGCGCGGCCTGCTGGGGCACGGCAGCATCCTGACGGTGACGTCGAACGCCAACCGGACGTCTCCCGTGCGGCGCGGCAAATGGATTCTCGAGAATCTCATCGGCACGCCGCCGCCCTCGCCCCCTCCGAACGTGCCGGCGCTTGCCGACAACAAGGACCGGGCGAAGCCGCTGACGATGCGGGCGCAGATGGAGCAGCACCGCGCGAATCCGGCGTGCGCGGGGTGCCACAGACTGATGGATCCGCTCGGCCTGGCGCTCGATAACTTCGATGCAGTGGGCGGATGGCGTCTGAAGGACGCCGGCACGCTCATCGACGCCAACGTGCAACTGATCGACGGAACGGCCGTTGACGGGCCGGCGGGCCTGCGTCAAGCTCTGCTTCGTCGTCCGGATCTCTTCGTGCAGACGGTCACCGAAAAGCTGATGACGTATGCTCTGGGGCGGCCACTGGAGTATTACGACATGCCAACCGTGAGAGCGATTGTTCGGGACGCGGCCAAGAGTAACTACAAATTTTCTGCACTCGTCGTCGGCGTCATTCACAGCACGCCCTTCGTCATGACGTCAAACGGGACACAGCCCGCCGACGGGCGCGTGGCGCGGGGGACGGTCGCAGGTAACTAGGTCGAAGTCGTCAACGAGGCTTTGGAGGAGACGCGCGTCATGTTTATCAGCAAACTCTCACTGCCCAGGCGGACATTTCTGCGAGGCGTCGGTGTGTCTCTCGCGCTCCCGCTGCTCGATGCGATGGTGCCCGCGGCCACAGCCCTCGCCCAGACGCCCGCCAAGCCGACGCTGCGCTTTGGCGCGGTCATGGTGCCGCAGGGCGCAGTGAAGGATCAGTGGATCCCCGCCGCTGCCGGCGCAAACTTCGACTTCTCGCCCATCCTCAAGCCACTCGAGCCGTTCCGCGACCATGTGGTGGTCATCAGCGGCACGGGGCAGACCAGCGCCGACGCCGGCCACGCGCCGGGGCCGATTGTCTTCCTGACCGGCGTCGCCGGTCGCAAGACCGAAATGACCGACGTGCGGGCCGGTGTGTCGTTCGACCAGGTGCTCGCCAAGCACATCGGGCAGACGACCACGTTCCCGTCGCTCGAGATGGCAACCGAGGATTTCAGCGGCTACGTCGGCGCCTGCGACAACGGGTGGGCCTGCGCGTACTTGAACACGATCTCATGGGCCGACCCGACGACGCCGCTGCCGATGGAGGTCAATCCCCGAGCGGTGTTCGAGCGCCTGTTCGGCGGCGCCGGCACGGCGGAGCAGCGGCTCGAGCGGATGCGCGTGGGTCGGAGCATTCTCGATTCCATCATTCCTGAAGCGACTCGGCTCCAGAGTAGCCTTGGCGGCCGCGACAAGGAAAAGCTCGACACCTATCTGACGAACGTCCGCGAAATCGAACGGCGCCTCGAACGTGCCGAGAGGTCGAGCGACACGCAGGTGCACCTCGACGCGCCGGTCGGCGTGCCGGCCGACTTCGGCGAGCACGCAGGCCTGATGTTCGACATGATGCACGCGGCCTTCCAGACGGACATGACCCGGGTCTGCACGTTCCAGATGGCGCGGGAGCTGAGCCAGAGGATCTACCCGGAGATTGGCTGCCTCGACCCGCACCATGCCATGTCGCACCACCGGAACGAGCCGCTGCTGCTCGCGGCCAACGCGCGTCTGCAGACCTATCACTACAGTCTGTTCGCGAAGTTCGTAGGTAAGCTGCAGGACACACCCGATGGCGATGGCACGCTGCTCGATCACGTCATCCTGCAGTACGGCAGCGGCATGAGCGACTCGAACGCGCACTCGCACCACGATCTGCCGATCGTGGTGGTCGGCGGCGGCGCCGGCACCGTCAAGGGCAACCGCCATCTGGCGCATCCGATTTCGACGCCATTGGCGAACCTGCATATGGCCTACGCGCACAAGTTCGGCCTCGACATCCAGAGCTTCGGGGATTCGAACGGCGTGCTCGATCTCTAAAGCCGATCACGTCAACCAGAGTGAGGGAGCACACGATGCGGAAGCATGTGGCGGTTTGGACCCTGGCAGCGGTGACGGCCATGACGGCTCTTGGCGCGACCGCGGCGTGGGCGGCGCGCCCGCCGCTCGTTGACGCGGTGAAGGCGCAGGACCAGCGCGCGGTGCTCGCGCTGATTCAGCAGCGCGCCGACGTCAACGCACCGGAGGTCGATGGGACCACGGCGTTGCACTGGGCGGTGGAGAACAACGATCAGAAGATGGTCGATCTGCTCGTTCGCAACCACGCCAATGTCAACACCGCGAACCGGTATGGCGTCACGCCGCTGGCGCTCGCCGCCACCAACGGCAACGAGGCGGTGGCGGAAATCCTCCTGCGCGCCGGTGCCAACCCGAACGCGGCGCTGCCCGAGGGCGAGACCGTCCTGATGACCGCCGCCCGGTCTGGCCATGCGGCTGTGGTGAAGGCGCTCGTCGCTCGCGGCGCCAAGCTGAACGCGGCCGAAACATGGCAGGGCCAGACCGCCCTCATGTGGGCGGCGGCTGAAGATCACGGCGATGTGGTCACCGTCCTGGTCGAGGCGGGGGCCGATCCGAACCTGCGCTCGAAGGTGCTGGACGGTATGCCGCCGCTGCGGAAGACGGCGCCGGACGTGGGGCAGCAGGGCATCCATTCGACGTTCCCCAAGGGTGGGATGACGGCGCTGCTCTTCGCGGCCCGGCAGGGATCGAGCGATGCGATTGCCGCGCTCGCGCGAGCCGGTGTCGATCTCAATCAGAAGGATCCCGATGGCTTCACGGCGCTCATCTTCGCGATCTTGAACGGCCACTACAACACGGCGGCACTGCTCGTCGAGAAGGGCGCCGGCATCGACGTGACGGATTCGAGTGGCCGCACGCCGCTCTTTACCGCCGTCGACATGAACTCGTTCGAGTACTCGTTCAATCGGGCGCCCGCCAAGCCGAGCGGAACGATGGACGCGGTCGACCTCGTGAAGTTTCTCCTGGCCCACGGCGCGAACCCGAACGCGCGGCTGACCGATCGCGTCAAGCCTGCGAAATACGACACTGCAGGCAACCCGAACCTCATCGCCGGAGCCACGCCGCTGATGAAGGCGGTCTCGACATCTGACGTGACGCTGACCAAGGTGCTGTTGGCGGCTGGCGCCGACCCGTTCATCCGCAACGCCCAACACTCGAACCTGCTCCACGTGGCGGTCGGGCTCAACTGGCGGCGTCTTGGAGGAATCGGTCCGGAACAGGACGCGATCGACACCGTCAAGCTGCTCCTCGATGCCGGGCTTGACATCAATTCGTACAACGATCTCGGGCAGACGGTCATGCACGCGGTGGCGATGCGCGGCCGGGGCGGCCAGGAGGAAGGGCCGAACACCGTCGAGTCGCTCGGCTTGATCCGATTGTTGAAGTCGAAGGGCGCACGGCTGGACGTCAAAGACAAGGCGGGCCGGACGCCGCTCGATGTGGCGATCGACACGAAGAACGTGGCTGCCGCCGGTCTATTCCGTGAGCTTGGCGGCGTCGTCGCCAAGACGATGGCGCAGCGGTAGTGGCCCGAATCCGTCACGCGCTCGTCGTCGCGGCCCTGATCGGTGGACCGGCAATGTTCTCTGCCGTGCTCGCCCAGACCCAAGCGGCCCAGATTGATGACGCGAAGATCTGGACGGGCGTCTACTCAGCCGCGCAGGCGCAGCGCGGACAGAAGGCGTACGAAGCCTTCTGCACCCGCTGCCACGCCTTGGATCTGCTCGGGGGCAAGGGCGCTGGAGGAGGGCCGGCCCTGAAGGACACGAACTTCTGGGTCGACTGGGAGCGAGCGCCACTCTCGAGCCTTCTCAGCAAGATCCAGCGGACGATGCCATACGACTCACCCGGTTCGCTCCGCGACGACGACTACACGGACCTGCTGTCGTTCCTCCTGTCCAAGAACGCCTTCCCGGCCGGCACAGTGGACCTCACCGCGGCCGGCCTGGAGGAGATCCGCATCGTCCGGCCAGTCGGCACCGCCAGCGAGATCCCGAACTTCGCGCTCGTGCAGGTCGTTGGGTGCCTGACGCGGAGCCCCGACAGCGGCTGGGTGCTCACGAGTGCCACGCCTCCGCAGATGACGCGTGAGGAGACATCAAGCGTCGCGTCGATCAAGGATGCGGCCGGCCGCCCGCTCGGCTCGGCTCAAGTCCGACTGATTGGAGCCGGCCATTTCAATCCCGAGGCGTCGATGGGTCGACGGGTCGAGGCGCGGGGACTTTTTAGTAAGGTGTCAGACGACGCCAGACTCGACGTGCTGTCTTTGCAGGCCGTTTCCACCAACTGCGCCAACTGATCTTCACGCACAGGGTGGGAGACCAGGCTCCCGAGAACGAGAGGGCAGAAATGCGCAGCTTTTTAGTGCGGCTACGAGCGGGCATCGCCGCATGCGGGACGCTCCTGTTATGCGCCGCACCCGCAGCGGCTCAGGTGGACATCACCGGTGTCTGGCAGCAGCCGGGCAATGGCATCGACACGCTGGTCGATGTCCGGCCCGGCATGACCGCGTCGTTTCGGGGCGGACAGTACGAAGACATGTGGGAACGCTGCTGCGGCGGCGGCGCCGGTCGAGGCGGACCGACGGCTGTCGATTTCATCGGCATCCCGCTGAACGAAGCCGGCCGCGCACGGGCGATGGCGCACGACGATTCGCTGTGGGAAGTGCCGGAGCATCAGTGCCAGCCTCACCACGCGGCGTATGCGTATTGGGGCGTCGGCTCTCCGACCATCACTGCGGTGTTGAATGAGGCGGGGCGATTGGTCGCCTACCACGTTGAGGGAACCTACCGGAGGCTGCCGCGCGAGATCTGGATGGACGGCCGGCCGCACCCGCCCGAGTATGCGCTCCACACGTGGGCAGGATTCACCACGGGCGAGTGGCACGGCAATACGCTTGTCGCCAAGACGACGCATCTCAAGAAGGGGTGGGTGCGCCGCAACGGCGCGCCGGTCAGCGATCAGGCGACGCTCCTGACGTACTTCGCACGACATGGCGATGTGCTGACCGTCACCGTGTTCGTGGACGACCCGCTGTACTTCACCGAGCCGTATATCAAGAGCACGGACTACACACTGACGCCGAGAATTCCGACCGCGACGTTCGAGAGCGCCGACAATCCCGGCACGTGCTACGGGCACACGACGGTGGTCTTCTCCGATCCGCACCCGGTGCCCCACTGGCTGCCCGGCCAGAACCCGAGCGTCGGCGAACGCGCCGCCGCGCTCCACATCCCCG
This sequence comes from Vicinamibacteria bacterium, assembly GCA_041484265.1. GTDB lineage: Bacteria > Acidobacteriota > Vicinamibacteria > Vicinamibacterales > CAVVIG01 > 2-12-FULL-65-11. The sequence goes on from JBGPHH010000130.1 coordinate 10,768, forward strand.
TCGAGGCGACGCTCGGGTTTGCGGCGTCCGCCTATCCCGAGTTCATCGACACGATCAAGGCCTGGCGCGATCAGAATCCGATCGGAAAGTCTGCGGCACCCGCGCCGAAGGCAGGATCCAGTGGAAAGTAAGGTGGCGGCCGCGTGCGTGCTGGGTGTGCTCGCATGGTGTGTTGTCGAGGCGCGGCCGCTCGTCGGCGCGCAGGCGGGCGCAGGTCCGCGCGGCGTCGAGGCCGTGCACGTGCAAGGGAAGATCTGGATGCTCGTCACCCCCGACGGCAATCTGGCGCTGCAGGTCGGTGAAGAGGGCGCGCTGCTCGTCGATACCGGCAAGAGCGGCACGAGTGACGCCGTGAAGGCGGCGATTCGTCAGGTGACGCCGCGGCCACTGCGCTACGTCATCAATACGTCGGCCGGGCCAACCCGCATTGGCAACAACGCCGCGTTCGGCCAGTCGGCGGGTGCCGACGTGAACGCTGCGCGAGTCCCGGGCCCTGAAATCATCGCGCGCGAAGCCGTGCTCATTCAAATGAGCAAGGCGAACTATCCCGTCGACGCGTGGCCGACCGATGCCTACCTGGAGCGGGAGCGCAAGTTCCGCTTCAACGGCGAGGCGATCGAGATTGTCCATCAGCCGTCGGCGTACAGCGATGGCGACAGC
>JBGPHH010000131.1:0-11378 GCA_041484265.1 Vicinamibacteria bacterium
ATCTTCATCAACAACTCCCAGCGCAAGGGCGGGTCGCTATCCTCGGGCGACCGCGTGCGTTTTGGCTCGGTCGAGTACGAACTCGAGAAGGAACAAACCGGGGAGGACGTACGCTCGTCCGACCAGACCGTGCTGCGCATGCCGATCAGCGAGCAGGCGTCGAAAGCTATTGACCGCGCCGCGCTCGAGGGCCTGCTGGCCACGAGTCGCGAGCTGATGGCGTTCAGCGACATCGAGGGCCTGCTCGATCGCATCCTCGAGCGGCTGCAGGCGATTCTCAAACCGGACCGGTCGGCGATTCTGCTGGTGAACGCGGAGACCGGTGAATTGACACCGCGCGCCGTCCGGCCCTCGCGGGCGGTCTCATCGGTATCGGAATTTGCGAGCGGCACGGCCGTGCGCGAGGCACTCGCGGCAAAAGAAGTACTAGTCGTGTACGACGCGCGCATCGACTCGCGGCTTCAACAGTCGGCCAGCCTGCAGATGGCTGGCGTCCGCTCGGTACTGTGCGTGCCGCTCTTCGGCCGCGCCGGCCCCATTGGCGCCCTGTACGCCGATCAGCTCGCGACCCAAGGCTTCACACCCGAGCAGGTCCAGTACGCGTCGGCCTTCGGATCGCAGGTCGCGATGGTGCTCGAAACCGCAAAGCTCTACGAGGACCGGGAGAAATACTTCCGCGACAGCCTCGAGGCGTTCGCGAAATTTGTGGACGCACGCGACAAGTACACCGCCGGCCATTCCGAGCGCGTGACGGCCTACACGCTGGTCCTGGCCAGCACCCTTGGCCTGCCGGCCGACCAGCTCGAAATCGTCCGGCGAGGCGGGATGCTCCACGACGTCGGCAAGGTGGGCGTGCCCGATGCGATTCTGCTCAAGCCGGGCCCCCTCGATCCGACCGAGCGCGTGGTCATGGAATCCCACGTCACGATCGGGTACGGCATGCTCCAGAATCTCGAATTCCTGAAGGATTCGCTGCCGAGCGTGCGCGGCCACCACGAGCGCTACGACGGCCGCGGCTATCCCGACAAGCTCGCGGGAACCGACATCCATCAGCACGCGCGGCTGATGGGCGTGGCCGACAGCTACGACGCGATGACGTCGGCGCGTCCCTACCGCAACGCGCTGCCGGTCGAAGAAGCCGCCAAACGGGTGCGCAAGGATCGCGGCGCGCAGTTCGACCCGGAAGCGGTCGACATCTTCGACGCTGTCGAGAAGCAGTTCATCGAGATCCACGACAAATGGTTCCCCACCGTTAAGACTGCGCAGTGATGTAGCGTCCGGCGTTAGCCGGACCTAAGAGATTAATTCCGCTCGACAAGGCGAATCGTGGAGTTGGCGGGGTTCGCCTCGATGCGGTAACCGTTGCGGGGGCCGGTCGTCAGCGTGACCGTTTCCGTGATGCTGGTTCCCTGCCGGGGACCAGACGTCCAGCTGTACACGATGGTGTGGCTGCCGACGCGAAGGGGCTCCGTCACGGGCCAGTCGCCCTGCACGCGCCGGCCATCGACCGTCACCTGCATACCTGAATAGAAGTCGCCTCGAACGTCGAAGCTGACGCTCACCGTCGCCACTGCGGGCGCGACCGGCTCGGCGGGAGGAGCCGCTGCCGTGGGCGCTGGAGGAGTTGGCGTGGGCGCCGCGGGAGTCACACTTGGAGTTGGAGCCGGCGCCGCCGCCTGGGCCTGCACTTGTGGCGCCGCTTGGGTAGCCGCGCCGCTGCGAGCCCCGCGGCCGCCAGCGGACGTCTGCGTATTGGCTGCAGCTCCACGACGTGGAGGCGTTTGAGTCGCCACTGGGGGATTCGTTGCGACTGGCTCTGCGGGGGCAGTCGGCGCTGCGGGCGCAGTCGATGCGGGCCCAGGAGTAGTCGTGTTGTTCTGGGCGGAGACGGTGCCCGGCACAGGCTGGGTCGTCCCACGGTTGGGCTGTGTCGCATTGCGGCCGAAGAGCATGTAGCCGCCAACGCCGAGCAGCAGAACAGCCGCCACGCCAACGGCCGCGATGAGTGCGACCGACTTGTCTTGACTTGGTGCCGGAACAGACGCAGGCGCCGCGGCATGCTCCACCCGGGCCACCGGTGCCCCGGCCGCAATCTTCATCGTAGCCCCGGCCGCCATCGGCGAAATCTTCGCGGTCGACTTCCCCGACGCCGGACCGCCGGCGTACCGCATGGCCTTGGCCAGTTCCGCACCGGTCGGGTAGCGCTCGTTCGGGTCTTTCGCCATCGCGCGCTCGAACACGCGCGTCAGCTCCGGACCAATCGCCGGATTGAACTCGGCCGGCGGCGTCGGCAGCTCGTGCACGATGCGGTAGAGCGTGGTGGCAATGTCGTCCCCCGGGAAGGGCCGCTCCTTGGTCAGCATCTCGTACAGGACGGTCGCCGCTGAGAACAAATCGGAGCGGCCGTCGAGCTTGCCGCCGCGGATCTGCTCGGGCGACATGTAACTGGGCGACCCCACGACCGTGGCGGTCATCGTCGCTCCGGCGGACGTGACGCGCGCCACGCCGAAGTCGGTGACTTTCACGCGGCCGTCGGTCGTCAGCATGATGTTCGCGGGCTTGACGTCTCTGTGGATGATGCCTTTGGTGTGCGCGTAGTCGAGGCCGGCGGCGATCTGGTCGAACAGGCCGAGCGCCACGTCGAGTGGCAGCGGCGCCTTCTCCTTGATGATGGCGTCGAGCGTTCGCCCTTCGATGAACTCCATCGCGACGGCCGTCATGCCGGCTTCTTCGATGACGTCGTAGATGGTGACGATATTGGGATGGGCGAGCGTGCCGGCGGCGCACGCGTCGCGGTAGAGGGCCTGTCGGAGGTCGCGCATCTCCTTATTGTCTTCACGGAACAGCAGGGTCTTGAGCGCGACCGTGCGGCCGATGACTGGATCTTTCCCCTTGTAAACGACGGCCATGGCGCCGCGCCCCAGCTCCTCGAGGATCTGGTAGCGGCCCACCGTCTTCACGCCCGGGGTCTGTTCCTCTGCCATTGATCGCTTCGTCAGTCGGGACGCTCGGTCTCTTACGGGGTCTTGCTGAGGCTCGCCGCGTGCCGGTCGGCAATCGTGCCGACGCCAGCGCCATCGTCGGCGAAGATCTGGTCCTTGAAACCGGCGGCTTCCTTCAGCGCGGTGAGCGCCAGGTCCTTTTGGCCCTGCGCCTCGAGCGCTCGCGCTTTCAAATACAAGGCCGGGCCACGGCCGACGCCGGCGCCCGCAGGCACGTTCCCAATCTTTTCGAGCAGATCGCTCGCCGCTTTGTAATCGCCAAAGCGCAGGTAGGCCGCCGCGAGGCTGAAGTTGAAGAGCTGCGGATCGGCGCCCGGAGGCGGTGCGAGGGCCGTCGCGCTCAGCTTCGCGATGATGACATTCCCCTGCAGATTCGGATCGAACACCGGCGCGCGGCGCGGCTTGCGTCCGACCGTCACCTCGCGCGGCTGGGGCACACTCGTCATGCTCCCCACACGCAGCGTGATCTTGTCGCCCGCCTTGCTCCGCCTCACGCGGTCGGCCAGGCCCTGCGCCGTCGCGGGCATGCCCTCAACCGCCTCGATCACGTCGCCAACCTTGAGCTGGCCGCCGGGGTCGTCGACTCTGACGATGAGCAGCGGCGCCCCAGGCAGGGCGGTGTCGGCGAACCGGATCCCGATGTCGTTCTGGTAGACCAGATCGCTGCTATCGATGTTGCCGGTCGGCGCGTCGACGGCTTTGAAGATTCGCTCAAGGTCCACGTCCAGGCCCGATGAGCGCACGCGGTCCACGCCCGGATGCTCGCTCCACAGGAAGAGGATCTGGACGTTGTCGGTGGCGCGGCGCACGCCAACGACCATCAGCGGTGCCTCGTAGTTCGCGTTCGCGACGTTCAACAACCTTGAAATTTGGGCCGCGTCGTTGCTGTCGATCGCGGCGACGAGCGCCACGGCCGATTGACCGGTCCACCGCTCCACTTCGGGCGGCAAGGTCAGCTGATCGGCCGCGCGGAACGTCGAGAGCGTGGCGGTGGCCCGCTGAACAATTTGATCCTTCAGATCCTGCGCGTATCGGGCAGGCGTCTGCGTCGCGTCGACGGCGCCAAGGAACGCGATGCCGGGCTTGAGCGGAACGTCGATGGGCACGGTCTGGCCGCGCTTCACCGTGGCCGCGGTCGTGAACGATCCGACTCTGGCATGGCGGACGCGTACGTCATACAGCCCCGAACAGCGGGACAGCTCAAGCGGGGTTGTGCCGACGGGCTGGTTCTTGAGGAAGACCTGTGCGCCAGATGGCGTCGAACTGATGCGCAAGGTGCCGATATCCTGCTGCGGGCGCACGAGGTTGTCGTTGCCCAGCCACAACAGCGGGGCCGCCTCATTCGCCTTCACAATCTCCTCGGTGATCGAGATCGTGCGCTCCAACTTCACCAGGCACTCGCCCTCGAAAGCCAGACTGATATTCTTGCCGACTTCGATGTCTTTATCCGGGACCACAAATCCGGCGACCGAATTCGCATCGAGGCCGCTCGCGGCAATCCTCCGGTCCAGTTCCTGACTCGCCGCGGCGGGCAACTGCGCGCGCAGAGCCGCCAGCCTGGCGAACTTCAAGGGGTCGCTGCTGCCGGCTATCGTGATATTGATGTCGTCGCGCTCGGACAGCAGCACGACCGGCGGGATGACCTGGCGCGGCGCAATGTCTTTGATCTCTTTGGTCGTGGTGGCGACCACGACGACCTTGATCACGCCGTCCTTGGGAAAGCCGGCCTTCTGCGCCCGAACTTCCCATTCGCCCTTGAGCAGGCGCACCTCGGTCTTGAGCTCGCCCGTGAGCCCGACCAGGGCGCCATTGACGCGGAGACTGGCGCCGATGACCGGACTCGAAATCTCGAGGGTTCCGGTCTCGCGCGAAATCAACGCGTCCACAAGCGTCTGCAAACGCGGCGAGAGAGTCCCCTTGAAGGCCGGATCCACTCGCAGCAGCTCGCGAAGACTGTCTTCGACCTTGTCGCTGCCAGCCGACAGATAGCCTTTTGCGCGCTCCACGAACAACTGACTGTGATCGGGACGCTCGTCATCCCTGAGGTTACGGACACGACGCACGTCACCCGACAGCGTCGCCAGCTTGTCCAGCGCGTCGAGCCCTTCCGATTCCGAGCCCATCTCGATCAAGGCGACGGCGCGCTTCAGCTCGCTCTGGAACTGACCCAGGTTGTACACGCCGGCCACGACCTGAATCGTGCCGGCCGACGGAGGGATGGGCGCCGGAGCCGGAGCCTGGGCAGCAGGTGGCGCCTGCGTAGACGGCGCCTGGCCCGCCGGCGCCTCAGTGGCTGGCACCTGCGGCGCGGCGCCCTGCAGGAGGGCCGTGACGAACAGTAATGTGCCAATCATCGGAACCTCACGAGCCTTGTCGATTCGCCGGCCACGATCAGCGCGCCAGATGGCGTGACCGCGATCGCCGACGGATTCTTGATGCCGAACGGCGTGGATGCATCGGTGGAAATATTGACCTCGCCCCTCACCTCGGCCGTGAGCCTGCCGGCGTCGAGGCGCAATGGAACGACCACGACTTTGTGCTGCTGGGCGTCGAGCAGATAGAGCGTATAGGTCTGATCGATCGCAATATCGACGATCTTCTTGAGCTCGTACGTCGTGCCGGCTGCGTTGGGGATGGTTGCCGAGTACGCTTTGGCGTCCAGGGTCTGGTTGAGCGCGGCCATCGCTTTGCCGCTGTTGTCCATGACCCGGATAATCTTCCCGTCGGTGTCGAGCGTATACACGAAGTCGGACGCGCCGACCTTGACCGTCTTCAACTCCCCTGGCGGGCCCCACGGCGCGCAGTCCGCCGCGCCAGCCTTACAGCGCAGCAGCCCCTTGTTGTAGTCCTCGGCCACGATGAAGACATCACCCGAGGAGTCGGCCGCCATCGCCAGCACCTTCGTGAGCGGCTTCATCTTGCCGCCCTCAGTGAAGGTCACCGGAACGGGCTTCCCCGCAGGCTGAGTAATGATGCTGCCGTTCTTGCCCTTCTCCGGCTTCACGCCGACGAGAAGCGTACCGTCAGGCAACTGGACCGCGGCGGTCGGCTCCGGCTGCGCAGCCATCACCGCACTGACCGTGTCGTCCGCCACCCGCATGACCTTCTTGCCACCCCGATCGACGATGAGAAACGACCCGCCCTGCTCGGGCATAATCGCCGTCGGTTCCTTGAGCTCGACGAGGCCCTTACTTGCGGCGTTCTCGGTGGCCTTGTATTGAACGCCGACGCTGCGCAGGCGACGGCCCGCGGCAGTGGCCAGATCGAGGGCCTGGGCGCGCTGGGGCGCCGTGGCCGACGGTTCGTCGCTGAGCGCCTGCGCCTGGAGGATCGCGGCCGGCAGGTCGTTGACGAGCGTCAACAACCGCGCGAGCAGCAGTCGGCCCGATAGAGCGTCGGAACTGCGAGGCTGCTCGAGCTGCAGCGTGTAGAGACGATCGAGCGCGACGTCGAATTGATAGGCCGCTTCGGCGTCACGCGCCTGCTTCAAGAGTGTCGAGGGCGACGATGCGTCGCCTCGCGCCGAGGTCGCAGCGGCTGCGGGTGCTTGAGCCTGGACGCGCACCGCTGGCGCGATGGTCCACACGGCTCCGCCCACGAGAATTGCTGCCGCCACTACGGAGTGTCTCAGCACGTTCATCTGGCTCTTTGAATCGGCAATCATATCCCAAGCAATTGAGCGAATTGAGCCCGCTTTTTGGCGTTCCCGTGGACTATTGTCAACCCCCGAGCCAAGCCGGCTTCCTGCGACTAAGCGATAGAGGCTCAGGGGCTTAGGCTGTTAGCCCTGTCCGCAGAATCAGTGGGCGGTTTCGTCCCACTCGTAACGCACAACTAAGCAGGCGCCGTGCCAGGGGCAGACCAAGTTCGTCCCCTGCCGCGACTTACACGAAACTGCTGGGTGTTGCCCGGCAGACACTGGTTTTACAGGCGGGCGCTCTTGGTTGGCCGGTTCACGGGCAGGCTCGGTCGCACGAAACAGAGCACGGCTGATTCAATTCTCGACACGGCCCAGGGCGGCCGATCTTCGCACAGGGTCAGTGTAGAATACGCGCCGGAGGCGACTTATGAAATCGGTTCGCATCATCCTCGTGCTCGCGTGCGTGGCCGCAACGGCGTTCGTGGCGCGCGGCCATGCGCAGACGGCAGCGGCAGCCCCGCCGCCGTGGGCATACGGGTTCACCACTCCTGTGCCTCCCGGGCCACCGCCGCCACCAGCGGCACCCGGCGGACGCGGCGGGGCAGCAGCGCCGGTCGACAACACGCTCAGGAGCGTACCCGGCAGCACGCTGCAGTTCACGCGCGCGCAAATCGCCAACGCGTTCGGCCCGGCTGATTGGTTTCCAAACGATCATCCAACCATGCCTGAGATCGTCGCCACCGGGAAGATGCCGGACGCGCGCGCCTGCAGCCTCTGCCATTATCCGAACGGCAAGGGACGGCCGGAAAATGCCGGCCCGGCTGGGCTGCCGGCCGTGTACATCACGCAGCAGCTTGTCGACTTCAAGAACGACAAACGGACGAGCGCCGACTACCGGAAGAACAACACCAACATCATGATCACGATCGCCAAGGCGATGACCGACGCCGAGATCAAGGCAGCGGCCGACTACTTCACGCAGATCAGATTCGACAAGCCGTGGATCACGGTGAAGGAGAGCGACACGGTCCCGAAGACGCGCATCGCGGGCGGCATGTTCCTCGCGCTCGACGAGCCGGGCACCGAGCCGATCGGCAACCGGATCATCGAGGTTCCGGAGAACACCGAAGCGACGGAAACGCTGCGCAACCCGCGCTCGGGATTCATCGCCTATGTGCCGACCGGCAGCCTGAAGAAGGGCCTGCAGGTCGTGATGAGCGGCGCCAACGGCAAGACCACTTCGTGCCTCGTTTGCCACGGCGAGGAGTTGAAGGGCATCGGACCAGTGCCCGGTCTCGCCGGCAAATCGCCGAGCTATCTCGTACGGCAGCTCTACGACATGAAGGCCGGGACGCGCCACGGCTCCTGGATCGATCTGATGAAGCCGGTGGCCGACAAGCTGACCGAAGAGGACATGCTCAACATCGCCGCGTACGCGGCCTCGCGGACACCGTAACGATTCGCCGAACAACGGTCAGGGTCTGACCGGAGAGATCTGGGAGGACCCTGACGTTGAACAGAAAGATCCGGCGGTGAGAGAGTCAGAGCCGCCGGAATACAGACTTCTTCGTGGGTAAGAAGGCAACCTGATGAAGTGCCGGTGACGCCATCAGCAGCAAGGCCACCCAGAACAGCGGCCAGTTGAACGTCGTCGGCAGCACCTGCAGGACCGCGTCACGGCCATCCGGCAGCGCCCGCCAGGCGTCGATCATGAAGACGGCGAGCGCCAGCGCGATCCCGACGCAGGCAAGCGCCCCTGTAAAGAATGTCCAGCGGGCCCGGGGGGGCCAGAGGACGGTCTCCGCACCATCACCCGACTGCGTCGCGAGTGTCCCCCACAGGATCATCACGAGCGCGATGCTGACGGGCGCGAGCACAGGCCCCCACCATGGAAGCGGCAGCAGGAACAGGATGTCCCAGTCGAGCAGCGTCCTCGGCCAGCCCGAGATGAGGCGAAGGAAGACGTAATAAAAGATGTCCCAGGCACCGAACGCAAGCGCCGCGTAACCGGCGCGACGGCGCCACGTGCGCCCCGCGAGCACTCCCAGCGTGGCGATCATGACAAGCGTGGCGGCCTCGCGCCACAATTCGACGTTGCCCAGCGCTCCGTTCATCGCTTCCAGGGGCAGCGGGTCCGCCTGATACGGCTCAATCCGACCGACGAGCGCGCGGATGTAAAACACGCTGGCAGCTTCGACCCAGGCCATTGCGATCGCGAAGGCCATGACGATCGCCCAGCGCGTACGCTCCGAGAGGTTGGTGGTCATCGAACTTGCCCCGCGGACCTGTCCGCCGAAGCGCCGAAGGCGCAAAGGCGGATGCGCGCTTCGACGCGGTCGATGACGTCGTCCGGCGTCGAGGTGCCGGCCGCTAGGCCCACGACCTTCGCGGCATCGAACCATTCGGGGCGGACGTCTGCGTCGGTCTGCACGTGATGCACGCGGGCGCAGTAGCGCGCACAGGCCATTACCAGCTCGCACGTGTTGTTGCTCGACCGGCCGCCGACCACGATGACGACGTCGGCCTGGCGTGCCATCTCGACTGCCGCGGACTGCCGTTCCTTGGTGGGCTTGCAGACCGTATCGATGACGCACACGTCCGATTGCGGGAATCGGCGCCGGATCAGGGCGACCAGACGCCGCACCTTCCCTACCGGCTGCGTCGTCTGGGCCGCAACGCCGAAGCGTGGATGCTCCTCGAGCGCGAGCACATCATCGTCTTCGAGCACGACATTGAAGCGATCGCGATCGAGATCGCCCGTGAGGCCGCGCACCTCCACGTGGTCGCGTTGGCCGACGATGACGACGTGGTAGCCCCTGAGCGCGAGGGACGTGACGGCTCGATGCGCGACGTGGACGAGCGGGCACGTGGCTTCGACCACCCTCAGCCCCAGGGCGCGGGTCCGCGCGAGGGTGCGCTCGGACGTGCCGTGCGCCGTCACCATCAGGGTCGGCGTCTTGACGTCGGCGACATCCTGCGCGACCGCAATGCCCTTCGCCTCGAGGGCGCTCAGGACGGTGGGGTTGTGGACGAGGTCGCCGAGGATTGTGAGAGGGCCGGCGTCGGCGTGCTCGAGCGCGAGCGCGATGGCATCGCGCACGCCGAAACACATGCCGAGGTGGGCCGCTCGAAGGATGCGCATCGTTAAGAGTTTACACAGAGGACTTTATAATGTAAAGTCTACCGTATGACTGACGACGCGGTTGCCTCCGACAGTGGCGTCATTGGCCAGGCGCTCGCGGGGGCGGCTGGCTTCTATCGCGTGCCACCCGCCTCCGTCGCGGCGTTGCTCGCGGCGGGCGTGGTCCTCGGCGCGGTGGGCGATGCGCTGCTGCGCGCCCCCGGCCCGCCGGGTTTGAACCTGTCGCTGTGGGTCGCATCGGTCGCGGTCGCTGCGCTCACGCTGCACCGCCAGGCGGCTCTCGCATTGGACGGCGAGCGCGTCGCGTGGCTGGTCGTCGGCGTCGTGTTCGCGGCCGGACTCGCGTGGCGCGACGCTCCGCCGCTGAAGCTGCTCGCGCTTGGCTGCGCGACGTTGGCCTTCGCGCTCGCGGCTCATCGTCTCGCCGCAGCCTGGGTGCGTCACGCGGGCGTGCTTCGATACGCCGGCGCCCTGGCGCTCGGCGCCCTGCACGGCTGGACGGCCGCGGCGCTTGCGCTAGTGGATGCGACGCGGTCCGTCCCGCGTGTCGAGACCGGCCATGCGGCCGGGTGGCGACGTGCCGCGGCCGTCGCGCGCGGCCTCGCAATCGCCGCGCCGCTCGTCGCGGTGTTTGGGGCGCTGTTCATGTCGGCCGACGCCGTGTTCGCGAAGCTGGTCGCGAACGTGCTTCGTTTCGACTTCGAGGAGATCGGGAGTCACATCGTACTGTTCTCGATCCTTGCGTGGCTCTCGACGGGGTACCTGCGCGGCTTTCTGACGGGCACGGCGCTGCCGTCGTTCGCGGATCGCAGGCAGGCGATCGACAGCCGAGGCATTCCGGCGCCGAAGTGGCTGGCGCTCGGAATCACCGAAGTGGCGACGGCGCTGACGGCACTCGACCTGCTGTTCCTGGTCTTCGTCATCGTGCAGTTCCGGTATCTCTTCGGCGGCGACGCACTTGTCCAGGTGACGCCCGATCTGACGTACGCCGAGTACGCGAGGCGTGGCTTCTTCGAGCTGGTCTTCGCGGTCTTCCTCGTCGTGCCGGTCCTGCTCGCGGCCGACTGGGTCCTCGGCCCTCGCATCCGGCGCGACGCCCTCGTGTTCCGTGGTCTCGCCGGCGTGCAGATCGGGCTGGTGCTCGCGATCGCTGCGTCGGCGCTTGAGCGGCTGCGCCTCTACCACGCGAGCTATGGGCTCACCGAGTCGCGGTTCTACGCGATGGTGCTGCTCGTCTGGATCGGCGCGATGCTGTTCTGGCTCGCCGCGACCGTGCTGCGCGGCCGCCGCGACTTGTTCGCGTTTGGGACGCTGGCATCCGGCCTCGCGACGCTCGCGCTGCTGTTCGTCATCAACCCGGACGCGGTCATCGCGCGCACGAACGTGGCGCGGTTGGCGTCGGCCGACGCAGCGGTCCGGTTCGACGTCGCGTACGCGACGTCGCTCAGCGCCGACGCGGTGCCCGTGCTGATCGATGCGCTGCCCGCTCTCCCGCCCGACGTGCAGTGTCCGCTCGCGCGACACATGCTACGGCGTTGGCCGCCGGACCGCGATCGCTCGATCCGCAGCTGGAACTGGTCGGCGGCGCGGGCGA
>JBGPHH010000132.1:0-11356 GCA_041484265.1 Vicinamibacteria bacterium
ATGCGTCACCGGGTCGAGCTGGAATTCCTTGATGAGGACGCGCGTGTCGCCCGTCCCGGCCAGCTTCAACGAGATGAGCGTGTTGGCGCCCGCCTCGGAGTGGAGAATCTTCAAGAGTGCACGCGGATCCACGGCAATCGGCGTGGCCTCGCGGCTGGCGCTCTCGCCGGACGTGCCGTACACCACCGCCGGCACTCTTCCCTCACGGCGCGTCCGCCGCGCTTCATTCTTCCCGAACGTCCCGCGCACCGTCGCTTCAAGCATCGCTTCCATCCATTACTCCTCGCGGGGCCCCACCCCCGCTCGCCTACACGCTCGCGCCGCCGCGCTCGCGTGTATCCAGAACAGAACGTCACAGCGGGGCCCACGCTCACCCACCACCAGCCCCTACACGAATAACGAAGAGACCGACGTCTCGTCGTGAATATTCTTGATCGCCTGGCCGAGCAGCCGTGCCACCGAGAGCACGACGATCTTGGCACAGGCCTGCCCCGCCGGCGACAAGGGCACGGTGTTTGTCACGATCAACTTGTCGATCGGCGACTTCTCGATCCGATCGATGGCCTGGCCGGACAGCACGCCGTGCACGGCGCACGCCAGCACGCGCGCGGCGCCATTTTCCTTGAGCGCGACGGCCGCCTTGGTGATCGTGCCGGCCGTGTCGATGAGGTCGTCCTGGATGATACAGGTACGCCCTTTGACGTCGCCGACAACGTTCATCACTTCCGCCGTCCCATCGTCACTACGGCGCTTGTCGATAATCGCCAGCTCGGCATCGAGCCGCTTCGCGTACGCGCGCGCACGTTCGGCCCCTCCCGCGTCCGGCGACACAATCGTCAGGTTCGGCAGGTTGAGCCGCGCCAGACAATCGACGATCACCGGCGCCGCGAACAGATGGTCCACCGGGATGTCAAAGAACCCTTGAATCTGCGCCTTGTGCAGATCCATCGTCAGCACACGGTGCGTGCCCGCCGCGCTCAGCACGTTGGCGACAAGCTTGGCCGAAATCGGCACGCGCGGCTTGTCTTTTCGATCCTGCCGTGCGTAGCCGTAATACGGCAGCACGGCGGTGATACGCGCCGCCGACGATCGGCGGAACGCATCGACCATGATCAGCAGCTCGACCAGGTTCTGATCGACCGACAAGCTGCCGTTCGCGCACGTCGGCTGGACGATGAAGACGTCGGTCCCGCGGATGTTCTCGTCGATCTGGAACGAGACTTCCGTGTCGGGAAACCGCCGCAGCCGCGCCAGGCCGGGCTGGACGCCGAGAAACGCGGCGACCTCTCGCGTCAAGTCCGGGTGCGCGCTCCCGGAGAAGACTTTCAGTTCGCCGAAACCCGGCGCCATTAAGGTCTCGCCCATGATTAGTCACTCCGGGGGCCCCTATCCCCCGGACCGCCGCCTCGTAAATTGGCTGGGGCGGAAGGATTCGAACCTTCGAATACGGGATCCAAAGTCCCGCGCCTTACCGCTTGGCCACGCCCCATCATTCGCTCGCTCCGCCTGTGGCAGGGAGCAACATCATCGGACTGTCGACTGAAGTGACCTCAGGAGTGGCCCGAACCTCGTGGCGCAAACGGTAAGTTTATACGATGGCCTTTCGCGGCGGCAAGTCGCCGGCCGACGGACGCATTGACCCTGACGCAACGTCATGGCACAAGATTGCTGGTCAGAAAGGTTCCCGCTCATGCGCCCGGCCGAAGACCGCACGTATCGAATCCGCGAATTTGCCGAGCTGGCCGGCGTCACCGTCCGGGCGCTCCACCATTACGACCGCCTCGGACTGCTCAGGCCCAGGCGGACGCATGCCGGCTACCGCGCGTATTCCACGCGCGACCTCGAACGACTGGAACAAATCATCGCGCTCAAGTTCATCGGTGTGCCGCTCAAGAAGATCCGATTCTTCACCGCGGGCACACCTCAGGGTCTGGCCCAGGCGCTCCAGGCACAGCGGCTCACACTCGAGGAGAAGAGGCGCCTCCTCGATCAGGCGATCGATGCCATTCGCGAAGTCGAAGGGGTCCTTCACGCCGGCCAGGGCCCGACGGCCGAACTGTACCGGCGAATCATCGAGGTGATCGAGATGCAGAGCAACAGCGACGAATGGAAGAAGAAGTACGACATGTTAGTACAGGCGAAGATCGAGCGGCTGAAATCGCTCTCTCCCGACGCCCTGGCCGAGCTCCGTAGACAGTGGGCCGCCCTCGTTGTCGAGATTCAAGCGGCGTTTGATGGAGATCCAGCCGGTCCAAGAGCCCAGGAGCTCGCGACTCGATGGGTCAATCTCCTTGAACGGCTGATGGGCGGGCCGATGGATCCGTCGATGGTCCGCTCTACGGCGGCTCACCAGGATGCGGGAGCGTGGTCGCCGAGCGCGGCGGCGTCTGCCGACACGCGCGTGTGGGACTTCATGAATAAAGCCCTGTCGGCCCGTCGCTGATCGGCATCCGGGCCCAAGACGGCCTCGGTGTTGTATAACGTTGGGGTCACTTTGCCTTATGGAGGTCCTGACGTGAACCGACTGTCGCTCGCCATTGTGTTCGGCATCGCCGTGTCCGCGTGCGGTTCGTCGCCCCAGAATCAGCAGACCGCTGCGCCGCCAGCCCCGGCTCCGGCAGGGCCTGCTCCCTTGACGGCCGGCTGGACAGTCACGGCAGGCGTCGACGCCCCGGAGAGTGCGTACGTCGATGCAGCCTCGGGCTTCATTTTCGTCTCGATGATCGGCGGCCAGCCGGGCGACAAGGACGGTAACGGACGCATCATGAAACTGTCGGGCGACGGCAAAGTGGTGTCGGCCGCCTGGGTCAAAGAGCTCAACGCGCCCAAAGGTTTGCGCAGCTACGACGGCACGCTCTGGGTGGCCGACATCGACGAGATGGTGAGCATCGACATCGCCACCGGCGGCGTCATGTCGCTCGTCAAGATCGCCGGCGCGCAGTTTCTGAACGACGTCGCCATCGGAGACGATGGCACGGTGTACGTGTCGGACATGCTGGGGAACAAGATCTACGCGGTGAAGGACGGGAAGGCCTCGGTGTTTGCCGAGGGCAACGTCGAATATCCGAACGGGCTGCTCGTCGACGGCGACCGGCTCATCGTCGGCGGCTGGGGAAAACCCGAAGCCGACTTCAGCACAAAGGTGCCGGGGCGCCTCTTCGCGCTCGACCTGAAGACCAAGAAGAAGGCACTCATTACACCCAAGCCGGTCGCCAACATCGACGGCCTCGAGCTCGACGGTCGAGGCGGCTACATCATCACGACTGGACGAAGGGACAGGTGCTCCAGGTGAGCGCCACAGGCGAGAGCCGCATGTTGAAGCAGTTCATGCCGGGCACTGCAGATCTTGCGTTCGTCGCGAACCGCAACATCGCGATCGTCCCGCACATGTCGGAAAACAAGGTCGCCACGTACAATCTTTCCGACGTGCTGAAGTAGTCGGCGTTACGGTCGGCGGTATTCAGCGCGACCGACCGTGCGGCTGACGAGCGCCGTCCGGTCACCGCGCCTCAAAGCCCGCGCCGCCCGCTCGGCATCGGGCCGGCGGCTGAACAGGCCGAAGACGGTCGAGCCACTGCCCGACATGGCGGCGTGGGAAGCGCCACGGCGCCGCAAGGCCTCGACGATCTGTGTGATCTCTGGATGGTGCTCAGCCACCGCAGCCTGTAAATCGTTCACTCGATCACACTCCGGCAACCAGCTCCTTCCAGCTGCCCCAACATTATCTAACTCGCGTGGGGCCCCACCCCCACGCGCTGACGCGCGCGCCCGGGGGTGCGCGCGCGTATCCAGAACAGAACGTCGCAGTGGGGCCTCCCCTGTCCTTCCGGCCGCTTCATCCCACCAGCCATACGCATCCTTAGTACTTATCCCGAAGTTGGGCATGACCAGCGTGACCCACGACGAGGGGATGTCGAGGAGCGGGAACAGGAGGTCGCCGCGCTCGAGGCCGAGAACGGTCCCGCCCTCGAGAAAGTACGGCACGTCGGCGCCAAGCGAGGCGGCCATCTCGGGCAGCCGTGCCGCCTCCACTTTCCACAACGACACCAGAACGCGCAACGCGGCGGCGGCATCGCTGCTGCCGCCGCCAAGGCCGGCCTGCATCGGGATGCGCTTCTCGATCCGAATCGCCACGTCGCGGGGCTCGCCGTGGCGACCGCCGGCCGCCCACACGCATTCCGCCGCGCGCCACACGAGATTGGTTCGATCGGCCGGGCACGCGGGATCGCTGCACTCGAGCCGGAGCGGTCCGCGCTCAGGACGGAACGTCAGCGTGTCGTGCAGCGCGATCGACTGAAAGACGGTCCGCAGTTCGTGATACCCGTCGGCGCGGATCCCGAGCACGCGCAGCGACAGATTGACTTTCGCTGACGCATGCGCACGCAGTATTCGCTTACCGGCCATTAGACGGCGGAGCGAGCGGCCCGGAGGCGCGGAGCTCATCGAGCGTGATGGCGCTCGCCGCGACAGGAATATGCGCGTTGAACACGTCGGCATCAAGCGGCGTGTTGACCTCGAGCTGCGAGAGCACGAGCGTGAGATCGAAGGCCTGCCGGAGACCGCCGTCCGCATCAAGACTCATCACGCGAATCGACCTGGGCAGGCCGTCGAGAAACTCGCTAAACTCGGCACGCCAGCGGGCGCCGTTCGCCGCGCGCCGCTCGTTGGCCACAATCCGCCACGGCTCGGTCGCCTTCGCTCGCTGCAAGTACAGCCCGCCCTCTGGCGTCGTCACCACGTTCCACAGGTCGCTGAACCCGCGGGCTTCCGGAGGCGCGTCGATCGAGGTACAGCCGGTGAGCATCGGCAGGAGGTCGCCCGCGGCAAAAGGCACACCCGCCGTCGCTTCGAGAACGGCGTCAGGCCGACCGTGCTCCAGCACACGATTGTCGCGCGGCAAGATCAACGTCGCGTCGTTGCCGGTGGCCACGAAAATGAAGAGCGGCGGACCGAAAGAGGCGACGGCCTCGAGGTAGGCAGAGGCGGGAGCCGACAGCCCGGCCGACAAGCGGCCGCGAAGGCGGCGGGTGCCAGCCGAACCACTGATGGCAATCTCAGCGGTCAACGTGCGAACGGCGCGGCAGGCGGTGGTTGCCTGCGCCAATCGGGCGGCAGCGTCTTGCGGAGTAACCGGCGCCCCCGGCCCGGTGGGCAGCTTCATCAGCCGGGCGCCGCAGGAGAGGCTGGACAGCAAAGTCAAAAGGGAAAATGAAAAACTCAAAAGGACACTGTTCAGCCGGGATCGGTTCAGTCCCTTTGAATTTTTACTTTTCACTTTTCAGTTTCGTTC
The DNA here is from genome assembly GCA_041484265.1 of Vicinamibacteria bacterium. Taxonomy (GTDB): domain Bacteria; phylum Acidobacteriota; class Vicinamibacteria; order Vicinamibacterales; family CAVVIG01; genus 2-12-FULL-65-11. Next base: position 5,291 of record JBGPHH010000132.1, read on the forward strand.
ACCTCTTGCCGATCTTTTGCCTGGCCGTACGAATCTTCTTGTCGATGCCCGGGCGGTCGATCGAATCGCCGTCGCCGGAGAGCGCGCGCGTCCAGGCCGCGATGGCTTCGTCGTTCCGTCCGAGCTTCGCAAGCACGTCGCCGTAGTGATCCTGGATCACGGAGTTCGTCACCAGCTGATCGGCCGCGCGCCGCAGATTGTCTTGGGCCAGATCGAGCTTGTTGGCCTTGAAGTACGCCCACCCCAGGCTGTCGAGGTACGAGCCGTTGTCGGGATCGATCTGGAGTGCCCTCTTCACATAGCCGACCGACTCGTCGAGCCGTTCGCCGCGCTCGGCCAACATGTAGCCCAGGTAGTTGAGCGCCGGCGCGTTGTCGGGCTCGCGTCCAATCACGGCCTGAAACGCCGCCTCGGCGTCGGCGAACTTCTTCTGTTTATCGAAGACGGCGCCCAACTCGAAGACGATGGCGTTGTTTGAAGGGAACTTGGTTTGCGCGTCCTGCAGCACTCTGACGGCTTGCTCCCCCCGCGACGCATCCGAATACAACTGCGCGAGCGCCATGTAGGCCGGCGGCTCGTCGGCGTGCGCCTTCACGGCATCTTCAAGCACCGAGATGCCCTGATCGACTTTGCCGTCCTGTCGCAGCGCCTGAGCCAGCAAGCCCGCGAGCCGCAGATTGTCCGGGTCGCTGGCGCGCGCCGCTCGCGCCAGCTCGACGGCCGTCGCGTACCTCTTGGCCGCGATGTTCACCTCGATCAGATAGCCCGTCATCGCCTGATCGTCAGGCTGCAGGCGATGGGTCTCGTCGAACACCGTGATGGCCTTGTCGAGCTGGCCCAGCTGCTGATAGGCGAACCCGAGATGCGGCAGCAGCATCATCAGATCGATGGTGTGGTCGCCGGGCTGCTGGCGGATGTCGGCGACGGCCGGCGCCAGCTCGTCGACGACCGTCTTGTACTGGCGGCGCCCCTCGAGCGCCTCGGCGAGCGCGTAGTACCCGTAGACGCTCCGGCCGTTCTGCGTGGTGATGAGCCGCCGGGCCGCGGCTTCCGACGCCGTGTAGTTGCCCAACCGCCGCTCCGCCTCCGCAAGCAAGTACAGCGATCGGGCGTCGGGCATGCGCCCTGACGTGACATCGGTCAGCACGTCGCGGGCCTGGACGAACGCATCGCGCTCGCCGGTATTGAGCAGCGCCGACGCATAGCGCGTCTTGAGCTCGGCATTGCGCGGCGCGAGCTGCACGGCGAGACCGTAGGCGCGCGCGGCGTCGGTCCACCGCCGCTCACGTTCATAAAAGTCCGCCAGGGTCGGCAACAGGCGCGGATCCTCGGAGACCTGATCTTCGAGCCAGGCAATCCCGTCCTTGATGCGACCGGCACCCAGATACGCTTCGGCCAGGAGCAGCGGCCCCTCCAGCCAGCCAGGTTGATGGTTGACGAGATCGGTCAGCAGGGGAATCGCCTTGCCGAACGACTCGGCGCGGACGTAAAGCCGCGCGAGCGTCGCGCGGGCGTTCGGATCGGCCTCGCCAATCGGATTGGCGACGGCGACCTCCAGGTACCCGATCGCCTTCGCGAGGTTCTCGTCGGGCGCAGCGCCCGCGCGCGACGGGCCCACCTGCCGAGCGTTCTCGACGCGCGCCGCGTAGATCACGCCCAATACGCGGTTCGCTTCGGGATTGGTCGGCGTGATCTTGAGCGCCAGCTCCGCTGCAGTCGTCGCTTCCGGCACGCGATCCTCACGGAGGTAAAGCCCCGCGAGCTCGGCCGGAATATCAGCGGCGGACGGATCGAGATCCATCGCCCGCCTGTAGGCCGCGATCGCGCCCGGCACATCGTCGGCGTCCTCCAGATGGTGGGCGAGCAGAAACTGTTCGTAGGCCTGTGCCGTCTTCTGGGGCGCCGGCGCGACCGCGACCGCCTGCGGGGCGCGACCGCGCGCGCCCTGCGCGAGGGCCGCCGTCGGCACCGAGAGGCTGAGTACCGTCACGAGCGCGGCGAGCTTCATAGTGGTGAATTGTTCCACAAAAACAGGAAGGTGTCATATATTCCCTGCATGTCGGTGGACCCCGAATTGCTCGAGATTCTCGCGTGTCCCAACTGCAAGACCCCAGTGCAGTTGGTGAAAAACGGCGCGGCGCTCAAGTGCCAGACCTGCAAACGCGTCTATCCGATCAGAGATGACATTCCTGTGATGCTCCTCGACGAGGCGACGATCGAACCGTGACCCGGTTCGGTTTGCTCGCCTACGGATCGAGCGGCCGATTCCATCGCGAAGCCGCGGTCGCCCTGCTGACGATTCAGGCCCACGCGCCGGCGGCCAGCGAACTGGTCGTGCTGACCGACCACCCGCGCCTCTACCGCTGGTTCGGCAGCTCGATCACCGTCGACCCGCTGACGTCCGCCACGCTCACTGAATGGCGTGGTCCCCACAACGACCGGTTCCGGCCCAAGATTGAGGCGCTCCGGCGGCTGGCCGCCGACTCGACCGCTGATGTCGTCCTCGTCGACACCGACACCATGGCGCGACGCGACCTGACACTATTCACCGATCGTCTGGCGGCCGGCGCGGTCTTCCTGCATCAGCGTGAATACGGGCTCGCCGCCCCGCCGAGAAAGGGGGACCGATCGCTCACGCGCGAAATCCTCGGAAAGTCGTGGCAGGGGATCGCCGCCGATCGGGACTCGTCGATGTGGAACGGCGGCGTGGTCGCGAGCTCGCGGCGGCACCGTGGGATCTTCGACCGTACGCTCGCGGCGTTCGACGAGATGCGCCTCGCGACGCGACATTTCGCGGTCGAGCAGCTCGCGTATAGTATCGTCTTCCCGGCGTACAGCCCGATCGACGCGGCGGCGCCCTGGTTCGATCACTACTGGGACTGGGCCACCCGCAACCGGTTCGACCGCGCGATCGAGCGGTTTCTGAGCCTCGCGCGGCTCGGCGACCTCACGCCGGCCGAGGCGGGCGAGGATCTGAGGCAGCGGCCCATCGTCGTTCCGTTGGAACGTCGCGCGCCGTGGTGGGCCAAACCTCTGCGCAAGCTCGTGTCCCGCCAAGATCCCGACGACGACGTGTCACGTTTCCGCGAACCTTAGAGAACCGAATCACGTGAACCTTGAGAGTCTCGCGAACCCTGTGAACTCCGCGGTAGCCAACCGCGCGCGCCAAACGGCGTTCATCACCCTGACACTGACGCTCGCCGCCGTGCAATTCTCGGTGGCGATCAGTCAGATCTTCCTGGCGCTTTCGCTCATCAGCTGGGTGACATCACTCGTCATCGAACGCCGCGTCCCTGGAGCGCCTGCCTGGGCGCTCCCGCTGCTGCTCTTCGCGGCATGGACGCTGGTGTCGGTTGCGTTTTCGCTGTCGCCGCTGGACAGTTTGTTTCGCTCGAAGCAGCTCGTGCTCCTGCTGCTCGTGCCCCTCGTCTACGATCTCGTCGACGAAGAGACAGCCCTGCCGCTGACGACCATCGTGCTGGCCGCTGGGACCGCGAGCGCGCTCGTGGGTATCGCCCAGTACTCCATCATCAACCCGGTCATGAACGAGGACTACCGCCGGCCGATCGGCGCGGTTGGTTTTGCCATGACGTACAGCGGTCTCATCATGCTGACGTTCGGCTTTGCCGTGGCGCGCGTCTTGTTCATGGCGCGCGGGCGCCTGTGGCCCTCCCTCATGCTGCCGGCCCTCGCCGCGGCCCTGGCGGTGGGCTTCCTGCGAAACGCATGGGTGGGGGCGTGCGCGGGGATGGCGGTCTTGTTAGTGATGCGCGATTTCAGGCTGACCGCGATCCTGCCGATCGCCGTCGCCGCCTTTCTCGGTTTCGCGCCGGGGCGATTCGTCCAGCGCGCCTACTCGATCTTCAACCTCAACGACGTCACCGTGCACGATCGACTGGGGATGCTCCGCGCCGGCGAGCACATCGTGCGCGACTATCCGATCACCGGCGTCGGGCCCGAGATGATCGCGCGCGTCTATCCCCAGTACCGCGCGCCAGACGCCCTGCTGAAGATCGCGCCGCACCTGCACAACGTGCCCCTCCAGATCGCCGCCGAGCGCGGCCTCCCGGCTCTGGGCTTGTGGATCTGGTTCATCGCCGCCGTGCTCACTGGCTCATGGGCGCTATACCGGCGAGCGCCCCGCCCGGGACCGCAGCGCTTTCTCGCCGCCGCAGCGATCGGCGCTGTCGTGTCGATGCTCAGCGCCGGCATGTTCGAGCACAACTTCGGCGACTCCGAGTTCCTGATGCTCTTCCTCGCGCTCATCACCCTGCCCTTTGCGGTGACGAAGACGAACGCACTTTCAGAACGGTTCTAGAGGTCCTAAAGGGTGCTAGAAGCTCTCTAGAACCTTTCTGTCGGCACACAGAAGACGTCGTAGTGACGCCAGCGCATCAGATCGGCCACGCCGAGGACTGGTCCTAAGTACTTACTGTCGTTCTCGACCTTGTGGACGACGTAGCTGTGGTCCGTGAAGAACTGAAACAGCTGTTCTCGTTGCGGGCGGTGCGCATGCGCGTACATTTCCGCCTTGATGGACGGCCTGTGCTTCGAAATCAATCCGGCCAGCGTCGTCAAGATGGTGAGATCGTAGCCTTCTGCATCCACCTTTATGTAGGCGAGCTTCGGCAGCTCAGGATGCCGGGCGCTCAGATACGACGGAAGATTCCTGCCGTGGACCGTCAGCGGAAACGCATGACCATGCCGCCATTTGCTGATGCCCTCGTGGCGACCGCCGTTGCAGAACCCTGAATCCGAGTACTCGAAGACGCACGGACCATCTTCCGGCGTCGCCGCAAACATCAACGGGACGATGCGGGCCTTATCCCGGTTGAGCTGCGCGTTCTTTTCAAGGACGGGGAAGACGAACGGATTCGGCTCGAGAGCGAGGACGCAGCCGGTCGGACCCACCGCGAGGGCGATCGGGACCGTCGAATCGCCAGTATGCGCCCCGATGTCTATGCACACGTCGCCAGGTTTGAGAAACCGGCGCAGTTCATCGACCGATTCCTGCGTGATGGTCTTTGCCGTTTCGCGCGGGTGGAGCCACTGCGCGTATTCGACCCGTCCGTCCTTCGGCAGTGCGAACCCGCGGACCTCGAACCCGTAGTGTCTCGGCGCTGGGCGAAGTCCCAGCAGTTGCACCGCCTCTTTGAGCTTCATCGCACCGAGGACTCAGAACCTTCGCACCTTCGCACCTAAGTTCAGTGTCTGAAATGCCGTCGTCCGGTGAACACCATCGCCAACCCCTGCTCGTCGGCTGCAGCGATCACTTCAGCGTCTCGCACCGAGCCGCCGGGCTGCACGACGGCCGTCGCGCCGGCCTTGGCGACCGCGTCCAGGCCGTCGCGGAACGGAAAGAACGCGTCGGAGGCAGCGACCGAACCGGAAAGTGATCGATTGGCGCTCCGCGCCTTCATCATCGCGACCTCCACCGCGTCGACACGGCTCATCTGGCCGGCGCCCACGGCGAGCGTCCGGCGCGCGTCAGTGAAGATCACCGTGTTGGACTTTACGTGCGCGCAGATGCGCCACGCGAAGCGCAGCGCCTCCCATTCTTCGGCTGTCGGCTGGCGTTTGGTCACCACCTTGAGCCCATCGGGCAGCGCATTGGGCGCCCACGGGCCCGCTGCCTCGACGACCTGATCGCGCTGCTGGACAAGAGCCCCGCCCAGAATGGATCGCCGGTCGAAGGGGCTCAGGCCCGGCACCGAGAAGTCGGCCGTGACGACGCGCATGTTCGTCTTGCGCGCGAGCACCGGGCGTGCGGCCTCGTCGACCGCCGGCGCAATCACCGCTTCGATGAAGGTCGAAACAATCGCCTCGGCCGTGGCGAGGTCCAGGGGCCGATTGAGCGCGACGATCCCGCCGAATGCGGCGAGGCTATCGGCCTCGCGCGCGCGGACGTACGCGTCGGCCAGCGAGGTGCCCGTGGCCGCGCCACAGGGATTGGTGTGCTTGATGACGGCGGCCGCCGGCTCGGCAAACTCGAGCACGATGCGCGCAGCGGCGTCGAGATCGAGCAGGTTCGTATAGGAGAGCTCCTTGCCCTGTAGAATCGTCGCG
>JBGPHH010000133.1:0-11022 GCA_041484265.1 Vicinamibacteria bacterium
CCATCAGGCGAATCCGAAACCCTTCGTCTGGACGAAAACCGCTGATGACATTCTCGCGAGCATCGCCCGATTCGCGCAGCGCACCGAGAACGGGCGGGCCGCCGTACATATGTCACGAACCACTGGGACGGGACACTAGGTCCCGGTCAAGTCAGCCGACTTTGCTAACGGGCGGCGCGTCTTCGACACGTGGTGCTGCCGGCGCCGGCGCGGCCGTGGTCTGCGCGGCGGCCTTGGACGCGTCGAGAGCGGTGCGCTGCTCCTCGTGCCGGATTTCGTCCTCGAGCGTGCTCTGGAATTCGTTGGTCGCCTTCTTGAATTCCGCGATGCTCCTCCCGAGCGACCGGCCCAGTTCCGGCAGCTTGCGCGGTCCGAACACGATGAGCGCGATGACGAAGATGACGATGAGCTCCGGCATGCCGAGTGAACCAAACATCTTGTGCTCCTATGGAGATGGACTCACAACACCAACTCACATCATACAACCGGTGGCGTCAATACGCCTTTCTTACGATTCCTGCAGTCCCGCTCCTCGCAACGTCCCTGCTGGCGTGCAGTCATTGGTTGTAATGTAGATCAGCAGGAAAGGAAGTCCCCATGAGACGCTTCGGATTCACCTTGAGCGTGTCGGTGCTGCTGGCCGCCACTCTTGTGGCCCTCGGCGTCGCCGACGGGCGTTTTGAACAGACACTTCCAGTCGACAGGCGGATCGTCCACGTCCTGAACCGCCTGACGTTTGGACCGCAGCCTGGCGACCTCGAACAGGTGCGCCGGATCGGCATCGACAGGTGGATTGATCTGCAATTACATCCGAATCGGATCACCGAGAACCCGATAGTGGAACGCAAGCTGGAACCACTTGGAACCCTCCAGCTCGCCACATGGCAGATCCTCGAGAAGTACCCGGCGGCTCCGGCGGTTCTGACGGCGAGGCCACCTTCCGCCATCGCGTTTTCATCGTTGCCGCAACAACAGGCCATCCGGTTGGTGAACTGCTCTGTGGACGAGCGCCGGACAATGCTGGCGTCGTTGGAGCCCGACACTCGTCGGCTCGTGCTGGCTGGCGCGCCCGCTCAGGCGTTGGACGGCCTGCCTGCCGATCTGCAGCAGGAAGCCGCAGCCGCGCGGACGGCGGAACAGCAGGAGCGGCAGAAGGAGCTCCGGCGTTTGATGCCCCCGCTGAACGAGCTGCTGACGCCGGACCAGATCCGCACGGCCAATACCGGGACGCCTGAAGAGAAACGCGCGCTCTTCAATACGTTCGATGCCGACAAACGCAGACTGGTCCTTCGTGCGCTCCCCCTGCAGGCGTTCACGAACCTGCCCGAGGTGCGCCGTGAAGCGATGGCGGCGAGCCAGCCGCAGCCATTTGTCAACGCCGAGTTGAGTGAGCAGAAGCTGTACCGCGCCATCTACTCGAATCGGCAACTCGAGGAGGTCCTGGTCGACTTCTGGATGAATCATTTCAATGTGTTCAACGGGAAAGGACCGGATCGGGCGCTCCTCACCAGCTTCGAGCGCGACGCGATTCGTCCGCACGTCTTCGGACGCTTTCAGGACCTGCTGCTCGCGACGGCCCGACACCCCGCGATGCTGTTCTATCTCGACAACTGGCAATCGCAAGCGCCGCGCGAGGACCTGCCTGTGCCTCCGGGTGTGCGTCGCCCGGGCCTCAACGAAAACTACGGCCGCGAGCTGATGGAACTGCACACACTCGGCGTCGATGGCGGCTACACCCAGGACGATGTGATGGCCGTCGCGCGGGCGTTCACGGGGTGGACGATCTACGATCCGCAGAAGTTTGCCGAGTTTCAGTTCAATCCGGCCGTGCACGATAGAAGGGAAAAAATCGTCCTGGGTCAGACGATTCCCGCCATGGGCGGAGAAGAGGATGGCCTGCGCGTCATCGAGATCCTGGCGCGCCATCCCTCGACGGCACACTTCATCTCCAAGAAGCTTGCGCAACGGTTTGTCGCCGACGATCCTCCCCGGTCCCTCGTCGACCGCATGGCGGCGACCTTCACCAAGACCGACGGCGACCTTCGCGCCGTGCTCCACACGATGTTCTCGTCGCCCGAATTCTTCTCTGATGGGGCCTGGCGGGTGAAGCTGAAGTCGCCGCTTGAGATGGTCGTCAGCGCCGTTCGTGCGCTGAACGCAGACGTGACCGACACCTTCGCGCTCGCGCAACGGATCGCTGATCTTGGTGAGCCGCTGTACGGCAAACTCGAGCCGACAGGGTATCCCAACACCGGCGAGGCCTGGACCAACACGGCCGGCGTGTTGGGCCGAATCAACGTCGCCGCGGCGCTCGTCGGTGGTCAGGTGCCTGGTGTGAAGGTCGATCTGAGCCGGTTCAATTTCAAGAACCCTGCCGCTGTGGCGGGCGCGCTGCTGAGCGTCGCTCCTTCTCCGTCGATGCTGTCTGCTGTCGAGAACGGCGTTCACGGCAAAGAGGCGACTCCCTCGATGCTGGCGACGCTCGTGATTGGGTCGCCGGATTTTCAAAGGAGGTAGGCATGTTGACGCGACGCTTCTTTCTTCGCGCCTCTGCGGTGGCGATGGCCGGCGTCGGCGTGGCGCCCCCCTGGCTGGTTCGCGCCGCCGCTCAGGCGGGCACCAAGCGGAAGATCCTCGTGGCGATCTTTCAACGTGGCGCCGCCGACGGATTGAACATCGTCGTACCCTTCTTCGAAAAGCTCTATTACGAACTGCGCCCGACCATCGCGGTACCGGCGCCTGGCAAGGCCAACGGCGTGATCGACCTCGACGGACGGTTCGGGTTGCACCCGGCGCTTCAATCGTTGAAGCCGTTGTGGGATGGCGGCCACCTGGCGATCGTCGAGGCCGTGGGTTCGCCCGACCCGACACGGTCCCACTTCGATGCGCAGGACTTCATGGAATCGGGCACGCCTGGAAAGCTGAGCGAGGATGGTTGGCTGAATCGCGCCTTGCCGCCGGCCGGGCCCGACGTTTCACCCCTTCGCGCGATTGCCATCGGCACGCAGCTCCCGCGCACGTTGCATGGCAGCCGGGCGGCCGTGGCCGTCAACAACCTCGAGCAGTTTCAGGTACGCAATCAAGGCGCCGGCAGCATCCTCGAGCGCATGTACGCGACGACGGCGGACGCGAAGCTGATGGCGTCGGGGAAGCAGACCTTCGATGCCGTCAAGATGATTGAGGCCATTGCCCGCACGCCGTATGTGCCGGCCAGCGGCGCCCAATACCAGGGTGAGCTTGGTCGGAGCCTGCAGCAGATCGCCCGGCTCATCAAAGCCGACGTGGGTGTCGAGGCCGCATTTGCGGATATCGGCGGATGGGATCATCACAGTAATGAAGCGCCGCAGCTCACCAATCTGCTCCAGCAGTTTGGCAACTCGCTGGCCGCGTTCGCTCGCGACATGGGCGATCGGATGGAAGACGTCGTCGTCGTCACGATGTCGGAGTTTGGCCGCACCGTGAAAGAGGACGGCAACAACGGCACCGATCACGGCCACGGCAATGTAATGATGGTGCTCGGCGGTCCGGTGCGCGGCGGCACCATCTACGGCGGCTGGCCGGGTCTCGAGCCTGAGCAGCTTTACGAGCGGCGAGATCTCGCCGTCACGACCGATTTCCGCGACGTACTCGGCGAACTGGTGAGCGACCACCTTGGGCAGAAGAGTGACCAGGTGTTCCCGGGCTACCAGCGCGGCCAGTCGATTGGTCTGCTGAAGACGTAGTCAGCACTGTCGGGTCGAGGCTATCCCGGCTTCACCTCGACGCAGCCGCTCAGCGCAGAATCGCCCGGAGTGTCGCCGATGTCTGTGTCGATGTCGGTCAACGGAAAGTACTCAGTGCCATCGGCCAGGATCCTGATGCGCTCGCCCTTATACGAGAACACACCGCCTTGCGGATACAGTTGATGGAACGCCTTGATCGCCGCCTGCCGGTTGGCGATATCCGCCTGCCGCGCAGCTGCGCGCTGCCGCCGCGCAATCTGATCGGCGGTCTCGGCCACGCGCCGCTCCTCGGCCGTCCAGAAGCGCCGATCATTGGGAAGCTGCTGCCTGGCGACCAGCCGACAGAGTTCCTGTGACGCATACGGTCCCATCACCTTCGCTGCGCTGTGGGCAGCCGGCGATGGGTTGACGTCGTTCATGAGGAACCACCACGTCGATGTCTTGGTTGGAGTCTGCGCAGCAACGGATGTGGTGGCGACGACTGCCAGAATCATCAGCGTGTTCTTCATAAGACCTCACGACAACAGAGTCCAGGCTTGCGTGCCGTCATTGGTGCGGAAGGGGGGATTCGAACCCCCACTGGATTGCTCCAACTAGCTCCTGAGGCTAGCGCGTCTGCCGTTCCGCCACTTCCGCGCACAAGATGGTTCTAGCTTGGTTGACTGATGACTCCGAGCCATTATGGCTAGTGCAGATGTCAGGAATACCAACTAAATCAATTTATCAATCAGTCTAAGAAGTTGACAACACTTGACAACAAGTTGAGCTGCCAGAGCGCTTCCGAGTATATGGCAGAAGGGCGACGGGGAACAACGAAAGGGGGAGCAGCCTCGGAGCATCACCCTTGCCGGAGTCGGTGGCCATGGGAATGAGCGGCGGCGATCGCATCGGGCTGACGCAGACTACTCGCCACTAGGCGACTTCTCAGGAGTAGTTCAGCTACGCATCCGTACGATCGTTCTCTTGGCCGTAGCTCGGGTGTTCGCCCCGCCATCGCGGCCTCAAAATGACCTCAAGGTGACTTCGTGGTACGCGCGCTGGCCAAATGAAAAACGGCGCCGGGGTCTTGGAAGACACCCAGCGCCGGCATCCGACGGAGCAGCCGGCTTACTTGATGCCGACCATGATGATCGTGAAGGAACCTGGAATCGTGGCACCGCCGCGGCCGCCTGCCGGTGGCGTGGTCCCCGCCGGTGGAGGCGGCGCGGCCTCCGCTGCCATCGCGAACAGATGGCCCGTCTTGCTGTCAAACGCGATGGTGCGCGCACCGTTCGAGGGCCAGGTCTTCAGGTTCTGCTCGACCTCGAAACTCGTCGCGCTCTTCTCCTTGACGATGGTCATCGTGCCGTTGCCTTGCGTGCTGAACGCTTCCATCGTCGCCGGGTTGAACGTCGCGCCGTCGGAACCACCGGCGAGTGGCAGCCTGGCGAGGATCTTCCCGTCTCTCGCACTCAGGATGACAAACGTCTGTGGTGGCTTGGCGTTGGGATCGGGCGACGGTGGCGGCTGTCCGGGCGTTCCCCGCGCCGGGCCTGCGCCGACGACGTTGCACGCCGCGAACAGGATCTGATTCTTCGCGTCGAGCGCGAGCCCATTGCACCCGCCGTTGTCACCAAATGGATAGGTCGCCGTCACCTTCATCGTTTTGGCATCCACCACCGCGACGCCACCTGGCCGATCTTGGAGGACCTGGTAGATGGTGCCTTTGCCGTCGGCGACGGTCTGCTCGGGCGTGCCGCCGAGGTCGACGTTCCCGAGCACCGTCCCATCCTTGGCGTCAACCACCAGCAGGCTCTTCGTCGGATGGCTGCCGATATAGACGCGATCGTCGGAGGTGTCGCAATAGATACCGTCCGCGCTGAACGCCGCCGGAACGTCGATCGTCTTGATCAACTTCATGGTCTTGACGTCGAACATCGAGGGTTGGGGATGGTCGCTGGTGAAGCCGTGGCCCGTCTTCGGGCACACCGTCGCGCCGTTGCCGCCAACACCCGGAATCACGCCCACCGGCGCGAGCGTGTCCAGATCGAAGATCGTCAGCCGCTTCTCGGAGGCAGGCACCGCTGGCCTCGTCTCTGTCGCCTCCTGCGCTTGCGTCGCGCCCCGGGTGATGTACAGCCGGCGTCCGGCCGTGTCGGCGTAGATGTAGTCCGTGGCGCCGTCACCGCCGACCTTCGCGGTCTTAAGGACCTTGTACGGCCCGTCGGTGCCGGCCTGGAAGGCGAGTCCCGCGGACGTGAAGAGCGCGATCATGCCAGTGAAGAGAAGCGCATTTCGTCTCATCTGAAAACTCCCTGAAGATTTTTGGAGGCCGAAAACATGGTTGATTGTAGCGGGTCTGGGCCTGCGGCGTCGCATCAAGAGGGTGGCCGGCACCGGCCGATGACATTTCCTCCTGTTGCGACGGGAGGCCCCCTGACCGCACGATGATCGTTCCTGGCGCAGATCTCGTGGTTTTTCTTGAGCAAATTCTGAGATTGTGAAGCCAATCGAGCCCGAATGACATTTCCGAGCGACATTCTGGGTCGCGAGTCCCAGAGGGCGCGGCGCTGCCAGCTCGATGGCTGAAATGACTCACGGCGGATCTGCGGCCGGATCGGTAAACCCTTGGCGACCTTCGGAGAGTAATTCAGCGAGGGCGGGATCCAGGTAGGGCCTAACCTCCGAACTACCCGCAGTTGATCGTGCACTTCGCCGGTCGCACGAACTTACTCCTGATCTTCTCGCGATACTCCGGATACATCGTTTCCGCCCCGCCCAGCGCCGCTTCGGGAGGAATCCCGTAGCGCTTGGTGATTTCGTCGAGGAACGGGTTCTTTCCCGGCAAGTAGTGCGGGACTCTGCCCGATGAAACGCCCTCGTCGCCGACGATGCACGGCGGGCCGCCGATGGCGACGGGATTGGTGCTCAAGTTGTACGAGCGCGACAGGATGTACGGCTCAGTCAGATAGACGGGATCGTCCATGAACAAGATGACCGTCAGCATGTCTCCGTGACGTCGGAAATGCGTGGTGATCGTGGCTTGATCGCTGCTCGGTGCGCCGTTGCGGCGAATGTACCCGGTCTTCAAGTGCGTCGTGGTGGCGACGAGCTCGTTGCCATTCCACACACCGGTGGTGAAGCCCGTCTGATCGTGCGGCGCATTCTTCGACGGGTGTGGCCGCCCGTCCATCCAGATCGTCATCGGCGCGCGCGTCTCCCAAGCGCCGACCATCCACGCCTGGACTTTCCCGGTGATCGGATCCGGAACGGCCCACGTCCTCAGGCTGAACGGCCCGGCTGCAATGTGCCACTGGGTCTGGAACCAGCAAATGCGCTCCGGCATGGAGATGATGGACTGTGAAAAGCTCAACGCTTTCGCCCGGACCGATTCGTTGAAGGGGAGCCCCGCCCAGTCGTCAGGGTTCGGACCGCCGCCGCGCTCAAGCGCGTCCTCGTGGTTGATCGAAGCCCAGGATCCCGACAAGTCGATCTCGGCCAGCGCCGGCGCACTTGCGCACAAGATCAACACCAACGCGAGAATCGTCTTAATGCGGGTCATATGTGAGCTCCACTGAGCGGTCCTGCTACCATGTCGCCGAGCACGCCGTCGGATTCCACTTGGCGCCGCTCGCCTCTTTCTTGAACTGGGACGTGATCACGAATGGCTGCCGCAGATATTCGGGATCGGTCGTGCTGATAATGACGACCAGCAGCGGCGTCCCGTCGGGCTGCGCGATCAACTCGTAGTATTCGGTGAGGCTCGCGTTCTCGCTGTAGGGCACGCCGTTCTTACGTAGGAATCCGGCCTTGAGATTGGAGGTCGCAACTTTCAGCCCCCGTCAGTCGCGTCGCGCCCGCCGCCCTCCCACTCGGCAACCGAATCGCCCTGGATCGTGTGCGGTCCCACCGGCGCCTTCGCCGGTCCTGAGCTGGTCGGGCCGAAATGAAAAATCCTGGCCTGCTGGCCAGCATCGGAATCCATGCGCAGCGTCTGATCGTCCTGCCACGTGATATGAAGTCGCCCCGGCACGCGCAACAGCGCCGGCGCTCCGTACGACTTGCAGAGATCGCCCGAGGCCTCTTCCTTCGCCGGATCCCACGCGTCAGCGATTGCGCGTGCGGCGGGCGTCATCGGGACACCCTGGTAGTCACCCTTCGCAGGCGTGATCATGCGATAGCGCCAATCCTCGGTGACCACCGACACCCAGTAACCGGTCACGTCGATGGGCGCCGCCACCTTGGGGGTCTGTGGCTGCGGGGCGGCCCCGCCCCCTCCGCCGCGTTGTGCATGCAGCCCCGTCTGCATGGCCAGCATCCCCGCCAGGAAGAGCGAGAGCTTTGCTGACGTCGCGTGTGAAACATTGGTCATGGCTTTGTTGCCTTCAGGCTCGTGTACACCGCCTCGACAAACGCATTGGTCGTCCAAGGACCTGTTTGCGATCCGTATCGGGTCTCATAGGGCAGCGCCGGACGCGCGGCCTTGATCTGACCGAGTGTCTTGCCCTGCTTGATCAAATCGGCGACGACGTCGCGAATGAGCACGACCATGTCGCGGTAGTCCACAACCTCCATTTGCTCGCAGAGACGGCCGTGGCCGGGAATCACGTACGTGCCAACGTCTTTGTAAATGAATGGCGTCGGCGCAATCGTCAGATCGATCAATCTGTTGAGCGCATCGATTTCTCCCTGGATGCTGCCGCCGTTGGCAAGATCGATCACAGGAAAACGCGTGATGTCCATGACGTCTCCGGTGACCACCACATCAGACGATCTGAACAACACAAAGCTGTCGGCGTTGCTGTGGGCCGCCGGCTGGTACAGCACTTCGATGCCCTCGTCGTTCATGCGGAAGGCCTTGCGTGGTGTGAAGAACGCCTCGGTGGGCCAGGCGCCGCTCGGATACGACTCCTTGCCGCTGCTCATCCTGCGCAACACGCTGTCATGCGAAAGAATTGAGGCCCCGCCGCCGTTGGTCATAACCGCGACCGCCGCCGCGTTGGCGCCGATGGCATTGGTGAAGATGGTGTAACCGGCTCTGGAGAGCTGCTCGTTGCCGCCAACGAACTCCGCGCCGGCGTCCACGTTGATGATGTATCGAATGGGCAAGTCGGTCAGCTTCTTGAGGGCCGCCAGCACCTGGTCGGATGCCCCTGCGGCTCCTGAACTGACCAGCACGATGCCGTCAGAGCCAATCTGGGCACCGATGTTTCCACCGGCGCCAGCGATCATGTAGAAGTTCTTCCGGACTTTCACAACATCGAGCCCGCCGTCTTCCGGCCCGGCGGCCCGGACGGAGAACGCCCCGCACACCGTCAGTCCTAGAGCGACCATGAAAACTCTCTTCACTGTCTACTCCATTCTGCAGCCGTGCCCTGGTGGCCCAACACTGTTCTGGAACTCGCGCAGTATACCTAAGACGAAAGCAACTGTCTTCAAGGTCAAGCGTGCTCTGGTTGACCGATCTGATCTGATCGAGCGTCGTGTCCGTCGCCCGGTACACCTCGCCCATGCCGCCGGCGCCAATGGACGCCGTGACGTCGTAGACACCGCGGCGCGTGCCGGGGGTGAGGGCCAAGGGTGACGTGATTACATGGGCGGGACGCGTCTGAACGTTTGGCGGCCCCACAGTATCGTGCACTTCGTCTATGGGTTCTCCTGCTTCGTCGGAACCGCCGAGACAACGCGTCACGGAGTAGTTAGGCTGCGCGTCGAAGGTCCGACGATGACAAGGCTGATAACGATTCGCTGATCAGCGTTGGCGGTCCATTTCGCGTGTCGTCTGGCATGTCAGTGTTCGTCCTGTGGATCGCGGGTCAGCTCGATGTAGTCGGCGAGCGCCGTCAGGAGCGGCCCCATCTTCGGATCGGCCGGCTGCACGTCGGGTGTCACGCCGACCTGCTTCAACGTTTCCGCGCACACGGGACCGACCGACGCGACGATGATGTCACCGTTGAGCGCGGTCCGGACGGCGTCAGCCAGGCCCATGCCGTCGGCAACCGCGAAGAGATGCCGCACTTGAATCTTGCTGGTGAACGCGATCGCGTCGACGCTCGTTGACAGAGTACGCACGAGCGCCCGAAGTGGCTCCGTGTCTTCGGGCAACGCCCACTCGTACGGACAGACGTCGGTCAGCACGGCGCCCCGCTGCCTGAGCGCGTCTGACATCACCGCGTTGCGCTCGCCGTAATGCACGAGCGCCACCTGGCGCCCGGCGATCTCGACGCCTCGATCGATGGCCTCGAGGAGTTCCTTTGTGGTGAAGGGCTTTTGCGGCAGCACGCCCACTTCGAGACCGTAGCGGCGCAGCACCGCCGTCGGTTTCGGCCCGCGCGCGACGAGGGTCGCCCTTCTCAACGCGTCGAGGGCCTCCGGCAGACGCCCGCGGCGCTCGGCTGCCCGGAGTACCGCGAGCGCGGCCGCGCCGGTGAGCGCCACCACGACGGCAAAGCGCCCGGTGATGAGCGCGTCCACAAACCCGTCGGTCTCGTCGAGGTGCGGCACTTCGCGGACCGACGGCGCGAGCACCGGTGTGCCGCCCAGGCGACGCACGAGTTCCCCCAGTTCGTTGCCGAGCCGCGATTCGAGCAGCGCGACGCGCGCGCCGTGGAGAGAGGGCATAGTGTCCGCCTTGATTATGCCGCTATACTCGGATCGAAAGGCAGGTCTCGCTCATGGTCAGACGCGGATTCAGAATCTTTTTCACGGCGATCGGTGTGGTGGTCTTTGTCGGGATCGCCGGACTCGTCGTGGTGGCGGTCCTCGCGGGGCGCGCCCCGACGGTTCCGGAGAACGCGGTGCTCGTGCTGCGCGTGGGCGGCACGCTGGCCGAAGTCGCGCCTGCCGATCTCGTCGGCTACCTGCGCGGCGCCAGGACGCCCACGGTCCGGTCCGTCGTGGAGAACCTGCACAGAGCGAAGACCGACACGCGCATTCGCGCCGTGCTGCTCAAGCCGACCGGATTCGACTCGCCCTTCTGGGGCAAGGTGCAGGAGATTCGCGACGCGGTCGTCGACTTCAAGAAGTCCGGCAAGCCCGTCTACGCCTACCTCGAGAATGGCGGCGACCGCGAATACTACCTCGCGACGGCTGCCGACAAGATCTCGCTGATGCCGGCGAGCTCCCTCGACCTCACGGGCGTGGCCACCTATGAGGTCTTCCTGCGGGGCACGCTCGACAAGATTGGCGCCGTGGCCGACCTGCATCATATCGGTGCCTACAAGTCGGCGCCGAACACATTCACCGAGAAGGGCTACACCGCCACGCAGAAGGAGATGGACGAGTCGCTCACCCGCGATCTCTACGAGCAGATCGTGGCGGG
>JBGPHH010000134.1:0-11018 GCA_041484265.1 Vicinamibacteria bacterium
ACGTGCACGCTGTCGTCAGCCTGCTGGGCGATTCCAGTCAATGTCGCCGCCACGATCATCGTCACAGCGGCAAGGGCGAGCGTGGTCCTCATCGCTGATTCCCTCGCCCTGGATTGGCAGGTGCCGGGCGGCCCGGCGGCGCGGCACCTCTCCCCGGCGGCGCAGGAGCCGGCACCGGCTGCTCGACCGGCATCTTGGCAGACGGCAGGCTGCGAATCTTGACCATGAACTCGGGATACATCGTTTCAGCGCCGCCACGGGCCGCTTCAAGGGGCAGGTGATTCTTCGCGGCCCACTCGGCGACGAACGGATTGCTGCCAGGCAGGTAGTGCGGGATGACGCCAGCCGGCCGATCGATTTCGACGTCGACCGAGCAGGGATAGAGCGTCATCTGATAGCCCGGATCCAAGACGAAGTTACGGCTCTTGATGTACGGCTCGGTGAGGTAGACCGGGTCATTGACGATCGTCACGAGGGTCAGGATGTTTCCGTTGCGAAGGAAGTGCTCTCGAACGGTGGCCTTCTCGCTCCGGGCAAGGCCGTCCCGCCGGACGTAGGCCGGCTTAAGGTGCGTCGTCTCCACCGTGAGCATGTCGCCTTCCCACTTTCCCGTCGAAAAGCCCTGCCAGGTGTGGGCCGCGTATGCCGGTGGATGGGGTCGGCCATCCATCCAGATCGTCCGGACAGGATTCATCCACGAAAACTCCGTATGCCAGGCCAGGACCTCCTTCGAGACCGGATCAACCTCCTTCGAGATCATCAGCTGCGAGAAATTGGGATTGTAGTCGGCGGGATGCGGAATGCACTGATGCTCGGGGACCGTCCACAGCGACGCACTCCAGCTGTCGCCGCGCATGCGATTGGCGGCGTTAATGGGTAGCCCTTCGAATTCGCCCATCTCCGGCCCGCCGCCGCGTTCGAGGGCATCTTCATGCATGCGCGCCGCCCAGCCGCCGCTGAGGTCGACTTGGGCAAGCGCCGGCGCTGCCACGAAGAGTCCAATCGTGATTCCCAGCAGAACAGGGCGAGCGATGAATCGACGCATCATTGACTCCAGGGACTCCAAAGCTCAGGGCTGCGGCTGTTGCAGCCCCGGCGGAACGTAGGTCGTTTTGGTAGCCTTCTGGCTCGCCCACTCTGCGTACGTCTTCTCGAGCTCAGAGAACGGCTGCACCGCGTTCCCGTGCAGCGGAATCACGCGATCGATCTGCAGCTTCCGGCGCGTGATGTCGTCCCAGAGGTTTTGAATGTGCGGCTGAATCTGGGCGCCGGGATTCCAGACATCCGGCTCGGCATAGACGCGCTCGCGCGGAAAGTACACCGCGAGGATCCCATCGCCGTGTGTGCTGTTCACCAGGTGATACAGGGTCACTTCCATCGATGCGTCCTTGATCGTGTAGGAATCGTCGACGCTGATAATCTTCAAGGGCTTCGGATTCTTCGCCAGCAGGTCGGGCTGCATGGTGTGCTTGCGCGTGACAGCCTCACGGAACCACGCCTCGTTCACCCGGTGCGTAATGATCGTGAGGCCTTCCGCCACAGCGGCGCGGAGGCCGGCCGTGTGATCGAAGTGATGGTGGCTGACGATCGCCTGCGTCACTGGTTTTCCTGGCGCCAGCTCCTTCGCCTTGGCAATGAGCGCCTGCACGCGTGCGTCGCCGCCGCTGACCTCGACCAAGGCGATGTGGTCCGCAAATTCGACGATCGTGCAGGGAATTCCACCGCCGGTCACGAACCAGATCCCTCTGGCCACTTCGGTCACGGGCAGGTTCGGCGTGTTGACCGGCGCGTCGGTCGCCGGCGGAGGCTGAACGAGGAGCGACGGCGTCCCTGCCAGCTCACTCAGATCCGCATCCAGCGTGTCCTTCATCACACCGATGTCGTACTCGACCCATCGATCCAGTCGAGTGACGATGCGCTTCGGCAGGCGAACGCCGTTGAGCTCTTCCCACGCGTCCCACGTCGTGACGCGCTCCGTGTCGCCGAGGTTCGGATGATAGACCGCTGTGCGTACTGACACAGGCCGCTTCAGGGCATCCACTGTCAACGTCAGCGTGTCGCCCTGCGCCGTGGTGATGTCGACGCTCTGCTGGCTGCCGTTCTGACGGAAATTGGTCACCTTCGCGGCCGGGTCGAGCGCGGCACGGACGAGCGTGAGCGGGTGCTGAAGCATGTCCAGCCGATTGGTACGGATGGTCTGGGGATTGGGCTGGCCCCCGCCGCGACCACCACCGGCGGCGGCGCCACCACGAGCTCCTGCGCCAACGCCGGCAGCCGGGGCCGCACCCCGGGCCGGCCCGGCGTCGAAGACCGCCGGAAACGCCGGACGCCGCGACATCGTCAGGGCCATGCGCCCATTGACGAGATCAATCGAACGCTTGTAGTCAGGAATCATCCACCAGAGCGGTTCCGCTTCGGGCGTCATCGCCTGACCGATGTTTGGATTCGTCGCGTACCCCTCGATCGTCAGCGTCTTGACTGCGAGGATGCGCTCTTTGCCGCCAAGCGTCGCAGCCGCGTCGTTGATGAGCTGCATTTCACGTGACGTTTGGGCGACCGATGCCACCGAGAACCATGCGAGTGCCCCGAGAAGTGCCACTGAAAATCGTTTGATCATCGTCGTCTCCAGCACATCTACTTCGCGAGCGGATCCGGCCGCACCTGGAAGTGCACCATCTGACTGGGCGTGCCCTTGCCGCCCTCGGTGTGCCAGACCACGCGCGTGCCGTCCCCGGACCAGACGCCCTTGCCCTTCCATCCCGCGCGCGCATCATCGATGCGCCCGTCCATGCCGCGCTGATAGAAGCCCATCGGATACGGCACGCGGAGCACTGTCCACTGGCCCGTCGCCGGATTGAGCGCCATCAGGGAGTCGGAGTTCGTGCCGTTCGCGATCGGCGTGTTCGCGCCAAGACCGAGCGTGTTGAATCGATCCACCCAGTTGAAGTAGGACCATTCGGTGGTGTTTCGTTCGCCGAGGCCTTTGAAGTTTGGCCCCGGGAATGGGTAGAGCGTCCAGCCCTCCGGGCAGTGCTGGCCCGTCAAAGCCGCCTCCCCCGTCAGCGGCCCCTTGCACTTGCGGCGATCGAAGCTCGCCAGCTGACTGGTCTGCGCGAGCGACGTCCACACGACACCGTTCAAGTCGACATCGATCCCGCGCGGCAGCGATCCTTTTACGCCGGGCAGCGCCGGGTTGTTGTATGGCGGTTCGTAGACTTCGGCGATACAGGTCTCTGGAGGATTCGGACCGAGGTTGTACCGAATGATTTTTCCAGGCGTGCCCGCCGGAGATCCGGCCCAGATGCTGCCATCAGCAGGACTGACGCTGATGCTGTAGATGCCGATCGGCTGAATCGGTTTGTCGACCTTCGTATCGATCTTGCCGTCGCCGTTGATGTCGACGTACGCCGGACACCATCCCTGCGCTTTTTCCTCGTCATGGGTCTCGAAGTAAACCTTCGTGTCGATCCAGCCCAGCGTGGTGCCCAGGCCGTTGTAGTACATCTTGGTGTCGCCGGGCGCACCGGACGTCACGTGGTGCGTCATGAAGCACGTGTCGATGGCAATGAACGTCTTCGTCTTCGGGTCGTAGACGGCCGTCTGACGACGATTCTGCGGAATCGGGAAATGCTTCGCGAACTTGTTCGTCGTGCCGTCGTCACAATACGGAGCATTCCCGGGCCCGCGGACCATGCCGGTCATCCAAATGCGTCCGTCGTGATCCAACATCGGCGTATCGGGCGCGACGTGATCCTCGATCACGATCTCGTCGCCCCATACCGGTGACGGCAGATCGACCTGTTGAGGTGTAAAGGTTGGAATCTGGTTCTTCGGCACCTTCGTCGGAATCTTGATCAACTCGGTCGTGTTCCTGACCGGATCGAGCACGATCAGCGCGTCGTTGTGGAAATCCGCTCCGTAGACTGGGCCGTACGCGTTAGCCGACGCGCCCCATTTGTCGGTGCTGACGACGTCGTGGATGAAGGCGGTCGCATTCGACACGTCCCAGGTGCTCAGCACGATGTTGCGCTCGATGCCCTGCGGTCGTGGCGGTGCGGCCGGCACTTCGCCGGCGGCGATTCGATCGGACCAGTCCGCGTAGAACGCCAAGCCGCGCTCGCGCGACCCGAGGCGCGACACCGTGTTGAACATGTTCGCGCCGATCTGGCCAGACCTGAGCCGGCGCTCCCACGCGGCGATGCTCGAGTCGAACGTGCCGAGGCTCGGCGAAATCTCGCGCGTCGCTTTGTTGCCGATCTGGTGACACACGATGCAGCCCTTGATCGCGTTGACCCATTGCTCTTGCGATTGAATCACCTGCGGTCCTGCCGGACCGCCGCGTCCGCGGCCGGCAGCGGCCGCCGCTGCGCCTGCCGGCTGGTTGGCTGGCGCGTGGATCTCCATCGGAAACGCGTCCCTCGGCGGGATCTCCATCAGCGACATCCAGTAGTTTGCCGGATAGTACTGGGCCGCTGCTCGCGCGTTGGGCGCAATCACGGCCCCAAGCGCGAGATGCTGACCTGGCCGAGACTGGACAGCCTGCGAATCCACGAGGCCGTAGCCGCGCACCCACACCTTATATATGGCGTTCGGTAGATCGAGAACGACGTACCGCCCTTGATCGTCCGTGACGACAATCCTCCTGAACTTTGTCGGCAGATCGGTCGTCTCCGCGATTACCCAGACCCCGGCCTCGCGGCCGTTCGGTCCTACGACGACGCCGCCAATGTCGTCCGCGTCAATCGCAACGGCGGCGGCCGCAGCCTGGGTGGCCGCCGTATTCGCCTGCTGGCGAGCCGCGACGAGCGAAACAGCGCCGGTCAACACCAGCCCGCCCGCGATCAACAGTACGCGTGAAGATAAGTCATGTTTCATGGTGTGGTGTGGGCCGGACCATCGGGTCCGGCAACTGCGGCAGACCTATGTAGGGCGGACCTTATAAGGTCCGCCCTACCTGTACCTATTTCGCCAACGGATTCGGTCGAAGCTGGAAGTGCGCAACGTAACTCGTCTGCCCCTTGCCCGTCTCGCTGTGCCACTGCGAGCGCGCCTCGTTGGCCGCCCACAAACCCCGTCCCTTCCAGCCCATCGTCGGATCGTCGATGCGGCCGTCGAGTCCGCGCGTGTAAAACCCGAGCGGATACGGCACGCGCAGTGTGACCCACTGCTTGGTCGCCGGATCCATCAGCAGCAAGGAGTCTGACCCCGTGCCAGTGGCAATCGGCATGTTCTCGCCGTACCCCAGCGTATTGTGCCGATCGACCCAGTTGTAATAGAAGAAGTCGGCTGAGATGTTGTCCGTCACACCCTTGAACTTGGGACCTGGAGCCGGATAGAGCGCCCAGCCCTCAGGGCAGTGCTGTCCGGTCGCCGTTGGTCCATTCAGCACCTTACACTTGCTCCGATCGAAGCTCGCCATCTGTGCGCTGCCTGCCAGCGCTGTCCAGACCAGTCCGTTCGTGTCGACGTCGACGCCGCGCGGGTTGAAGCCCATCACGCCCGGCGCCTTCGGGTTATTGAACGGCGGTTCGTACACCTCGGCGATACACGTGTCGGGCGGATTCGCGCCAGGCTGTATCCGCACGAGCTTGCCGGGCGTCGGTCCCGTCGACGCGAACCAGACGCTGCCGTCCTTCGGGTTGGTCGCGATCCCGTAGCCGCCGGCCTGGATCTGCCGATCGAGCATCGCATCGGGCGGCTCGTTGGTTCTCGTGTAGGCGCCGATCTTTCCGTCGCCGTTGGAATCAATGATGGCCGGACACCATCCCTGCGCCTTCTCTTCAACCTTCGGATCGCCGGGGTTGTCGAGAATCAGCTTCGTCTTCACCCAGCTGATCTGGCCGGCGCCGCTGAAGTACAGCGTGTCGTCCTTGTCGAATCCGAACTGGATGTGATGGGTGCTGAAGCAGAGATTCACGAATCCGAACTTGCCGGTCTTGGGATCGTACCAGTCGAGCTGCGGGCCATTCGATCGATCGATGGGCCACTTCGCCGCGAACGGATTGGTCGATCCGGTCTTACAGAATTCAGGCTGCTTCTCCGGCGCGCGATTGACGGCATTGAACCAGAAGTTCCCCTTCGAGTCGAACCACGGATTGTGAATTGAGAGGTACTCCGTCCAGATCACCTCGTCGCCCCAGTACGGTGACGGCACATCGACCCGCGGCGGCGCGATACCGCCGGCGTTGAGCAATTTCCAGTCGGCCTCGTCCTTCAGCGGAACCTTGAGCTCGTGCTTCTCGTTCTTGACCGGGTCGATCCACTCGAGGATGTTCAGCGACCAGTCGCCAGCCATCACCGGTCCCCATGCGTTGGCCCTGCCGGTCCGGTGATCGCTCGCGCCGACGTCGTGCGGGAACGACGTCGCACGGCCGAAGTCCCATAGCGTGACGACGACGTTGCGCTCGACGCCCTGGGGCCGCGGCGGCGCCTGCGGCACCTCGCCGCCTTTGATTCGATCAGTCCAGTCGGCGAACATCGAAATCGCGCGCTCGTGGCCGAGACGGTTGATGCCGTTCAGCATGTTGCCGCCGGTCTGGCCGACTTGGATCCGACGGTCCCATGCCGCGATGCTGGAATCGAACACACCGAGCGCGGGTGGGATCTCCCGCGTCGCCTTCGTGCCCATCTGATGGCAGAGCTCGCAGCCCTGCTTCATCGCTTCGATCCATTCGGCTTGCGTGCGAAGCGTCACCGTGCCCTGCGCCGCCGGAATGCCCTCACCCGCGGCGATGGGGCCTGCCGCGGCGCCACGCGCCGCACCGCCTCCGCGCGCCGCACCGGCCGCACCACCGGCGGCGCCGGCTCGACCGCCAGCTCCACGGCCCGGACCGGTCGGCAACGTCACGGTCATCGGAAACGCGTCCTTCGGCGGAATCTGCAGAAGCGAATACCAGTAGTTCGCGGGATAGACCTGCGCGGCGGCCTGCGCGTTCGGCGCCACAATCGCCGTCAGCGCAAGATGCTGCCCGGGCTGCGACGTGACCGCCTGCGAGTCGACCAGGCCATAGCCGCGCACCCACAGTTTGTAGTTCGCCTTCGGCAGATCGGGTACGACGTAGCGCCCTTGATCGTCGGTGACCACCTCGCGTCGAAAGGTCGTCGGCAAGTCGGTCGTCTCAGCGATCACCCACACGCCGGCCTCGGGCCCGTTCGTGCTGGTGACCACACCGCCAATGTCGTCAGCGTCGACGGCCACTTGGTTCGCGGCCGCCTGCCGCGCGGCCGCATTAGCGGCGTTGGCTTGCTGTCGCGCGCCGACAAAGGCGACGGCGCCGGCAAACACCAGCCCGCCCGTGATCAACAGAAGACGCGACGCGTTGGTTCGCATGCACTCACTCCTTAACTACATGTCACGGTCCGCCTAAAGGCGGACACTACGTCTGGAAACTACTTCGCCAGCGGATCGGGCCGCATCTGGAAGTGCGCCGCGTAGCTGGTGCTTCCCTTCCCGCCCTCGTTGTGCCAACTCGTGCGCGTCTCGTTGGCCGCCCACAATCCGCGTCCCTTCCAGCCGGTCGTCGGATCGTCAATGCGCCCATCGAGACCGCGCGTGTAGAACCCGAGCGGATACGGCACTCGCAGCACAACCCATTTACCCGTGGTCGGATCGAGCGCGAGGAGCGAATCCGAGCCCGTGCCGGTCGCGATCGGAATGTTATCGCCCATGCCGAACGTGTTGTAGCGGTCCACCCAGTTGTAATAGAGGAAGTCCGCATTCAACTGATCGGTCACGCCCTTGAACTTCAAGCTCGGCGTGGGATAGAGCGTCCAGCCCTCCGGACAGTGCTGACCGGTCGCCGTAGGGCCGTTCTTCACCGCGCACTTGTTGCGATCGAAACTGGCCATTTGACCGGTGGTCGCGAGCGCCGTCCAGACCAGGCCATTGCGATCCACGTCGATCCCGCGCGGCGTCGCGCCCATCTTGCCCGGCGCCTTCGGGTTGTTGAACGGGGGTTCGTACTCTTCGGCGATACACGTCGCCGGCGGATTGGTGCCCGGCTGAATACGTACGATCTTGCCCGGCACGGGTCCTGTCACCGCATACCACACGCTGCCATCGACGGGGTTGACCGCCACACCGTAGCCGCCCCCGTCGATCCGCCGATCGAGCGTCTTGTCCGGCGGTTCGTTGGGCAGCGTAAAGGCGCCAATCTTTCCGTCGCCGTTGTAGTCGATGACGGCCGGGCACCAGCCCTGCGCCTTTTCCTCACTCCCGGTTTGATCGAGGACGCGCGTCTTGATCCAGCCGATCTGCGCTCCGCCGCTGAAGTACAAGGTCTCGTCCGGGTCGTTGGCAAACTGGAGATGGTGCGTGCTGAAGCAAATATCGACGAAGTTGATCTTGCCAGTCTTCGGATCGAAGTAATCGACCTGCGGACCGTTGGACGACTCGATGGGGAAATTCTTCGCAAAGGGGTTGCTCGACCCCGTCTTGCAGAAATCCGGGTTCCCGGGCTTGCGGTTTCTCGCGTTGAACCACACGCGGCCCTTGCTGTCCAGCCACGGGTTGTGGATCGAGAGCAGCTCTTCCCAGATCACTTCTTCGCCCCAGTACGGCGACGGGAACCGCATGGCCAGCTGATTCTGCGCTCCCGCGCGCAGCACGTCGCGGTCCTTCTCGTCTTTCATCGGCACCTTGAGACTCATCTTGGTGTTGCGGGTCGGATCCACGATCTCGAGTGTGTTGTGCGACCACTCGGCACCGTAAATCGGACCGTTCGCATTGACCGTCGGGTGGTTCTTGTCGGTGGCGACCACGTCGTGCATGAACGCGGTCTCGTTGCCCATGTCCCACAACGTGACGACGATATTGCGCTCGAGGCCTTGTGGCCGCGGCGGCGCCGGCGGGATCTCTCCTGCCGCAATCCGATCAGTCCAATCCGCGAACATCGTCAACGCGCGCTCGTGGCCGAGACGATCGACACCGTTGATGCCGGACAAACTGTTCTGGCCGACCTGCACGCGCCGCTCCCAGGCCTTGAAACTGGAGTCGAAGACGCCGAGCGACGCAGGAATCTCGCGCGTCGCTTTGTTGCCCATCTGGTGGCAGATGACGCAGCCCTTCACGGTCGCCACCCAGTCCGCCTGATTGAGAATCGGCGCCGGACCCTGCGCTGCGCCGCGCCCCCCGCGCCCCGCGGGATTCGCCTCGGGATCGAAGTTCCCTGCCGCCACCGCGCCGCGACCGGTTGGCATGTTCATGGGGAACGCGTCCTTCGGCGGAACCTGCAGCAACGAGTACCAGTAGTCAGAGGGATAAACCTGCGCCGCCGTCTTCGCGTCGGGCGCCGGCACGGCCGTCAGCACCAGACTCTTCCCGATGCCCGACGTTACGGCCGGCGAATCGACCAGCCCGTAGCCCCTCACCCACACCTTGTAGTTGGCCTTCGGCAGATCCGGCACGACGTACCGGCCGCGGTCGTCGGTGACAACGATCTTACGGAGCTTCGTCTGCAGGTCGTTGGTCTCGGCGATGACCCAGACGCCGGCTTCCGGACCGTTCGGCCCGGTGACGATGCCGCCGATGTCGTCGGCATCGATGGCGACCTGCGCAGCCGCCGCCTGCGCGGCCGCCGCGCTGGCTTGCTGTCGCGCAGCGACGGTGGCAATCAGCGCCGCGAAGATGAACCCGCAACTCACCAGCCACACGCGCGAACCGACGGTCTTCTTCGTCATGATGGCACTCCTCATTACTTACTGGACTTACTGGCGGCGGGGCCCCACCCCCGCCGCGAACTGACGCTGATGCCTCGCCTCGGATTTCCAGGTCCTCGGCTCGGCATGGCCGCAGGCGCTTTGGCGTCGTCGCCGCTACTTCATCCGTTCCTTCAGGAACGCGATCGCCATCGGCCAGGACTGTCCGATCACATTCGCATCGCTGCCGGGATAGAGACCAAGGATCGGTGCGAGTTTGGCCGTCGCCGCCGCAGGCGGCGCGGCGCCGTAGAACACAACGGCGGCGCCGAGCGCGGGCTGCTCAGCCGCAAAGCTCAAGGCTTGTTCACCACCCCAGCCAAGACCGACGACGGCGCCCTTCCCGGTCATACCGGGGAGCCGCGTACCGTAGTCCCACACGGCGCCTATGCGCTTCGTCACTTGTGCGGTCGTGAGGTTTCCAATCGCCCGCGCGACCGCGTCTGGGCCGCCGAACGATTCAGTGTTTCCGCGATTAGGGCCGGCCTCTGACAACAGGTCGGGCACGAGCGCCGTGAACCCCTCCTGGGCAAGCTCATCGCCAACGGCGCGAATCCAGTCGGTCATGCCGCGGTTGTCTGAAATCACAATCACGAACGGCGATCGGCCGCCGCGCTGAGGATGGACGATGAAGGTGCGCGTATTCTGAAGGCCGTCGAAGACGCCGACCCATTCGCCGTGCCGCGGCGACCTGGCGAGCGCGGTCTTCGCCAGTTCGTCCGAGGCGGGCAGTTGAGCGCCGACAACCGGCAGGACGCCGACAAACGCCGCCGCCCCCAACGCCAACGCGAGAAGCCGCCTGTTCATCGTGATATGTTCGGGACTCGTCGTCCGAGGGATTATGCCAGACATTTTCCACAGTGGTTCCCTATATTCCGTGCGGCCCCCGACGGGCTGCAGACGACGGCTGCAGCCTGCTGTCATGGCGGGACTGACTCTGCTGGCGCTCGTTTTGAGCCCCGGCATCGGGACGGCCCAAACAGCCACCCGCCTCGAAATGATTCACCGGCGAGGTTTTTTGACCTGCGGCGTGTCGCCGGGTGTCGCGGGGTTCGCCGAGGTGGATGGCCAGGGGCGTTACGTCGGTTTGGACGTCGACATCTGTCGCGCGCTCGCCGCTGCGATCCTCGGCAGCGCCGACAAGGTTAGATTTGTGCTGGCGTCCACCGTCGCGGAATTCGCGCGCACCGACGACATCGACGTCGTGTCGCGGAGGCTGACGTGGGAACTACGGCGCGAGGCCCCGCTCGGGTTTCTCTTTGGCCCGATCATGTTCTACGATGGGCAGGGCTTTCTCGTCTCAAAGAAGCTGGGCGCGAAGA
>JBGPHH010000135.1:0-10941 GCA_041484265.1 Vicinamibacteria bacterium
CCGCGTCATCACCACGGTCGCCGGATTCGGCGCCCTGGCCGTCGTCACGTGTCTCGTGGCACCGCTCGTGGGGAGCACGCCCCTCGACCTGACCAAGGTCTTCAGCCGGACGCTGCCGTTTGCCGACAACGTGGATGCACAAGTCTTTTTCATTTCTCGCCTGCCGCGCGTCGTGGCGGCGGCGCTCGTCGGCATCGGCCTGTCGCTCTCCGGCGTGGTCTTTCAGGCGCTCCTGCGCAATCCCCTGGCCTCCTCGGACACGCTCGGCGTCGCCGCCGGCGCGACGCTCGGCGCGATACTCGCCATTACCTTTCACGCGGACATCGCGGTCTTCGGCATCTCGGCGGTGCCGCTTGCGAGCTTCGCCGGCTCGATCGGGGCACTCGGCATCGTCTACGGGCTGTCGGCGGCCCGTCGTCGCGGCACCTCGAGCACGATGCTGCTGCTCGCCGGCATCGCGGTGGCGGCGCTGCTTGCCGCGGTGGGCCGCTTCGTCCAGTACCTCGCGGATTTCACAGAGACGTTCCGGACGATGCAGTGGCTAATGGGTTCCCTCGACGTCGCCAGCTACGCGCCGATTGTGGCGGCGCTCGTGCCGATGACGATCGCGGGTGTGGGATTTGCGACCCTGCCTCGCGTGCTCGATCTGATCAGCATGGGGCAGGAAGCGGCCGAGGCGCGCGGGGTGGACGTGGAGCGCGCGGAGCGGATCGCGCTCATCAGCGCCTCGATGTCCACGGGCGCGGCCGTCTCGCTCGGCGGGCCCGTGCTCTTTGTGGGCATCATCGTGCCGCATCTGGTCCGCCTCATCGTGGGCGCCGATCACCGGCTCGTGCTGCCGGCCTCGGCGCTCTTCGGCGCGTCGTTCCTCGTCGTGTGCGACCTGATTGCGCGCACGATCTTCGCCCCGGTCGAGTTGCCGGTCGGTATCATTACGGCAATGGTTGGAGGCCCCTTCTTCTTATGGCTCCTGTTCCGTCGCGTCCGCTGATCCGGCGTCTGTCGCTCATCGCCGCGCTCGTCGCCCTGGCGGCGATCGACGGCCGCGCCGCGGCGAGTCGCATCATCTCCATCATTCCGGCGACGACCGAAATGCTGTTCGCGATGGGCGCAGGCGACCGCCTGATCGCCGCTGGCACCTACGACCACTATCCACCAGAAGTCGAACGCCTCCCTCGCGTGGGCGCGCTCATCGATCCCAACGTCGAGCGCATTTTGTCCCTGCGGCCAGACCTCGTGGTCATGTACGGCACACAGACCGAGTTACAGAGCCAGCTCGAACGAGCCAAGATTCCCTTCTACTCGTACACGCACAAAGGTCTGCCCGATATCCCCGAGACCATCCGATCGCTTGGCGCTCGCGTGGGCGTGGCGGCAAGCGCCGATGCACTGGCGACCCGAATCGAGCGCCAGCTGGCTGACATCCGGGCGCGCGTCGCCAAGAGCCCTCGACCGAAGACGCTTCTGGTCTTCGGCCGGGAGCCGGGTTCGCTCAGAAATATCGACGCAAGCGGGGGGCTCGGCTTTCTGCACGACATGCTGGAGACGGCTGGCGGCACTGACATCCTCGCCGACATCCGTCGTCAGTCGGTGACGATGACGACGGAGATGGTGCTGGCGCGAGCACCCGAGGTAATCATCGAGCTGCAGTACGGGCGCAGCGATCCCAATGCCGGGGCCGACCTTCGCGTGTGGGACGCGCTGGCGTCGGTGCCCGCGGTCAGGAATCGCCGGGTCTACCTTCTCCGGGGTGAAGAGTTCGTCGTCCCCGGTCCACGCGTCGTGCTCGCCACGGAGCGATTCGCGCGCACGCTGCACCCAGAGGCCTGGAGATAGAGATATCTGGTCATTGGGTTATTTGGTTATCTGGTCATTTGATTTGATCATTTTTGAGACTGGCGCGAGCCGTACCAAGCGATTTTGCGAAGATCGCACGTAGCTCCAGAGCTTCGTCGTGAACCGCCATCAAATCCACAGGCGGGAGCCACTGTGTATTGATGATGATCGAGAGCCAGTACGCGGTTTCGTCACTTTCCTCAACCACGACGCCGAGTCTGGCCACGAACTCGTTCCGCGAGCGGGCGTTGCAAGATGCGCGATAGTTCGCCCCTACAGACGTCGCACGTCTTGCGAGCTGACGGGCTACTGCCTGGCCGCTTGGCGTCTGCGGCAACTTGTCGACCAACCGCAAGCCATGATTGCAAACGACATCGTTCGCTCTTTCAGCTGATCGCTTTGAACACTCATGTCGACACCGGACGGACGAAGCCGTGCGTGACGCACGATCTGAACCCATCAATAACTCCTTCAATCAATTGACAAATAACTAGATGACCAGATGAATAAATGCTTAGTGTCGTGGTCAAGCGGCAAGGACAGCGCGTGGCTGGTGCATACGCTGCGCGCACAGAGCGATGTCGAGCTTGGCGGCTTGCTCACAACGGTCAATGAGGCCGTTCAGCGCGTGGCGATGCACGCGGTGCGTGTTGAGCTGCTGGAAGCTCAGGCCGACGCCCTCGGCTTGCCCTTGTGGCAGATTCCCATTCCGATGCCCTGCTCCAACGAAGTCTACGAGCGCGCGATGGCTGCCGCGGTCGGCCGAGCCGTTGACGAGGGCTTCACACACGTGGCCTTCGGCGATCTGTTTCTCGAAGACGTCCGGCGCTATCGAGAAGAGCGCCTGGCCGCCACGGGCCTGACGCCGATCTTTCCACTGTTCGGCGCCGACACTGCGGCGCTGGCGCGCGAGATGGTCGCCGCCGGTCTTGTCGCGCGGCTCACTTGTGTGGATCCACGCGTGCTCGACCGCCGGTTCGCCGGCCGAGACTTCGACGCGCAACTGCTGGCCGAGCTGCCGGCGTCGGTCGATCCCTGCGGCGAGCGCGGCGAGTTTCATTCGTTCGCCTATGCCGGTCCTATGTTCAGCCGGCCCATTCCCATCCAGAGCGGCGACGTCGTCGAGCGCGACGGCTTCGTCTTCGCCGATCTCACAATGCCCAATCAAGTCACCAGATAACTCGATGACGAGATATCCCAGTCGCATTGTGTGTCTGACTGAAGAGACGACCGAGACGCTCTACCTGCTCGGCCAGGGCGATCGTGTCGTTGGCGTGTCGGGTTATACGGTGCGGCCACCAGAGGCGCGACAGAAGCCCAAGGTGTCGGCCTTCATCAACGCGAAGTTCGACAAGATCCAGGCGCTTCGGCCGGATCTCGTTCTCGCTTTTTCCGATCTGCAGGCCGACCTTTCGGCGGAGCTCGTACGGCGCGGCATTGCCGTTGTGACATTCAATCAGCGGACGGTCGACGAGATTCTACAGATGATCCGGATGCTGGGCGGTCTCGTCGGATGTCAGTCAGAAGCCGAGCAGCTAGCGGACCGACTCGCGGCGGATCTCGACCGGATCCGAGAGTCCGCCTCGCGCTTTCCGGCCAGGCTGCGCGTGTTCTTCGAAGAGTGGGACGAGCCGCTCATCTCCGGTATTCGCTGGGTCGAAGAACTCGTGGACATCGCCGGAGGCTCGCCGCTGTTTCCCGAACTTTCCACGGCCGGCCTCGCCAAAGATCGCATCGTCGACCCCGCAGAAGTGGCGCGCCGCGATCCGCAGGTCATCTTCGCGTCGTGGTGCGGAAAGAAAGTGAAGAAATCGGTGATTCAGAGGCGGCCCCGGTGGGACGCGGTCAGCGCCGTGTGCGACGATCGCATTTACGAAATCAAGTCCACGTACATCCTGCAGCCCGGGCCCGCGAGTCTGACGGAAGGCGTGCGCCAGATCCACGCCCTGCTCGCAGGGATACATCACGTCGACGTCGATTCTGCTCTTGCGGCGCAAGAATTGGCCAGGTCAATGACCCACGACTGACCGGGCGGTGGGGCACGTCACCATTCGAGGTTGGCCAGCATCGCGTAGTGGTCGCTCTTGTCGGTGGGCCACACACGCGCGGGTGACGCGCGGCGCGCGAGCGTCGGATCGGTCAGCAGGTAATCGATCCGGCGTCGGTTTTCCGTCCTGAGACCCAGCTCGGCGCCGAGATCGGTGAGACCGGCGCCGAGCAAGTTACGTACGTCGGGACCATCGGGCTGTTCGTTGAAGTCGCCCATCACCAGAAAGCCGCGCCCCATGTATGGCTGCACGAGGTCCTTCAACTCCGCGAAGCCCATCTCTCGCGACCCCACCCACCCGTCGGCATGGTGATCGAAGAGGTGCAGCGGCTGACCGTCGGCACAGATTGTGGCTTCGAGGACGATGCGAGGCTCGGTAGCCGTGGCGGAGTCGAGCCGGTGCCGTTGAAACTTCATGATTGGCCAGCGGGAGAGAACGGCAAGGCCGTAGTCGCCCTCATCCCATTTGATGCTGGCGGCGAAGACGTAATGAAATCCAAGTGCGTTGGCGAGAACTTCCGGTTGGTCCACGAATCCGGAGCGTCGCGTGCGCAGATCAACCTCCTGCAGGGCGACGACGTCGGCCTGCATCGAGGCGAGCTCGGAGGCTATGGCATCGACTGGAGCCGACAGCGCAGCGCGGATATTCCAGGTGGCGATGCGGACACGCTCAGGCGTGTGAGGCGCGAGCGAATCGACCGCATCGCACGTACCGAGCGGCGAATAAACCAGCGCATCGGACGGCATGGGCGGAGGGCGGACAGCATTCTGCCTGGCATTGACCGCAGACACGCTGATTGCCATGACTACGACCGCCGACAGCGTCGCGACATTGTTGCGCACGCTTGAACGGGCCCTGTCTGCCATCACCCTCCGAGCTCCTCGAGCCTACGGACTTTGAGCGCCATACATCCTAGCGCAGATCCTCAATCGAGAAACAGGTGCGTCCCGACCGCGGGAACGATGCGGGCTGCGACAGCTCTTTCGAACAGTGTGCGCACGGCACGCCTTCCTTCTGCGCCGAGGTCTACTGAGTACTCGTTCACGTACAGATCAATGTGTTTGTACATGACGTCATCGCTCATCTCCTGCGCATGCGCGCGCACGTACGGCAGGCTGGCCGAGCGGTTGGCGAACGCGTACTCCACGCTTCGCCGCAGCACACGATTCACTGCCAGCTGCACCTGGGCTGACAGCGAACGGCGGATCACGATGCCGCCCAACGGAATCGGCGCACCCGTCTCGCCTTCCCAGAACTCGCCCAGGTCGATGATCTTCTTCAGGCCCTTCGCTTCGTACGTAAACCGATTCTCGTGAATGATCAGCCCGGTGTCGAACTTCCCCTTCGACACCGCCGATTCGATATCTGAGAACACAAGTTCCGTCGTGTTGCGCGCGTTCGGAAACGCGAGACCCAATAGAAAGTTGGCGGTCGTGTACTTTCCAGGGATGGCGATGCTAAGCTTGCCGGCCTCAACTTCCTCTCTTGAGATGGCGCGCTTCGAAATGAGCAGCGGGCCGCAGTTGCGTCCGAGCGCGCTACCCGCGTCGAGTAGCACGTAGCGGTCGGCGCAGTAGGCGTAGGCGTGGTAGCTCAGCTTGGTGACGTCGGCCTCTCCGGCAAACGCCGCTTTGTTCAGCGCCTCGACATCGGCTAAGTGAACAGAGAATTCCAGACCTTCCAGGTCGATGCGGCGATGCACCACCGCATCGAAGATGAAGCAGTCATTCGGGCACGGCGAGAAGCCTAAGGACAGGGTCATGCCTGCTCGAGAATGCTCAGCGTGGTTCGCGTGAGGCCGTCGATCGCGTCGGCCATCTTCCAGGCCTCACGATTCCGCGCCTCCACGACATTCGACACCGCGCGAACCTGGGCGAACGCCAGTCGGTGGATCAGACAGCAGTACATGAACGCGGCGCCTTCCATGCTCTCCACTTGTGGCACAAATCGCGAAGCGATCGCCGCGATCGATCTCGCGTTGCCGTGCACCGTGTTGACTGTGATGCCGTCGACCCCGGGCAGGCGCTGTAACGCAGGATTCAGGGGGGGACTGGCATTCACCAGCCGGCCGCCCGTAAACGGGAACTCGTTCTCACCAAGCAGACCCAACTGTTGAACCGTCAGGAACGCATCACCGTCTTCCGCGCCCAATTCGGCGATACGGTCGGTCACCACATGAACGACTGCGGCCGGCGCCAGCGCCCGATCGAAGCTGCCGCACACGCCGAGATTGAGTGCCAGGTCGTACCGCTCTCGTGTCATGGCCTCGGCACATCGCGCGGCGGTGGCCACCATGCCGACGCCAGTGATCAGGCGATCGACGTGGTGCTGGGAGAAGTCCCGGAGCCTTGCGCCGATCGAGTCGGTCTCCCGCGCGGTGGCCGAGACGATGAGAATGCGCATGCGCCCTGGCGTTATTCGACGTTATTCGACGTCGTCGTCCTGTGTGGGAACCGTGTGAGCCTGCGAGACGCGCTTGATCACGATCGTCATGCCAAACCCGACGAGCACGACCGCGGCCGCCAGGCCGAGATAGATCCCACTACCAGCCAGTGCCAAGGGCGCGGCCGCGAGCGGGCGGTTCTCGACGATGGCGAAGGCCTGCGAGACGGTGAGGGCACGCTCGCCGGCCAGCCGCGGCATGATGCGCCACGAGAGCAACATGATGCTCAGAGAGGCCAGCCCGACAACGAGTAGCGGATGCCGCGAGTTCTTGCGCGTGATGAGGCTGAGCGTCGCGAGCACGGCGGCCAGCGCCCCGAGCCCGGCAATCCAGAGCCCCGCGACGTCCGGCACGCCTCGCAGCGCGACCTCGCCGACGACGACCCACGGGAGAAATGCACTTGCACACAGCGCCATACCCGCGGCGAGCGGAACGAAGTACGCGCGCATGCCGGGCCGGAACAGACCGGCCACGCTCACTTCGCGTCCTCCCACTCCTCGTGCCAGGCCATCTGAATCGCCTCGAGCTTCGGCTCGTTCGACGCTTTGGGGTCGTCGTCAAACCCGTCAAGCGCGAGCACGTGCGCGCGCAGGTCGGTGAACCGAACGGTCAATGGATCAAGGTTCGGGAACTTCTCCGCCAGCGCGATCCCGATATCCTCGGCGTCGATCCACTTCACGGGACGACCTCCTGCGCTTTACGCTCTCGCTTCTCCACCTTCCCAAGCTGGATACCGCCGCCTTCCTGCACGTAGTTTCGCGTGTACATCGGCAGCTCAACCACGACATCGCCCTTGATGACCGCCTGGCAGCCCAGGCGCGATTGCGGCGTCAACTCCCACGCCGTATCGAGCCGATCGGCCTCGTCATCTTCCATCTCGCTCAGGTTCCTGGCGCCTTCTTTGACGATCACGTGGCAGGTGGTACAGGCGCAGCTGCCGCCGCACGCGTGCTCGAGTGGGACGTGGAAATGCTTCGCCACGTCGAGGAACGACTCGGGCTTGCCGTGATTGGAATAGGGAACGGTGCCGGACTCGAACTCGACCGTGCGCGATTCGCCGTCGATGATGAAGGTGACTTTCGGCATTAGATGTCTTCCACATTTCTCCCTGACAGGGCCGCGTGGACACCTCGGTTCATCATGACTTCCGCAAGGTGGCGCGTCACTTCGTTGAGCACGTGCAGCCTCTGCTGAACGAGATCCCGATCTTCGCTGCCAAGCACCGCTTTGAGATCGATCAGCGCCGAATCAATCCGGGACCGCTCGCCTGGAGCCAGTTCGGTCTTCGCGATCTCGGGGAACTCCGGGGCACGAAGCGACTTTTCGGTGGCGTGAATCACCGTCTCGGCTTCGTTGCGCGCCTCGATGAGGAGCCGCGTCGCGAAGTCGACTTCAGCGTGCTCGAACGAATCGAGCAACATGCGCTCGACTTCTTCGTCTGTCAGGCCGTACGAAGGCTTGACCTCAATCGTTTGTTCGACGTCGGTGCGCAACTCGTGCGCAGTGACGCTGAGAATGCCGTTCGCGTCGATCTGGAACTGCACCTGGACGCGCGGCATGCCGGCCGGCATCGGCGGGATGCCGCGGAGCTTGAAGCGAGCGAGTGAGCGATTGTCGGCGACCATCTCGCGCTCACCCTGCAGCACGTGGATGTCGACGGCCGTCTGACTGTCCACGTACGTCGTGAACATCTCGCTCCCGGTCGCCGGAATCGTCGAGTTGCGCATGATGATCTTCGACATCACGCCGCCCATCGTCTCGATGCCGAGCGA
Source organism: Vicinamibacteria bacterium (assembly GCA_041484265.1). Lineage (GTDB taxonomy): Bacteria > Acidobacteriota > Vicinamibacteria > Vicinamibacterales > CAVVIG01 > 2-12-FULL-65-11. The sequence goes on from JBGPHH010000135.1 coordinate 8,100, forward strand.
GAGGGGCGTGACGTCGAGGAGCAGCAGCTCGCGATTGCCCGTGATGAGGATGTCGGCCTGAACCGCCGCGCCGAGCGCGACCACGTCGTCGGGGTTGATCTCGCTGTGCGGAGTCCGGCCGAACAGCTCGCCCACCAGGCGCCGGACGAGCGGAATCCTCGTCGATCCGCCGACGAGCACGACCTCATCTATCTGCGACGGCCCAAGGCCCGCGTCGGCGAGCGCCTGGCGGCACGGCTCGAGCGTGCGGTCGATGATTGGCCGGATCAGCGTCTCGAATTCGGCCCGCGTGAGGCGCTTCCCGTTCAGAGTGGTCTCGTCGCGTCCCGACAGCTCCCACTTGGCCCGAATCACCGCCTGCCGCACCTGCTGAATCGCTTCAACGGTCGGCGACCCACCCTGCTCGCGCAGCACCCGCTCGGTCAGCAGCCAATCGATGTCGTCGCCGCCCAGATGCGTATCACCGTTGGTCGACAGCACCTGGAACACGCCGTCCTCGACACGAAGAATCGAGATGTCAAACGTGCCGCCGCCAAAATCGTAGACGGCGATCCGACCCGTGTGCCGCTTGTCGAGCCCGTAGGCGAGCGAGGCCGCCGTCGGCTCGTTGATGATGCGCAGCACGTCGAGGCCGGCAATCCGCCCGGCATCGCGCGTCGCGGTGCGCTGCGCGTCATTGAAGTATGCCGGCACCGTGATCACCGCCCGATCAACTTCGGCATCAACCTCGCCCTGACCGGCGAAGAACGCCTCGGCCCGGTGTTTGAGCTCGCGCAGGATGAACGCCGAGATCTCCGGCGGCGTGAATTCGCGCTCACCGAGGCCGATCTTGACGACGCCCCCGCTGCCGGCCACACGAAAGGGAAAGAGCCGCGCTTCGTCGCGCACGTCATCTGCGCTCTTGCCCATGAAGCGCTTCACCGAGTACACGGTTCGCGCAGCGTCGGTCAACAAGCGCCGCTCGGCCTCTCGACCAACGTACACCGTGCCTTCGGCGCCAACCGATACCACCGACGGCACGAGCCCCTCCCCGTTTCGATCGCGGATGACGACTGGTACGCCGTCCCTCACGTAGGCGACAAGGCTGTTGGTGGTGCCGAGATCGATGCCGACGATTCTGCTCACTGCGTCAGTTCCCGCTCAATGCCTGTCAGCAAATTAGTGATGTAGCTCCGTTCCAAGAGCCGTTGGCGCAGAGCCTCCAGGACCTCCCGGCTTTCGGCGTCCGGCGCGTGGGCGTCGACCATGCGGTCCCACCGGGCCGACAGCTCCCGCAGTTCGGTGTCGTGCGCCAGGCGCTTGGCCTCGATCGGCCCGCGCGCGCGATCCAGCCGCGTCCTCCATGCATCTACCGGCGCGCCGCTCCTGCGAAGCTCGCGAATCTCGTCGAGGTCCTCGTTGAGCGCAAAGACTTCCTCGAGCAACGCCGGCGGGACGTCATTTGCGCCTTTGGCACCCTCCGGACGCTCCGCCATCCTGGGGAGGGCGAGCTGGATCAGGTACTCGGCCCGCTGAATCGGATCGCGCAGCGTGCGATAGGCGTCGTTGAGGTACGACGAGCGCTCGAGGCTCGCCCGGCGTTCGGCCGGCGTGGCGTTGTAGAAGTAGTCCGGATGGAACTGCCGGCTGAGCATCCGGAACCGCTGCTCCAGGTCGCCCTCGTCGAGATTGAGCTTCCGCGGCACGCCGAGAAACGCGAAGTAGTCGCCGTGGCGGCCGAGCGACAGGATCTTGGTGCACTGCGGGCAGAAGTGCACGTCGACCGGCGCGCCACCGCCGCAGGTCTTGCAGACCTGAAGTGTCGGAGTCTGGGTTTGGGAAGACACGTCAGGCTCCGAAGGAGCTCCCACAGCCGCAGGTCGTCTTCGCGTTCGGGTTGTTGAAGACAAACCCCTTGCTGATCAGGCTCGTGTCGTAGTCCAGGACGGTGCCGTTCAGATACAGCAGGCTCTTCTTGTAGACGAACAGCTTTGCGCCTTCGGGGCCTTCGAACACCTCGTCGCCCATGCGAGCCTGCTTCTCCCACCCGAACGTGTAGCTCAGGCCCGAGCACCCGCCGCCCTTGACGCCGACACGCAGCCCACCCTCGTCGATGCCCTGCTTGGCCATCAGCGTCCGGATCTTCCGTGCGGCAGTTTCACTGATCTGAATCATTTTCTTCTTTGCGCTGGGGCCCCAGCGCCTATCGCCGCTCGCTTCATCGCTCGCGGCGGTACTTGCGACGACTCTCCGCGCGCTCATCGCGCGATCGGCTTTGTTATCAACGACTGTCCGCTTTCAGCGGCGTCAGGCTGTCGTCTGCGTCTCCTGTTCGGCGACAGGCGCTTTCACGGCTTGCTTCTTCTTGTAGTCGCCGATCGCGGCCTTGATCGCGTCCTCGGCGAGCACCGAACAGTGAATCTTGACCGGCGGCAAGCTCAGCTCGTTGACGATGTCGGTGTTCTTGATCGTGAGCGCCTGGTCGACGGTCTTCCCCTTGAGCCACTCGGTCGCCAGGCTCGAGCTCGCGATCGCCGAACCGCACCCGAACGTCTTGAACTTCGCATCGTCAATGACGCCGGTCTGGGGGTTCACCTTCACCTGCAGCTTCATCACGTCGCCGCATTCCGGCGCGCCCACCAGACCCGTACCCACGTTGGGATCGTCCTTGGGCATCGATCCGACGTTACGCGGGTGCTCGTAGTGCTCAATGACCTTCTCGGAGTACGCCATTTTGCTGATCTCCCTCTTCGTGCGCCTAGTGCGCCTCGGCTGCCCATTTGATGGACTTCAGATCGATGCCCTCTTGAGCCATCTCCCACAGCGGGGACAGCTCGCGAAGTCGGTTCACCGCTGCGATCAC
>JBGPHH010000136.1:0-10773 GCA_041484265.1 Vicinamibacteria bacterium
CTCGGCAAAGAGTTTCCGGGCCGACGCCTCCGTCACGCGCCAGAAATCTCCGTCAAGACCGCCTTCGTCGTCCAGTCTGATCGTGCTGGGCGCCGTCACCAGCAAGACGCCGCCGGGCCGGAGGATGCGCGAGCACTCGGCAAGAACGGCCGACATGTCATCGATCAACTGCAAGGTCTGCGTAAGAATGACGCAATCGTAGGTGGCCGTCGGGATCGCCTCCGCGTGGCGAAGGTCGCCGACGATGGTGGCTTGGCTATTCGAGGGATCGATGTCGAGCACATCGCTCACCGTGACCGCGTCGCCTCCGAAGCGTTGTGTATAAACGCGGTCCCGGACCTCGAGAACTCGCCCTCTCACATCGGCTCGGTGCCTCTCCAGAAATCCGTCGATGTAATGCCGGTCGACGGGCTTCCCCCGGTCCCAGCCCCAGTACTGGCTGAGCGGATCGACCCGCCGAAGGTCTCCCCAATTGACGCGCGACAATCCACGCGACTCGAGCGCCCGCGTGGTCTCCGCGATTTCCTGCCGGAGCCGCTGGAGCTCGGCTTCGAAAGACCCCGCTTTGGCTTCGAGCGTCTGGTGGTACTCCCGCTGACTCTGGAGGAACGCCTCCTTGCGCTGAACGAGATCCAATCCATGACGCTCGACTGCGGTGCGGTGCTTCGCGTAGAAGTGGCGAAGTCGAGACAGATACGTCGCCGGCTGGATGGAGCGTCTGTAACCCGATCCGGGGCGCACGCGGTACTTGAGGAACGTCTCGTCGAGCACGATCCCACGAGCGCCGTGCTCGATCGCAGACGCCCAGAAGTCCAGCAGCTCGAACGAGGGCAGGTTCTCATCGAATCCGCCGATCGTTTCCCACAGCCTCCGCCGTACCATCGTTGATGCGTGGGGCACACCGCCCGTCGACACCGCCTCAACGAACGTCGGGGGAGACGGACTCCAGACGTAGTGCGCCGCCCCGAAGGCACGCATGGCGCACGAGACGAAGTCGAGACCGGTATCCGCCTCGAGACGCGACGCCGCAGCCTCGAAGTAGCCCGGCTCGAGAATGTCGTCTCCGTCCAGCCACACGAGATACTCCGCCGACGTCAGTTGCACGCCGAGATTGCGAGCCGCAGACGCGCCGCGGCCGTTGGCGTGTGCGACGCGGGTGCCGTTCCACTCCAGTCGAATCAGCACCTGTCGCGTGTAGATGTCGGTGGATGCGTCGTCGATGACGATGATCTCAGCGGGGGGACGGGTCTGGCGCTCCGCGCTCTCGAGCGCCTCGACAAGCCATCGGCCCTGATTGTGACAAGTGACGATCGCCGCGATCCGTGCTGCTCTCATTTAGATTCCCGCCTCCGAAGCCACCAGCCGTACATGTTCCTGAGCGGAGCCGTGATGCGCCAGCTCATCGACGTCCGGAGTGCAGCCACCTCGGCCGCGCTGGCGCGCAAGGCGGCCTCCAAGTGCTGCACTCGTGTTGCAGCTTCGGTCTCTCCGTTCGCGGACGCAGACGTCTTGACCTCCGCGGATTCGATCGACGCCAGCCGTGAACTGAGCATCGCCAATTCCTCCTGTTGCGACACCACCGCAGGCTCCAGCTCGGACGCGAGGTAACGTTCGATCTCGTCGTTCTTTCGCAACACGGCCGCCGTTTCATCGTCCTGATGAAGCAGCACATCGACCAGGTGCGCCCGGAACGTGTCGGCGTGCTTGGCGACGCGATAGCTCGTGAGGGGCACATGGCCGGTGCCCAGCCAGGACACCGTGCTCAGTGATCCCGCACGCCGCCGGTAATTGAATAGCACCTCGCGAAGAATCGTGCCTCGATATCCGCGTTCGACTAACGTCAACCAGAGATCCCAATCCTCGATCCCTTGAATCGGTATCCGCGTGTCGTACCCGCCGACCGCGACGACAGCCTCCCGCCTGACGAGCGCCGCCGTAAGCACCGTGTCCTCCCACAAGAGCGCCGGCAGGTCGCACCTCTCAGGTTTCCATTCCCATTCCTCGTCACCAAAGGTTCGCAGCCAACAGGAGACGAAGGCGATCGCGGGATCGGCATCGAGAACCGGCACCGCCTTCTCGAAGTAGGTCGCATCGAGACGATCGTCCGCGTCGAGCGCGCACAGATAGGTGCCGCTCGTGTTGGCGATCCCCAGATTCCGCGCTGCTGAGACGCCGCCGTGGCCCGCGTGTATCACGCGGGTCTTGGGACGTCGATAATCCGCGAGCAGGGAATGCGTCGCCGCGTCGGTCGATCCATCGTCGACGATGACGATCTCGAAATCCTGACAGGTTTGCGAGAGGACACTCCCGACCGCCTCGTCGAGATACTGGCCGAGGTTGTAACACGGGATGATGACCGACACTCTGGGCGTCTCAGGCATGCGCTTCATCATCTATTTCATTCGCCGGGGCCCCACCCCCGGCGCTGACGCGCTCGCACCGTGGTGCTCGCGCGTATTCAGAACAGAACGTCACCGACGAGCCTCTTAATCCGCAATGAACAATCCGCAATCAGCGATTCACCTGATGTCGTCCGGCTCGGCATGGCCGCAGGCGCTCTGTCAGCGGATCGATCGCGAGCGGCGCCGGCCGGATGTCGACCAGCCGCATGCCACGCGCGCGAGCACGGGCGCTCAGCAGGTGCTCGCAAAAGACGCAGCGCAGCTTCATCTTGAACGGGTCGAAGTTGCCCTCGGTCAAAGGCTCTTGGGCGTACCATCCGTGCTCGAACTCGCCGTCGATGCGCTCGCCGAAAAAGTACGTCCGGAGATAGGCGCGATAGTTTTCGCTGAGCGGCGACGGCTCGCGAAAGATGCGGCGCCAGTCGTCGTCAAACAGCACGGCGTCTGCAAGGGAGCGTGCGAGCGGCCGCAGCGCGTCAAGCGTGCGCCATTCGGCAAGCACGAAACTAGTGTCCACCCACTGGCGCAGTGGCAGGCCAAACAACTCAATCTGGCGCGGATACTCGTCCACCCAGCCGACCAGCGCGCCCTCTGACGCTGCCGCAAGGCGGTCGGCCGGCATGTCGCGCACGCGCTCATGCTTGTCCGCCCGCACGACGGTGTCGTTCGCCAGGACGAGGACCGATCCCGGCTGAGGCCCATAGCGCCGCTGCAGCCAGGCGATACCGCGATCCCAGCCTGAGAATTCGTGCAGCGTGTTGTCGCCCCTCATCCGATCGACCTCGCGATCAATCTCGGCTTCGATGTCTCCGTCGAGGGCGTTGTCGACGACCGCGCTCCGCACGGTCGCTCCAGGGAATAGACGATGGAGCGTCGGGATCAGGAGGTCGAGCGCTGCACGCTCGCGCCGCTGCCCGAACTCGGCGAGTACTAGGTAGACGTCTGTCTTCATCATTTCATCGGCGCTGGGGCCCCACCCCCAGCGCGAACTGACGCTGATGCGGCGCCAAAGGCGCCGCATGGCCGCGGGCGCTCACCATGACGATTTCCTGAACACGCGATAAAGGGTGCGCACCGGTGCGGTCCAGCGCCAACTCAACGATCGCTCAAACGCGTAGAGCCGGCGCACTAAGTCGTCGACGGCGCTCCGCCAGCGGTCGATTTCGGCCCCGCGCTTTCCAAGCGCGTCAACAAGGCGAGCGATTTCCGCGTGTGCACCGACGAGATCGGTCTCCCGGTTGCGGATAGTGTTGCGCAGGGCGGACGCCTCCATGCGATGCGCACGAAGCTCCGCTTCACGCACCTCGAGCTCGGCCCGAAGTGCCCCAAGGGCGATGCCGCGTACGTCAATCTCCGCGCGATATGCCTCGAGCTCCACGCGTCGCGCTTCGAGTCCGGCGCGCGTCGTGGCGAGATCCTCTTGGCACCGTTCGAGTTCCAGCCGACCGGCGTCGACGGTTCTTTCCAGCTCCTCGATACCGCGGTGGCGCAGTGTGAGGGCGACCCGCACGGCATCAGGGTCGTACGAGGTTAGCGTCGCTGGATCGCGGATAAACGAGGCGCCTTCCTGCACGTTGTCGTACTGCACGTGCCAACCCCGGTCGCGCTCTCGCTCGATGAATCTGTCCCGACGCTCGCGAAAGATCTTGCGCTCGCCGTGCGTCTGCCCGCGGATCGGATAGTGGCGGAGGATGAAGCGCACGGGAAACACCTTCCGATCCGGAAACTGCGCGTCGTGGCCTCCGCTGGAGGCGAGGTCGAGCTCGGCTGTCTTCTTCCAGCAGCGGATTTGGAGGCGATCGTACGGCGCCAGCTCGGCATAGTGGGTGAACTCGGCGCGAACATCGTCACCTGCGCGGAAGCGGTCGTGGACAGGCCAGAAGTCGAGGCCCGCGAAGTCGATGGCGTTAAATCCCAGCGCATCAACGCGCCGGATGGCGTCCTTCAGCGAGAGATAGGACCACGGGCTTTCCCGAAACTCGTCGGCATCGTGATGGATGAACCAACTCGCGTCGAGCTCTGTGGCCAGCTGCGTCTTCCTGAGAAGAATCCGCTCCCATTCGAATCCTGTCGGCTCGCCATTGGTGGCCGGGTGGGTGATGCGCTCGACGGCCAGGACGCCCCTGCCGAGGTACGGCTCGACAGCGGCCACCGTGCCATCGGTGGACCCATCATCGATGAAGTAGACCCGAATGCCCTGTTCAATCAGGTCCGTGACGACGTGCTCGATGATGTCGGCTTCGTTGTACGCGGCGACGATCGCGACAACCGAGAAGTCTGACGGCATGGATTGTAGACTTCAGATTACAGCCTCACGGTCGATCCGCCTCAATCTGAAATCTGAAATCTACAACCTGCCATTTACGATCAGGATCGCTTCCAGCTGAAGGTGCTGGCCATCGGGAGCCCTGCAATGTAAAAGTCGTGCTGAAGGCGGCGATCGTAGTGAATGTTGGCGCTGCCGATGTTGTTGATGCGCTTGCCCAGGATCGAGCCGTAGAGGTCCGCCATGCCGCTGAACTGGACCTGCGCGTTGGGCGCGTAGAACGTCGCCGCGGCGCCGCTATTCCCCGTCAGCCTGACCTCGCCGGTCCCGCCGTAGATGAACTGCAGCATCGAGGCATCGAAGTTCGAGCAGGTCGCGCACCTGGTGACCGCCGCGAACGTGCCGCCGACAAAGTCGATCGGCATTGGGATGTCCATCCCCGTGTTGTCCTTCCCGACCACATTCACGAGCGCGTTCTGCGTCGGGCTCGTGGCGCTGATGCCTATCGACGAGCCGCCATTGAGCGAGATGCTGTTGACATCGTACTTCGCGGGAGGACTGCTGGCAACCAGGACGAGCTTTGTGCCTCCGCCGAGCGTGATGCTCGGGAGCGAGACGGTCGATCCATTTCCGTTGATCGTAATCACGCCACCAGTGTCGCTGCAGGTGGCCATCGGGTTGAGCACCATGGCGGCTACCATTTGTGTGTTCAAACACGCACCAACAGAGCTGTTGAGAGATATTGGTAGCACCGGCGAATAGGGCAGCACCGTGGGCGTTGGATAAATGACGGGCTTCGGCAGTTGCACGACGCTGCCATCGATGGTGGCGGTGCTGCCCGTAAACGCGGTGACCGCGCCGGCCGCGCAGGTGCCCACGCCGGATCGTGGCGTGTACAGGTTGCCTTCCACACTGGCGGCGCCGCCGTTGATCGTGAGGTTGCCGTTCGAGCCGACGTCGCCGTCCATGTTCTCGAGCGTGATGGCGCCACCGGTTTGCCCCGTCGAGTCGTAGCTGTCGATGGTGATATTGCCGTTAAACGTCAGCGCGCCACAGGTGTCGTCGGTCGCGAATGCGGCCATCGTGTTGGCCGGCACCTTCGGCGTCTCGATCACGGACACGACCTCGACGGTGGCGGGACGGGAACCCCCGACGGAGCCGGCGCCCGTGATCTGCCAGGTCTGGACGACACTCTGCGTGCCGCCGTACGAGTCGAACCGCTGCATGGAGATGAGGACGGCGTACGCGCCGTACGTGATGGTCGCGTCGTTGGCAGCCAGCGTCCCTTTCGCGGCGGTGTCGAACGCCGTTTGGACCGCAGCGACGGGATAGTTCGAGGCCTGAGTGCTGATCGCCGAGAGCACGACCGGCTGGTTGATGTTCGGACAGCCCGACAGGCAGGTGACGGGCGATTTCGTCGTGTCGTAGATGGTGCCGATATCGGCGTACGCGGGAACGGGGTACGCCGGATCCAGGAGGTAGCTGGCGGCCTTGTGGACGCCAGCTTCGGCTGCGTACCGCCCCTGCGACATCATCCGGTAGTTCATGCTCGAGTAGATTTCCGTCTGCGACAGAAACATCAGCGACGCACCCAGGGCCGACAGGGCCGTCATCATGAAGAGCGCCAAAATCAAGGCCATCCCGCGTTCGTGGTTCTTTCTCATAAGCTCTGTCTCCAAACGATCAGGGCAGCAGCAGGGTCACGCTGGTTGGCGTGGACTGAATCCGATCCGTATAGCTGACGCCGGCCAGCATCCAGGCGTTGAACACATTCCGAGGCGACACGTTGAGAAGCGCCTTGGTCTCGGTCTGGAACGCCCGCGTCACTGGATCGATTTGTTCGGTCTGCACGGTCAGCGTAATTGCGACGTCCAGAATGAACGTGACCGGCGAGCCCTGGATGATGACGGGCGCGCTCGGCTGATACTGGAAACAGGGCGTCAGACCGGGGTTCGTCGTGATATTGCCGAGCAGAATCTGGGGAACGTACATCGCCTTGTTCGTCGTGTCGAAGGGCATCACATTGCGAAACAAATTGCCGGTCCCCGGTGGCACACTCGTGGGCGCGGCCCCCGGCGCCATGGGATCGCACGTGTACTCGACGTACACCATGTTGCCGTCGCCATTGACGTCGCCGTACAGCTTCAAGACACTGCCACTGGACCCGTTTGCCATCCCGCTGTTCGGAATGACGCCGGTACCAAAACCACCCATCGGCACAATGACCGTCCCCATGGCGTGGCTCTTGCCGAAACAAGCCGAAATGCTCGAGGCCGCGACGGCACCGACCCTGAAGGTCTCCTGTTGGTCCCCGTCGAGCGTCGTCAGCACGATGTACGAAGCGGGAGGTCCGGCCGTGGCCCACATGCCGGCCGTCGCGTTGCCTGCAACTGTCGAACTCACCCCAACGTTTACGGCGTTGAGCAGCGGATTGCCCGGATCGCAGGCTAGGTTAGCCGTGACCATCGTGTCAAGCGTCACCGTGCCCGGCAGGTTGACGCGTCCAGCCTGCCCGACCTCCTGCTGGAGGAGCTCGGTCGCGCCGCGGATGCCGCTGTGCATCTGCGTACGGTTCCAGATCGTCATCTGCGAATTGGTCATCTGCATCAACGCCGTCGTGGCGATACTCGACACGGCGAGGAGGAGCATCATCGCGACAAGCACTTCGATGAGCGAGAAGCCGGATTCGTCGCGCGTGATGGTCACATGCACCCCTAGAACTGCGACGCCTTCAGCGTCACCACGGTCGACGTCGGAATGATCGCGTTGCCCACCGAGGACTTCACTATCGCCGTCACCGTGACCCGCTTGATGCCTGTGACCGGAGTCGACAGACAGCTCACGTTGTCGGCTTGCAGGTAACAGATCGCCCACACCCGCTCGTAAAACCAGGCCGCGGGCTGTGCCGCGCCTCCGCCGAGCGACGCGCCGTCGTACGAGAGCCAGTCGACGTAGCCGGCGACGGGAGCGGCCGCGTTCGTGCCGCCGCCGACGGACAGGCCCGTGCCAACGCCCGGCGGAATGATCGTGTCGCTCGTGGCGTCGGTATACGCCAGCGCCAGCAACTGTTCCATCTTGTCCTGGGCGTACTCGGTCGTGCGCGCTTCGAGGTGGCCGTGATTTTCCGTGTACGCCGTTGCCAGGGCGACGAGCGACAGCACGCCGACGATGACGACCAGCAGCAGCGCCAAGGCGATGGCGGTCTCGATGAGTGTCGTGCCACGCTCCGAGCTGCGCCTGGTCATCACTGATGCACCCACGTGGGCGTGGCCGCGGGCGGTGTGCTCCACGTCCGGACCATGCCGGTTGCAGTGATCGTGACCGCGTACACGGTCGTTCCATTGGTGAGATAGATGGCGTCCAACGAAGTCGGCGCAAAGCTTGCCGCCGGATCGACCGGCACGCCGCGCGAATTGAACACGACGCACGCCGTGCCGGCGACATCCGCTCCCGTGTCATCGGTGCAGAGCGGCGCCTGTTGGATCGCCGGCTGCGTACCGGAGGGGGGTGTCGTCACGGGTCCATAGCTGAACGTCACACCAGTCGACAGCGGCGTGTCGCCGCTCTCCGCCGTCCAGCAGCATGTGGCGCTCGCCTTGCTCCACGTCTCGATCCGAAACGTCCGCGCACTCACGTTCACGTAGATCCGCGAGCGGCTGAAGGCCGACGCCGCCCGCATCTTGGCGACCGCCGCGCCGTTCGACACGCTGCGCATGTCGCCGCTCGACCGGAAGCTGGCGAGCAGAGCACTTGTCATGGGAATCGTGACTCCGGCGAGAGCGCCGATGATCGCGATGACGACCAGAATCTCAATGAGTGAGAACCCGCGGGCGTCAGGGCGCCGTTGGGCCGTGCGAGACAGCTCATCTCGATTGGTTCGATTCATTGGTGCTGACCCCCTATACGCAACGCACCTGCCAGCTCTGAGTTAGCGTTGGTGGAAGATGATAACTCCTTGTGATCCAATATGATAAAGAGTTATCGCGGTGGCTGATCTTCGCGGGCGCTCGGTCGCCAACCCGCATTATGTTACTTCTCGTAACACTTCTGAAATCAGCCGGCTAATGGCAGCGTGACTTGTAGGCTCGCACCGCCCGCCGGTGAGGCGCTCACGCTGACTCGCCCGTTGTGAAAAACGATGATCTTCTGCACCAGGGCCAGGCCCAGGCCCGTGCCGTTCCGCTTCGACGTAAAGAAGGGACGGAAGACCCGCTCACGCGATGCGGGGGCAATGCCGGGGCCGTTGTCGTTGACGACGATGCGCGAAACGGCCTGATGGCGATCGACCTCGGACCGGACCATGACCCTCGGGGCGACCGCGGCGCCCGAGCACGCTTCGATGGCATTCCGCAGGAGATTGCTGAACGCCTGCCGCAGCAGGACTTCGTCGCCCTCAACGGCGCCGAATTCTCCGGCCACCTCGACATCGCCGCCGAGGGCCCGCGCGTCGGCTCGCACTTCTTCCGCCGCCCGCCCGCACACGGCTCCAAGATCGACGCGCGAGAGCGTGAATTCGGCGGGACGCGCGAAGCTGAGAAAGTTGGTCACCACCTGACCGAGCGACGTGGTTTCCGCGCGAATGCCTTCGACGTAGGGCCGGTACGTCTCGGGCAGCTTGTCGAGATCGAGCAACTTGCTGTAACCGTGAATCGTGGCCAGTCCGTTTCTGAATTCGTGCGCGATGCCGGCCGTCAGCTCGCCGACCGTCGCCAGGCTCTCCTTCAGACGGAGTTGCTCTTCCAGATCTTTGACGGCCGTCAGATCGCCGAACAGGCAAATCGCGCCATGCAGCTGCCCTTCGCCGTCAGACAGCGGCGAGACCGTGACGCCCAGGGACAGACCACGGCCGACGTCGGGCAACCGCACCTCGCGGCGGACGATGGCCACTCGCCCTTGCAGGCACTCGTCGATCACATCAAAGAGCGGCTTCTCGCGCGGCGACCGCTCGACGGGCTGAGACGGTGCCGGATCAGGCAGCTCGAGTATCCGCCGGCCCGCAGGATTGAGAATGCGGACCTCGCCCTTCAATCCGACCACCAGGAGGCCCGCCGTCAGGCTCGAGATAATCTCACCGCTTAATCGTTCGGATGCGTCCGCGCGGGCCGCCATCGCTCGCTCTTGGGCCTTGAGCTTGGTGACGGCCTCCTGAAGGGCCGCAGACAGCAGGGCCGTCTCGCCTCCCGTCTCGCGTCGCCGCACGTCACGCGCCGCCCCGGCGAAGCGCACCATCGCATACACCAGTATCGCCACCAGACCGGCGACGATGGCCATGAGCGGGAGAAGCGCGTAGCCGGTCTGAGAGAGTGTCACAGGAGTCCTACGTACCAATCGAGGAGCCGCGGCCCGATGGTCGCTGCCGCGGCCGCGCCCAGGGCGAGAAACGTGCCGAACGGGAGCGCATATTTCAGATTCCCCCGCCCAGTCGCGATGAGCCCGAGGCCGACGATCGATCCGGTGAACGACGCCATCATCAACGTCACGATCGTCAGTTTCCAGCCGAGAAACGCCCCTATCATTCCCAGCATCTTCACGTCGCCCATCCCAAGACCTTCTTCGTGGCGGATCCGATAGTAGGCCTCGGCCACACCGAACAGCAGACCCGCTCCAAGCGTGGCGCCGACGAGCGACGCGAGCCACCCCGGCTCGCCCACCAAGCTGAGGACGAATCCGACGACCACTCCCGGCAGCGTAATGGCGTTGGGCAACAGATGGTGCTCGAGGTCGACGGCAAAGAGCACGATGAGCGCGCAGCCGAAGATCAGCCGTGACGCAAGGAGTGCGCTCGGGCCGTAGTGCCACCAGCCGAGCGCAAACATCGCAGCCGTCAGCGCTTCGACGATGGGGTAGCGAACGGAGATGGGGGCCCGGCAGGTGCGGCAGCGGCCGCCGAGGCCGAGATAGCTCACGACGGGGACGTTCTCGAACCAGGCGAGCGAGCGCTGGCAGTGCGGGCAACGCGAGGCGGGCCACACGACTGATTCGCCGCGCGGCAGCCGGTAGATGCAGACGTTCAGAAAGCTGCCGATGATCGCGCCCAGCGCCGCAGCGAAGACGACGAACAAGAACGTCGGAGCGGCGGCCGTCATGAAGGCGGCCGGTTACCGA
>JBGPHH010000137.1:0-10719 GCA_041484265.1 Vicinamibacteria bacterium
CAGCCTCGCCATCGTCGTCGTCCTTTCGGTGTTTGCCGCGGATCTCGCGCTCGTCCAGGAGCGGCTCGGCATTCGCCGCATCGACCACGAGTTGACCGGTGTCACGACGACGCTTGCCACCGTGCTCAGTGAAGAACTTGAGGAGCGAAAGAACCTGAGGTCGGCCGCAGAGGAGGCGCGCCGCACCGTCGCGGGCCTCGGACAGACGGTGGCGATCATTGACGATCGAGGCGCGCCGGTCTCAGCGACCTGGAACGGCCTGGACCTTCACGGCCAATGGCCAGCCGCGGCTGACGGGCCGCGCTCGTGGACCGTCCAGATGTCCTCGGGCGCCTGGCGCGTTCACACGGAACCGGAAACGCTTGGCGGAACGACATTCGTGTTGCTCGCCGCCACCCCGCTCACCGACGTCCGGCGCGAGCAGCACGAAGTGCAGGAAGCGCTGACCGTGGCGATTCCGATTGCACTCCTGCTGGCCGGTGGCGGCGGCCTCTGGCTGGCCTGGATCGGTCTGCGGCCGATTACGGAGATGGCTGGCCGCGCGGCTCGGATCCCGTTGACCGGGCTCGAAGATCTCGGACATACCGAGCGAACCGACGAGCTCGGCCAGCTGGCTCGCGCGTTCAACGGCCTAGTGGCGCGTCTGCGCGCCGCGCTTCAGACGCAGCAGCAGTTCATGGCCGATGCCTCCCACGAGTTGCGGACGCCTGTCTCCGTCGTTCGTACGGCGTCGGATGTGGCACTCAGCCGCAGCCATCGGGACGAGCCCGACTACCGCGAAACGCTCGGCATCGTTCGGGATCAGTCGCGGCGCTTGAGCCGGCTCGTGGAAGACATGCTCGTGCTGGCGAGAGCCGACGCTGGAGGATATCGGCTGCGGCCGGTCGATCTCTATCTCGATGAGATCGTTGCCGAGTGCAGGCGTGCCGTCGATGTGCTGGCTGCCGAGCGTGGTGTGACCGTGACTGCTTCAGACATTCCTGAACTCCCGTTCCGCGGCGACGAGGACCTGCTCCGCCAACTCGTGTCCAATCTCCTGCAGAATGCCGTGCAGCACACGCCAGCCGGAGGCACGGTCTCCATTGCCGTTTGTAAGGAGCGCGACATCGTCAGGATTCGCGTGACGGACACCGGGGAAGGGATCGGACCCGCCGACCAGGCGCGGATCTTCGATCGCTTCGTCCAGCTCGATGCCTCACGCCGCACTACGGGCACGGGGCTGGGATTGCCGATTGCCAGATGGATCGCCGAAGCGCACGGCGGCACACTCGTCCTCGAGACGAGCGGCCCTCAGGGGAGCACGTTTGCTGTGTCGTTGCCGGTCGTCGACCGCGCCGACTACTGACGCCCTGGCGCCGGTGCAGGTGCCGGCGCAGGCGCGGCCCCTGGTGCCGCGTCCGGGATGATGACGGGCGTCATCGCCTTGATTTCGTTGGCGTTGAACTTGAACTCGGCCGTCAACTCTTTGTCGTACTGGACGGTAAAGGGGTTCGTCAGGTCGACCAGTCTCGCGAACGTCAGCACGCCGTCGACACGGTCGCCCGCCGCCAACTTGTTCTTGCCCCTCATGAAATTCTTGATGTTGCTGACCGTGGCCGCTAGCGCCTGACCGTTCTGCGAGAGCGTGAATTTGGTCGTGTCCAGCTCGAGGCCTCTCGTCGCTGTGCCCTGCACGTAGATTAGGGTGGCTTCCTTCACCCGCGCGCGCATCGAGTACAGAGTGGGCGGCTGGAAGATGATGGGAACGGTCCTGTCATTGAGATGGATCACACTGAGCGGCAGGCCGTCCATCGGGAGGAGCCGCGTATACTCCACCAACAGCCCCGTCAAAGCCTTTTCGATCGTCGCCTTGTCCTGTCCTGCGAGACCGAGAGGGAAACAGACCGCGACCGCACACAGCACAAGCAGCAATTTCTTCATTGAAGTCTCGAATCTCCAAATAGGGCTAATGGCGAATGGACGATAAAGAAAGCCCATAGATTTTGACGCATGTGGCGTCAGAAATCCACATGAATCACCTTGCCACGACGAGGGGCCGGTCCGTACAATCCCCTCCGACTATTCCCTTCAACATGCGGGAGGCTGCCATGGCCATCTTCAACCGAGCAGAAAAAGCGGGCTGGGTTCTCGTCGGCATCGCGGCGCTCGTGGGAGGGCGCATCCTGGCACAGAACGCGCCGGCGCCACCGCCTGTGCGCGTGGACATCTCCGGAGACTGGATGGTGGTCACGCAGGAAGACACACCGAACTACGGGCCCGGGCCGGAACTGGGCGACTACACGGGCTTGCCGATCAATGCTGCGGTTCGTCAGAAGGCGGAAGCCTGGGACGCGACCATCCTCTCGCAGCCGGAGCGGCAAACCCAGACGCATCCGATCATCTATGTCGGGAACAACAGAGGACCGCAGCGGATCCTGAAGATCCTGGATCCGGTCACGCAAACGCAAGTGGCGTACGCACTCGCCGGTAATTTTGGTCGCGCCGATCGTATCGTCTGGCTGGACGGCCGGAGCCATCCGTCGGACTACTCCGAGCACACCTGGGACGGCTACTCGACCGGCCAATGGGATCAAAACGGCGCGTTCGTCATCACGACGACTCATATGAAGTCGGGCGTCATTCGGCGCAACGGCGTCGCGACCACGCCCTACGCCAAGATGGTCGAGCACTTCATCCGGCACGGCCTCTACATGTCGGTGTCCATCTGGATTGACGATCCGATCTATCTCGAAGAACCGTTCATGCGCAATTACACGGAAGTCTGGAATCCGGGTGGACAGCTCGTCGGTGGCGTCCCGTTCCAGTCGGTCGACGAGCTCGGCGACAAGCCGCTCGGATGGGTGCCCTTCTTTGCGCTCGGCACGAAGCAAGCCGAGTTCGCCGAGACCAACGGTCTCCCGTTTGAAGTGACTCAGGGTGGTGCGGAAAAGACGTATCCGGAGTACCAGCTCAGAATCCAGCAGCTGATGCGCGAAGAAGCCGCCAAGACGGCGGCGGCGCGTCGCTCGATTCCACCGTCGGCCAGCAATCCGCTTATCGGCATCTGGGTGCTCGATCGCGCGAAGTCCACATTCAGCGACGACACCGGGCCCGCCAAGCGGACGATGATTTTCGAAAGCGCCGGAACGGCCATCAAGCACACGACGATGACGACCACGGCCGCGGCGTTTCCTGACAATTACCAGATCACGTACACGTCGAAGCTCGACGGTCAGGACGCGCCGGTGACCGGCACGGCGTTCGACACGTACGCGCTGAAACGCATCGATGCCAGGACCATCCAGCGCACGGCCAAGATCAAAGGCGAAGTGTTCGAGACCGTGACGTACGCGGTGTCGGCGGATGCGCAGGTGCTGACCGTGACGACCAATGGGAAAGACACCGCCGGCGTGGAGTACAGCAGGATCGAGGTCTTGAAGCGTCAGTAGGCGCCGACGTCAAGCGTCGAGCGCTGGCTTCAGCAGTTGCTTGGCGGCGATCGCTCTAGCTAGACCTTCGCTCGCTGTGGTGCGCGCCGTGAAGTCTGCGACACCGAGATGGGTGACGCCGAGTGATTGCAGGCGCTTGGCCTGACTGATCCAGTCGGCCTCGCGTCCCGGCTGTATCCAGACGCTTGCCTGGAGCCCGAAGGAGGCGATGTCCCGGCCCTCTTGCGCCAGGTGGGAATGGAGGCGACCGATGATGGCTGCCTCGTCTTGACCGGGAAACAGCAGCGGCATCCAGCCGTCCGCCACGCGAGCCACCCGCTTCAGCAGCGGCTCGGTAAAGCCGCCGCCGATCCAAATAGGAATCGGACGCGGAGGCCGGGGAGCGATCCCGACCCGATCGAAATGGTGCCATCGCCCGTGAAAGGTCACGAGCTCCTCGGTCCACAGCTTGCGTAAGACCGCGATCTGCTCCTCCTGCCGGGCACCGCGAGTGCTGAAGTCTTCATTGAGCGCCTCGAACTCGGTGAAGTTCCAGCCGACGCCCACCCCCAGCCGCAGCCGTCCCCCTGACAGGAGATCCACCTCGGCTGCCTGCTTGGCGACCAGAGCGGTCTGACGCTGCGGCAGAATCAAGATACTGGTCGTGAACTCGATTCGCGTGGTCAGACCGGCGAGAAAGGCGAAGAGCGCAAATGGCTCGTGGAACTGGCTGTCATACAGATACGGCGGCGAGGGGAACCCGACGTCGCGACCGATAAATCTATCCGGATGAGCGCCGGTGACGTGGTCGTAGGCGATCAGGTAGTCGAAGCCCGCGCCTTCCGCGGCTTGGGCAAAGTCGCGGATGGCGATTGGATCGGTCCCGATCTCTCTCTGGGGGAACGTCACTCCGAATTTCATCGACAGGGCTCCTCCTGGTCCGCGGGTCAGACCGGCGGCGATTCTGGCAATCCGAGAGCCAGCAGGACTTCTCGCAACTGCTCTTCCGTCTTTCTCAGATGGTCAATGATGCGCACGGTCAAGACGACGGTTGCGCGCGGAAACGGCGGCTGCGTCGGGATTCGTGCGTGCGACACGGTCGCGTGGAACGCACGCAGGTCGTCGGCAGTCCTGGCGACGACGGCGAGTAAGTCATCAATCGCGACATGCGCGGTGTCAGCGAGTGTTGGTTCATCCATCGCGACACTGTAACACCACGAGAATCGCTCGCCGGAGATGGCGCACGGTTCGCCTGACTCCTCGCCGCAGGCGCAACAGGTGAGACTTGGCAAGCCGCCGATGGCTGACCACAAGCGATAAGAATGGTCGGGATGGCCGGATTCGAACCGGCGACCCCCTGACCCCCAGTCAGGTGCGCTAGCCAGGCTGCGCTACATCCCGATATCGACAGTCCGAGTCACGGTCCGGCTAAAACCGGACACTACGTACGTTTGCGCGACGGTCCCCGGCGTCCGCGAGAGGCCGGCTTGCCGCGCGACGGCTTGGCGCGGTTGAGGTGTGCCCGCCGCGCCCGCGATCCCGACGTCATGAGCGCAGTTGCGCGATCCTCTGCGCCGCCCTTCGAGCTCGCCAGCAGATCGAGAATCGATCGCAGACCGCGCTTGACCTCCGTCAGCCGCTCGCGCGCGTTCTGACCAAGCAAGTCGTGAATCGCAGCTGCATCGGCCCCAACAGGCGCGGCTTCTTCCTCGAGCCTCCGGCGCGCGCCGGCGAGCGTCAGTCCCTCGACGAGAAGCAGGTGTCGAATCCTCGCGACCTGCTCGACGTCCGATCGCCGGTAGACGCGAGCCCCGCCGCCCGACTTGACGACGCCGATCTCCGGAAACTCGGCCTCCCAGGAGCGCAGCACGTACGACTGCACTTTGAGCAGGTCGCAGACCTCGGCCGCCTTGAACAGCGCCCGCTTAGGGATTTCGATCTGAGCGGCTATGTCGGCCATCGGCGCCACGCACCGGCAGTATAACGCATCGGATTCATATCGGCCTCGCCGGTTCTCATGCTATTTTCTGGCATGGTCAGCGGACAGCGGACGGCTTGGTCCAACGCGTCGCTTCCCGCCCGCGCGGCGGCGAGTTGCCGGATAGCGCTCCTCACGCTCTCGATAGCTGCAGCAGCGGGCTGCAGCGGTGGTAGCGATGTCAATGTCATCCTGGAGAAGCTCTCAGAGGCGCGCCAGCTCTCGGCGGACCTGCTCGTGCAGTTCACCAAGGCGGCTGATGCGGCAAACCGCGCCGTGATGGCGGACACCGACGAAGCGTCGGTCGCGTTTGCGCAAGAAGCCGAGCGGGCGAAGCAGGCCGTTCAGAAGGACACCGACACGCTCGGTCCGATTCTCCAGGGCCTTGGCTACTCGGACGAAACCCGCCTGCTCAATGAGTTCGTCAGCCGGCTTGGTGAGTATCGCGCCTTGGACCGCCGCGTCCTCGACCTGGCCGTCGAAAACACCAATCTCAAGGCGCAGCGGCTCTCGTTCGGTCCCGCCCAGGAGGCCGCCGACGCGTTTCGGGATGCCCTCAAGGCCGTCGCACCCTCGGTCCCCTCTGAGGCATGGCATGTCGAGGCGCTCGTCGCTCAGGCCATGACGACGGTACGCGAGATCCAGGTGTTGCAGGCGCCGCACATTGCCGACGCCGACGAAGCGGTGATGACCCGCATGGAAAAACAGATGGCGACCTCTGAGGCGGCTGCCCGAAACGCCCTCGACGCGCTGCGGCCTCTGGTCGCGCCTGCGTCCCAGCCGCGGCTTGCCGCCGCGACTGCCGGCCTCAATCGGTTCATGGACCTCAACGCGCAGATCATCGCCCTGTCTCGACGCAACACGAACGTGCGGTCCCTGATGCTGTCGCTGGACCAGAAGGGGACGATCATTGCCGCGTGCGAGGACAGCTTGCGCGCCCTTCAGAATGCCCTGGCCAAGCGTGGGTACACGGGCATCCGAAAATAGGTGTCCGTCTTGTCCACCGCGATGATTGCGCCGCCGGGCACAATCAAGGCCATTTCCGGAAGATGATGATGTGTTGGCGGGGCAACCCTGGAACCAGTCGATCGAACGTGAATCCCTCGGCCTCGACCTCTGTCCGCGCCTCGGCGACGCTCATGCGGTGCGTGTCAGCAATCGGGATGCTCGGATCTTCCTTTCGGTACTCCACCAAGATCAGTCGCCCACCAGCTTTCAACGACCGACGGATACTCCGCAGCATCTCCTGCGGGTGCCAGAATTCGTGGTAAACGTCGACGAGCAGCGCCAGATCGAGGGTGTCATCGGGAAGGCGGGCATCCGTTTCAGTGCCTTGGACGACCTCAACGTTCGCCAAGTGCTCGCTCTCGGCTTTGCTCCGAATGATCTGGAGCATCGCCGGCTGCAGATCGTTGGCGTAGACCTTTCCAGTCGGACCGACGAGCCGTGCGATCCGCGTCGTCATGTAGCCACTGCCCGCCCCGACGTCGGCGACAACCATCCCAGGTCGGATCCCAATCAGCTGTAGCGCCTGCTCTGGCGCCTCCTCCTGCTCCCGCGTCACGCGCTCGAGCCAGCTCGCATCGGTCGCGATGCCGGCAATCTGACGACCCGTGACCGGGTGCCTCGGCGGTGCCGGGCTCCTGGTGACGAGATGCGTGCCGGCATAGAAGGCCGCCACGCCACACAGGCACAGGACGAGGACGAAGCGCACTCGCCTGGCGTTCATGCAGCCACATGCCGCGCCGAGCGATCGGCCACCACCGTGACTTGCATGTCGCGCGCAAGATTCACGATCTGTTGCACCAGCGCTGAAGCGAACCACGAGCGCAGCGCGGTCGGCTTTTCACGGGTGACGAAGATCTGCGTGACGCCATGAATCCGCGCGAAGTTCACCATCGTCTCGGCGATGTCGGTTCCCTGGAGAACACGAGTCTCGATCTGCAGTCCGCGGGCAAAGTTGAGATGACGGTCCAGATTCTCGCGTTCAGCGGCGTTCAAGTCTGCAAAGTCTGGTGTTTCAGTCACGTACACCGCGAAACAGTCGGCTTGGAGGTAATCGGCCACGCGCCGACCGCGGCGGATCAATGCCGCACTGGCCGGATCGGGTCCGATGAGCAATAGCAGCTGATCGCGCGTCTGCGAGTCCGTCACCGAAGTGCCCGGCGCGGCTGACAGTTCGTCACCAGGCAGATGGCTCTCGATTGCATACGCGGCCTGGCGCATCGCCAGCTCGCGAAGCGCCACGAGCGTCGACTCCTGGAAGAAATTCGCGAGCGCCGCCTCGGCTCGGTCTGGCCGGTAGATCACTCCGCGCGCCAGTCTGTTCAGCAGCGCGCGGGGCGTGAGATCGACCATCACGACTTCGTCGGCCTGCTTCAGCACCCAATCTGGGATCGTTTCGCGGACCCGCACACCGGTGCTCTGCCAGATCTGGTCGTTCAAGCTCTCCAGATGCTGCACGTTCATCGTCGTCAGCACGTCGATGCCGGCATCGAGCAGCACGTGGACATCTTCCCAGCGTTTGAGTCGCGCCGATCCCGGCACATTCGTGTGCGGAAACTCGTCGACGATCGCGACCTCAGGACGACGGCGGAGAACTGCGTCCGTGTCCATCTCCTCGAAACGGGAGCCTTTGTACTCAAGAACTTTTCGGGGAACCCCTTCCAGTTCCTCGCTCAACGCGATCGTCTCCCTCCGACCGTGGGGCTCGAAGTACCCGATGACAATGTCAACGCCACGGCGTTTCAGCTCGTGGGCTTCCGTCAACATCTGGTAGGTCTTGCCGACACCCGCTGCGTAGCCCAGGAACACCTTGAGCCGGCCCCGTGCCCGTGCGTCGCTGGTCGTCGTCACTGCGGAAACACGCGAACGTCGATGCCTTTGGCATCGCGAATGAGCCGATCGAGCGGAGTGCCGCCCAGACGGGCGCGCCACGAACGGCGAAGATTGTGGCCGACGAAGATCTGGGTGATGCCCTCCTTCCGCGCGTACTCGAGAATCGTCTTGATCGGGTCCTTCCCTTCCAGGATCTCAACGCGAGCCTCTTGTGCGCGCGCGAGCGTCGCGTTGCGCTCCAATGCCATGCGGTCCTCGGGCGTGAGGTTGTCCTGAGTCACGTAGATCGCGACGAGTTCGCCGTGGAAGCGATCGGCGTTCCGCCGTCCGCTGGCCAGCATCCTGGCAGCGTTTGCTCGCGGCGTCATGCACACGAGAATCCGTTCCTGCGTTCCCCACGACGATTGGAGACCATGCAGCCGAAGATACGCTTCGAGCTGACGGTCCACGACATCGGCCGTGAGTAACAGCGCGCGCTGTCGAAGCTGCGAGAGCTGCTGTGCCCCGATGGCCTCGTCCGCCTCAGGCGGAGCATCGACGACGACCACTTCATCGGCACGGTCGATGAAATCCTGCGGCACCGTGTCGGCCTTCGTCTTGCCGAGGATGCCGCGCACGAATTCTTGTTGCTCGGCGATGTATTCCAGATTGATCGATGTCAGGACCGAGATGCCGGCGTCGATCAACTCCTCGACATCCTCATACCGCTTTCGATGCCGGCTGCCCGCAGGGTTGTCATACGCCACACCGTCGACGAGGCAGACTTGCGGATGACGAGCGAGGACCGCAGGCACATCGATGACGGGCACGCCTCCAACGTCTTGCGTCGGAATGCTCTCGAGCGTTCGAATCACCTGCGCGACTTCAGGCGCCGAATCGGACTGTGCGGCAGCCACCACGACGTCCTCACCTCGTTCGTGTCGGCGCCGGCCCTCGTCGAACAACTTGAACGATTTTCCAACTCCCGAGGCATAGCCAAGAAAAATCTTCAGCTGTCCGCGGTGTTCCGCTCGCTCGGCCGCCTCGACCTGCCGGAGCAGCGCCTCCGGGTCGCGGTGATGAGAGCGATCGTTATCATTAGTGCCCATCATCGAGTGATCCTGAGGCGATTGTATCCGACGGAAATCGAACCACGTACATCATCCGAGCCGCGCTTTGGACGCCCGGCTCTATTGGCGTTCGCGGTTGCTCAGTATCGCGGTGGGAAAGCCGGCATGACCAGCGCGGTCATACCGCTATCGTGACGTGATTTTGACGATGCTGGCGACGCCTCCGGCACCCAAGAGGAGCATGAAAGAGAGGACCGGATCACACGGCGTACCAGTCCGACAGCGTGAGACGGCACGCCGCGGCAGGAAGGGTGCCGAACGGCTCGCTTACTTGCGTGGAACCCGTTCGTCCAGTGCCAGATTGAGCTCCAGGACGTTCACGTGCGGCTCGCCGAGGAAGCCGAGGCCCCGCCCCTCGGTGTGCTGCGCAATCAACCCCTGCACTTGTTCCACCGCCGCTCCGCGAGCCTTCGCAACACGGGCCACCTGCGCCTGGGCATTGCCTGGACTGATGTGTGGGTCCAGGCCCGACGCGGAGGCCGTCACCGCATCGGCCGGGATCGGCGTCTTCGGCGTGAACACCAACGGTGCCTTGTCGTCGCTGAACGCCTTGATCAGCTTCACATCGTCAAGATTGCCTTCGGCGTCCTTGAAAGTGTCGAGGGACGCCGATGATTCATAAGCGATCTCGTTCTCGATGCAGTAATGGACGATCCGAGCCTTGATGCCAAGAAAATCAGCCACCTCGTTGCCCTTATCGTCTTGCTTGGTTGTTCCGTTGATGAGCTTGGCGCTGGTTGGGCCCAGGTTCGTGCCCGCACTGGCGGTCGGATCGTAGCCGCTGCCGGCTGCGGATGGCCGCGGATGAAAGTACTCGGGCTTGGTGAAATTCTGCCCGATCAACCGGGAGCCGACCACTTGTCCATTCGAGATAATCAAGCTGCCATTGGCCTGATCGCGAAAGACGACTTGAGCAATCCCGGTGATGACGGCCGGATATACCAGGCCGGTCAAGACCGTCATGACCAGCATCATCATGAATCCAAGCTTGAGTTCTTTGAACATGTCTCTCTCCTAGGCCAGGTGGAGCAGGCCGAGAATCCGGTCGATCGCCCAGATGCACGGGAAGGGAGCCACGAGGCCGCCGATCCCATAAATCAACAGATTACGACGGAGCATCTGCGCCGCGCTTTGCGGCCTGTATCGCACGCCACGCAACGCGAGCGGCACCAGCGCCACGATGATGAGCGCGTTGAAGATCACCGCTGCGAGCACGGCGCTTTGTGGCGTACGAAGGTACATGATGTTGAGCTTGTTCAGCGCCGGATACGTGACCATGAACATCGCGGGAATAATCGCGAAGGACTTGGACACGTCGTTCATGATCGAGAACGTCGTCAACGCGCCGCGCGTGATGAGCAACTGCTTGCCGATGGCGACCACCTCG
>JBGPHH010000138.1:0-10703 GCA_041484265.1 Vicinamibacteria bacterium
AAC
This sequence comes from Vicinamibacteria bacterium, assembly GCA_041484265.1. GTDB lineage: Bacteria > Acidobacteriota > Vicinamibacteria > Vicinamibacterales > CAVVIG01 > 2-12-FULL-65-11. The sequence continues at coordinate 4 of JBGPHH010000138.1, forward strand.
GCCCGGCCACGATGGCCGCGCCCGCTCCCGCGCTGGTGCCGAGGAACTTGCGACGCGAGATAGCAGGAATCCTTCGCATGAGCGCCATCCTACTGCATTGGGGTGGCTCGAATTGACCCGCCGCCAACCCGATCGGATATTCTGGGGTCCGGCATGCCACGCCCGCACTCCGGTCAGCAGCACCACCATTCACACCGCCACGCCCATGCTTCCGCGAAGATCTCGAGCGGGACCATGGGTGCCGCGGTGGCCATCACGCTGGCGTTTGTCGTGGTGGAAGCGCTCTCCGGCTGGTGGGGACACAGCCTGGCGCTGCTCGCTGATGCGGGGCACAACCTGGCCGATGCCGGCGCGCTCGGCTTCAGCTGGTACGCGCTCTGGATTGCCAACAAGCCGTCGCATCACGGCATGACATTTGGCTACCATCGCGTCGGGATATTCGCCGCAGGTCTCAATGCCGTGTCCCTCGTCGGGATTGCGCTCGTCATCGGCTGGGAAGCCGTGATCCGCATCGGCCGCCCCGAGGCCGCAAGCGGCGGACTGATGATGGGCGTCGCCGCCGCGGCCATCGTCGTCAACCTCCTCATCGCGCTGTGGCTCCATTGCGGGTCGACCGACGACCTCAACGTACGGAGCGCCTACCTCCACATGATGGGCGACGCCGCGTCGGCGTTCGGCGTGGTGATTGCCGGCGCGCTCGTCGTCACGATGCAGGCGCCTCTGGCTGATCCCATTGTCTCGTTGCTCATCGCCGGACTGATTCTCTACAGCAGCTACAGCGTGTTGCGGGAGAGTGCGACCGTGCTGCTCGAGGGCACCCCGGCCGGAACCAACATGCCGGGCCTCATTGCGGCGATCAAGGCAGTGGCGGGCGTGCTCGACGTGCATGATCTTCACGTCTGGATGATCGGCCCCGGTGTCGTCGCCTGCAGTTGCCACATTGTCGTCGCCGAGCAGAGTGTCCGCGAAGGGCAGCAGGTCTTACGCGCCGTGGTGCACGACATCGAACGTCGCTTTCACATCACGCACACGACCGTACAGGTGGAAGTCGAGGGATGCGAAGCGAACGACATGTACTGCATGGGGCAACGCTCCGCGAGATGAATACCCCTCGGCCTCCCTTCAATCTTCAGACGGCGGCGCTCGAATGCATGCGCGCCTACGGCTTCGATCCTGGGTTCCCGCCGAGCGCGATCGCGCAGATGGCCGCCATCCGTGAGCCTTCTTCGGAAACGGCACGCCCTGTTGGCGTTCGCGACCTGCGGCACCTTCTCTGGTCGTCGATTGACAACGACACCTCCCGCGACCTGGATCAGATTGAAGTCGTCGAGCGGATGTCGAACGGCGACACCAAGGTCCTGGTGGGGATCGCCGACGTGGACGCGTTCGTACCGAGGCACTCCCCGATCGACGATCACGCGGCCAACGCCACGACGACCGTTTACACGGGCGTCAGGATGTTTCCCATGTTGCCGGAGGGGCTCTCGACCGGCTTGACGTCCTTGTTGGAAGGCCAGGATCGGCTGAGCGTCGTCATCGAGTTCGTGGTGGACGCCCACGGCCAGGTTGGAACGAGCGACGTGTATCGCGCGCTCGTCCAGAACCATGCACAACTGACGTACGATGCCGTCGGGCGCTGGCTGGAGGGCGCGGGCCCCGCTCCGGTCAAGATCGCCGATTCCTCTGATCTGCAGGCGCAGCTTCGGCTGCAGGATGCGTGCGCGGAAGTCCTCCGTGCGGAGCGGTACCGGCATGGCGCGCTGAACATTGAAACCATCGAAACGCATCCGATCCTGTCGCACGATCAGGTCACCGACGTCGTGCGGCAACAGAAGAGCCGGGCCACCGAACTGATTGAAGACTTCATGATCGCCAGCAACGAAGTCGTCGCCCGCCTGCTCGAGATGGCGCGCGTGTCATCCCTACGGCGTGTCGTCAAGGCACCCGAGCGGTGGGACCGGATCGTGGAACTGGCGCGGACGCTTGGCGCGAGCCTGCCGCAACAGCCCGACTCAAAGGCACTCAACGACTTTCTGATGGCGCGCAAAGCTGCCGCGCCTGACCATTTCCCCGACCTGTCGTTGGCGGTGATCAAGCTGCTTGGGCCAGGCGAGTACGTGCTCGAACGGCCCGGCGACCCAGAACCCGGCCACTTTGGTCTGGCCGTGCAGGACTACACGCATTCGACGGCACCTAATCGACGCTTCGCCGACCTGGTCACACAGCGCCTGGTGCACGCAGTCCTGGCGAAAGCTCCGGCGCCGTACTCGGATGACGAGTTGGCGACCGTCGCGCGCGATTGTACGGAGAAAGGGGATGCCGCGCGTAAAGTCGAGCGCGAGATGTCCAAGCGAATTGCCGCGGTTGCCATGAGCGACCGGATCGGTCAGACGTTTGACGCCGTGGTGACCGGCGTCACGCCGCGCGGGACGTTCGTACGAGTCCAGCACCCGCACGTGGAGGGATTGCTTGCACGAGGGCAGCAAGGGCTTGATGTCGGTGACAAGCTGCGCGTGACCTTGATTCGCGTCGATGTCGAGCACGGCTATATCGACTTCGGCCGCGCCCACCCCTGAGCCGTGGGCCTTGAGCCTTATTTCGCCGTGATCAGAAAGTGTCCTCGCCGGTTCTGTTGCCAGCAGGCTTCGTTTTCCTCGGCGCAGAAGGGCTGCTCTTTCCCCTTGCTGATCACAATGATGCGGCTGGCCGGCACGCCGAGGCTGACCAGATAGTCCTTCGCGGTATTGGCGCGCCTCGTGCCCAGCCCGAGGTTGTACTCGGCGCTGCCGCGCGAGTCGCAGTGGCCCTCGATCGTCACCTGCGTGCTCGTCCACTTCCTCATCCAGTCGGCATCCTTCTGCAGCGGCGCCCGCGCGTCGGCGCGAATCTCTGACTTGTCAAAATCAAAGAAGTTGTCGTCGAGCGGGTGCTCTGCATTCAACTGCGCCAGCGATTTGCGCGCGAAGAGCTCTGCTTCGGTTGGCGGTGGCGGTGGGGGAGGAGGCGGCGGCGGTGGCGGTGGCGGAGGCGGCGGCGCCGCGACGGCCACCTGGGGAGCGGGCTTGTGACAGCCGGCCATCACGACCACGAACGCCATGCTCAAGGCGCTGAGGACAAGAAGAAGGGCAAGACGACGCACACGACTCATAGGGTCACACTCCTCATTAGCGGTTAGCGTTGCAGGGCGCTCGGCGCCGTCACTGGATCGTGAGCGCCGTCGATGATGTCCGGCGTCAGGGCGCCCGCGATGGCGGGCCGTCGTCCCGCCAGCCAGAAGCGCGCGCTCTCGATATATACGTAGTACACCGGCGTGATGTACAGCGTTAGCAACTGCGACACGAGCAGTCCGCCGACAACCGCGAGGCCGAGCGGACGCCTGGACTCGGCTCCCGCCCCAAAGCCCAGCGCGATGGGCAACGTGCCGACCAATGCCGCGAAGGTGGTCATCGTGATCGGGCGAAACCGCACGAGGCAGGCTTCGTGGATCGCGTCGATCGGACGCTTGCCGTGTTCACGCTGGGCCTCCACGGCGAAGTCCACCATCATGATGCCGTTCTTCTTGACGAGGCCGACCAGCATGATCACGCCGACAACGGCATACAGGCTCAGCTCGGTCTTGAAGATGAGCAGTGTGAGCAGCGCGCCGAAACCGGCCGACGGCAGACCCGAGAGAATCGTCAGCGGATGGGTGAAGCTCTCGTACAGGATGCCGAGCACAATGTAGATGACGACAATGGCCATCACGAGGATCAAGCCGAGGCCTTTCAGCGAGTCCTGAAATGCCTGCGCTGATCCCTGAAACGTCGTGGCGACGGTCGCAGGCAGCGTCGAGGCGGCCGTGGCTCGAATCTGCGAGACCGCGTCACCCAGCGAGAAGCCGTCCTTCAGATTGAACGAGATCGTCACGGACGGCAGCTGACCCGTGTGCGAGACGCTGGACGGGCCAAGGTCGGTGCTCACGCTGGCCACCGTGGCGAGCGGCACGAGGCGGCCGAGCGACGATCGCACATACAGACGCGACAGCGCTTCGGGATCGGTCTGGAATGCCGGATCCACCTGCAGGATCACCTGATACTGGTTGTTGGCCGCATAGATTTGCGACACCTGCCGCGAGCCATAGGCGTTGTAGAGGGCGGTCTCGACCTGGCTGACCGACAAGCCCAGCGTCGAAATCTTGTCGCGATCCATGTTGAGCCGCACCTGCGGGTTCTGGAGCAGGAGATCGCTGCTGACATCGACGAGTCCGGGCATCTGCTTCATCTTCTCCTCGAAGCCGGGTGCGGAGCGGTACAGCTCGTCGGTGTCCGTATCTTGCAGCGTGAACTGATACAGGCTGCGGGCGTTCTGCTGCCCCCCAAGGTTGATCGGTGCGGGGATCAACGGAAACACCCGCACGCCCTCGACCTGCGCCAGCTTCGGCCGCAGGTCGGCGATGATCTGCTGGACGGTCCGGCGGCGCTCGGCGCGCGGCTTGAGGTCGATGATCAGCCGTCCGTTGTTCATGCCGGCGCCCGTCGCGGACCCGACGTTGGTCGTATACGCGGCGATGTCCGGCTCTTTGCTCACGATCTCCGAGACCTCGAACATGTGGTGCGACATTTCCTCGTACCCGATGCCTTGGGCGGCCTCGACGTTGATCGTCATGCGGCCCTGGTCTTCGGTGGGCAGGAAACCGGTCGGGATGCGCGTAAAGAGGTACGCCGTGCCGGCGATGAGCGCGAAGGACAGCGCAAGCATCAACGCGCGATGCCTGAGACTCAGGCGAAGCGACCAATCGTAGGCGCGCAGCCAGCCGTCGAACATCCGTTCAGTCGCCCGATAGAACCGCCCATGCGCATGGGCGTGCGGCGGCGCCAGAAACCGGCTGCAGAGCATGGGTGTCAGACTGATCGACACGAAACCGGAGACGAGAATAGCCACGGCGATCGTCACCGAGAACTCGTGCAGCAGGCGGCCGACGATGCCGCCCATGAAGAGCACCGGGATGAAGACCGCCGCCAGCGAAATCGTCATCGAGACGATGGTGAAGGAAATCTCCCTGGAGCCGTCGATGGCGGCCCGCATCGGCGCTTTGCCCATTTCCATGTGCCGGACGATGTTCTCCAGCATCACGATGGCGTCATCGACGACGAAGCCGACCGACAGCGTCAGCGCCATCAGCGACAGATTGTCGAGACTGTAGTCGAGTAGGTACATGACCGCGAAGGTCGCGACGATGGACGCGGGTAGCGCCAGGCTTGGAATCACCGTGGCCGAGGTGTTGCGCAGGAAGAGAAAGATCACGGCGATGACGAGGCCGATCGTCAGCAGCAGCGTGAACTTCACGTCCTGCACCGATTGTCGAATCGACACCGATCGATCGGCACGCACGTCGAGCTGGACGGACGGGGGCAGTTGTTCGCGGAAGGTGGGGAGGAGGGTCTTGACGTCGTCCACCACTTGCACCACGTTGGTGCCGGGCTGTTTGTAGATCGCCAGCGTGACATTCCGAAGGCCCCCCAGGTAGCTGGCTTGCTTGTCGGTTTCGACCCCGTCGTAGACCTTCGCGATCTGTTCGAGCCGTACGGGATTGCCGTTCCGGTACGCGATGACCATCGGCCGGTAGTCGGCGGCCTTCATGAGTTGCCCGTTGGCCAGGACCGTGAAGATCTTGTTCGGCCCGAACATCGTGCCGGTTGGCAGGTTGGCGTTCCCACTCTGAATCGCCGCGGCCACCTCGTCCAGGCCAATCCCGTAGGCCGAGAGCCTGGGCGGGTCGATGTCGATGCGCACGGCATATTTGGCGGCGCCGAAAATGCCGACCTGCGCGACGCCGCTCACGGTCGAGATCCGCTGGGCCAGCATCGATTCGGCGTACTCATCAACGGTCCAGATCGGCAGCGTCGCCGACCGGAGCGCGAGCAGCACCACCGGCTGATCGCCAGGATTGACCTTCTGATACGACGGCGGCGTCGGCATCTGCGGCGGGAGCTGACGCTGCGTCTTGGCGATCATCGACTGCACGTCCTGCGCGGCGGCGTCGATATTCCGGCTGAGATCGAACTGCAGCGTGATATTGGTATTTCCGAGCGAGCTCGTGGAGTTGATCGAGTTCAGGCCCGCGATGCTCGAAAACTGCTTCTCGAGGGGTAGCGCCACAGAGGACGCGACAGTGGCCGGACTCGCGCCAGGGAGCGTCGCGCTCACCTGAATGGTCGGGAAGTCGATGACCGGGAGATCGCTGACCGGCAGCAGGCGATAGGCCATCACGCCGAACACGCAGATGCCCAGCATGATGAGCGTCGTCGTAATCGGCCGCTTGATGAAGAGGAGAGAGAGGTTCACGTCATCTGGACCATAACGTCATCCAGAATGCCAACCCATCCCTCAGAGACGGTATTTATTCACGCAAAAGACGGGAGAGCCTTTCGCCTGACGAAATACTGTTCTCAACGGATGGGTTTGGAGAATGCTCGGACGTATCGTCGCAACGCCGATCGGAGGTTGTATGGTACGAACGTGCGTATCGATGCTCGTCGCGATTCTTGTCTCGATGCCGAATCAGCGGTCGCTCGAAGCGGGGCAGGCGCAGACGCCCCGTGTGTTTGCATCCGACTCGGGCATGGTGCTCAATTTCGTCAAACCGGACAGGACCGCCGATTTTGAGGCGGTCATCGGGAAGCTCAGAGAGGCCCTCCAAAGGAGCGAGAAGCCGGAACGCAGGCAAGAGGCGGCCGGCTGGAAGGTGTTTAGAGCCGTCGAGCCAGGCGCTGGCAACAGCGTGCTGTACGTCTTCATGATCGACCCGGCTGTCAAAGGCGCGGACTACACAGTATCGACCATTCTCGCAGAAGGGTTTCCGAACGACGGGCCGGCGCTTTATAAGCGGTACTCCGATGCGTACGCATCCGGACAACGCTACGTCATGAATCTGACGCTTGTGTCCGCCCTCGGACAGTAGTCGCGAGGAGTCCGATCGGGAGCAAGAGCGTCGCGCCAGTCCGGTCTCTTCCGCTGAAGAATACCGCCGAGGCAGGATACACCGTCCGTCTGCGCCGGGCTATTGTGAGGGCGGCATCGCCGCTTGTGTTACCGGCGCTGGGCTGTTCCTTCTCCTGCGGGTCCTTAAGACGCGCGGATCGTCTTGAGAAACGACCCGTTATTCAGTCCACGCAGGCGGCGATTCCCACCTCGCACAGTCGTCGCCCCCCTCACGAGATCACGCCTTTTCGAACGGCGTAGAGGACGAGCTCAGCCGTATTATGTACATCGAGCTTCTGCAGAATATGTGCGCGATGCGTCTCGACCGTGGCGGGGCTGACGGAGAGCAGATCCGCGATTGCCTTGTTGCTGTGGCCTTCCGCGATCAACTGGAAGATCTCCCGTTCTCGCTCCGATAAAGTGTCGAACCGGTCGGCGATTCCCTTGTCGGCCAAGTGCCGCACGTAGTCGTCGAGCATGACTCTCGCGGCGGCGGGGCTGAAGAACGACTTGCCGGCGGCTACCGACTCGACGCCGCGAATCAAGTCAACATCGGCTGAATCTTTCAGCATGTAACCTCGCGCGCCGGCCTTCAGCGCCTGAGTGATGTAAGCCTCGTCGGAATGCATGCTGAGGATGAGAATGGCGGTATTCGGCAATCGGCGGGCGATCTGGCGCGTGGCTTCGATGCCGTTGAGGAGTGGCATGCCGATGTCGAGCACGGCGACGTCAGGCTGGATGGACAGAGCTTGGCGCACCGCGTCCCGGCCGTCGCTGGCCTCGCCCACCACCTCCCACTCCGGGCGCTCTTCAAGAATCTTCCGAAATCCCTGGCGCACCAGCGTGTGATCGTCCCCCAGCAGGATCCGAAGCTTACCCACCAAACACCTCGCGAGCGTTCACCGGGCCGACCTGGGCCGCGTCAAGGCTGGAGGCTTCCGCGGTCGTCTGCGTCTCGGCCGCCAACTCGACCGTCAGGCGAGTGCCTTTCCCTCGGCCGCTCTCGATCTGGACCGTTCCGTGAAGCCGCGCCGCGCGCTCTCGGATACCGACAAGGCCAAGGCCGTGGCTGCCGTCCGCCGAACGGGCGTCGGCCGGGTCGAATCCGAGTCCATCGTCCTCGACCGTCACCAGGACGGTATTGGTCAGCCGTTGGAGGTATACGCGACAACTCGTGGCGTGCGCGTGCTTGGCCACGTTTGTCAGGGCCTCCTGGATGATTCGGTAGGCGGCGGCCTCTGTTTCTGGCGTGAGCCGATCGTCCAGCCCCTCGTGGAGCAGGTCCGTGCGAATGTCATGCCGTCTGGCAAAACCCTTGAGATGCGACTCGACGGCCGCTACCAGACCCATGTCGTCGAGCAGAGCAGGGTGGAGCAGATGCGAGAGGTCCCGCACGCTGTGCAGCACGCCATCGGCGATCGATCGGACGTCGCTCAGCGCATTCGACGCTCCGCCTGCGCCCTCAATCGCCCGCTGCGCGACCGCGAGCTCGACTTTGATGGCGGTCAGCGCCTGACCGATCTCGTCGTGCAGCTCGCGCGCGATGCTTCGCCGCTCGTCTTCCTGGACCTCGAGCAACTTCGCCGAGAGATGCTGCAGTTCGCGGGCGTTCTGCGCGTCCTTCTCGCTCTGGCGGCGAATCCGTTCCTCCAGACGGCCTGCATAGAGCGTGGCCAGCAGCACAATGCCGAGGCTGGTCGCCAGGGCGACGCCGAGGCTCGCCCAGATTCGGCGTTGCGTGACACGGTAGACCTCGACCATTGCCGATTGCTGCTCGACGAACGCACTGCGGTTGAGGGCCTGCGTCTGCTCGGAAAGGCCGATGACCACCTCGCGCTTGGGCGCGACGCGCGTCCGCAGCAGCGTGCGCGCCTCGGTCGGCCACTGGCGCGCATCCGTCGAGAGCACGTCCACCATCGCGCGGCGAAAATCGGCGATTTCGCGGCGCAGCCGTGCGATCCGCTCGCGCTCGGCGCTCGAATCGAGCGCGGGCACGTATTGTTGCAGGGAGGTATCGATGGCCTGGTAGGACTCTTCCAGCCGCCGGCGGTAGTCCCCCGCAGTCGTAGGATCAGGATCGAGAAGCGCGTCTCGGACGTAAAGCGATCCCAGCAGCACCTGCGTGCGAACCGTCGAGAGCAGGTCCTGGGCCCTCACGTAGCGTGCGTTAATCTCTGACGCCTGCCGTTCGACCTCGGCGATACGCCGAGTGAAGTAGTACCCGGCAAACAGCCAGATCCCCACGACCAGTCCGAACCCGAGAAACAGGGCCGCCCGGATCGTCGGCCGTCCGAGTTGCACACGATGCAACACACGGGCATCTTATCGCGTGCCGCCGGTCGGCGTGCAGCCTCCATCATTTCCGCGACGAGAATACCGGCCCGGCCGGATACTACGGGGCGGTTCCGCCCAGTACGCTCGGGCATGCAGCGGTCAGGCATGCGCACTCAGCCGGCTCACTCGCTTCTGGTCTTCTGCGACTTGGACCAGAGCCTGCTCGACCCTCTGAGCCACGACGTGGACGCCGCGGGGCGTGCCAGCCTCGACCGTCTGACGCGAAGGCGCGTCCCGATCGTGTTCTGGTCCGACAAGACGCGCGCCGAACTGGAAGTCATCCAGTACAAGCTCGGCACCTACCATCCCTTCATCTGTGAGCGGGGCGCCGCCGTCTTCGTCCCACGAGGCTATTTCGGTGTGGCAGTGCCGCAGGCTCGCGACGTGGCCGGCTACGAGGTGGTAGAGTTCGGCAGGTCGTACGCCGATGTCGTGACGACGCTTCACCGGTCCGCGGACCGGCTGGGGATAGCGGTCCGTGGGTTCAGTGATATGTCGGTCAAAGATGTCGCCACCGAGTGCGGGATGCCGTTACTGCAGGCCAGGCTCGCTAAGCTGCGCGAGTACAGCGAACTGTTCAGGGTCGTCGAGACAGAGCGTGGTGCGTCCCCCCGGTTGCTGAAGGCGCTTCGCGCGGCAGGGCTGCATTGCACGAGTCGAGGCCTTCATCACTACGCCGGCACCGGACGACGCGACATTGCCGCTCAGTTTCTGTGCCGTCTCTACCAGCGTGCGTTCGGCGATGTTGAAACCATCGCGTTTGACGACCCGTCTCTTTGTTGACGAAATACTGTCTTCAGGGGATGGATCCGCAGTTGCTGGAACTTGTATCGTCCGATCGCATGCGCCGCTTCCCGGTCGAGAGTGTCTTTAGCCCGGTCACCACAATGGGCGGCCTGTGCGTGTTGATTATCGTCACAATCGCGAACGCCGCCCTCTTTGTCTATGCCCGGTGGCAAAGCTGGCGTCAGGAGAAGGCGTAGCCGACGGTCACCCAGCCATCAGCGTGTGGCTGGACCGCGCTCAATCACCGTCAACGTGAACGATCCGGGCAGCACCGGACCTCGACCCCTGCCGCCCGCGGGTGCCGGTCCAAACATCGCCGAGACGATGAACACGCGGTGATTGGTGGGATCGAGCCCCATGTTGCGCGCCGCCACGGGCGTCTTCACGTTCTCGACCACGTGATACTTATCGGGCGCGTCTTCATGAATCACGGTGAGGGTGCCGTCCGCATTCGAGGCAAACACATCACCGGAGGCGGCATCGAACCCGGCGCCGTCGACGCCGGCGCCGATCGGGGCCGTGGCGACGACCGTGCCGGCCTGGTAATCGGAGACCGCCAGCACGCCGCTGCGGCACCCGCTGAACAGCCGATGGTGGACGGTGTCGATGGCCATGGAGAC
>JBGPHH010000139.1:0-10685 GCA_041484265.1 Vicinamibacteria bacterium
CAAAGAGGCGAACAAGGATGTGCTGAGCGATCCCCGCGTGGTCGTGTATCTGAACGACGGGCGCCAACATTTGCGCATGCAGGCCGCCGCGACGTACGACCTCATCACGCTAGAACCCCCGCCGCTCGCCCTTTCCGGGGTCGGCTCGCTGTACTCCAAGGAGTTCTACGAGCTGGCGCGGACGCGTCTCAAGCCGCGCGGATACGTCAGCCAGTGGCTGCCGGCGTACCAGGTGCCGATCGAGACGTTGCGGTCGATGATTCGCGCGTTTGTGGACGTCTTCCCGCAAGCTGTGCTGCTCGGCGGGACCGACGAAGAACTTGTACTGCTCGGTTCGAATGATTCGCGCCTCGAGGTGGATCCCGACCGTTTGGCTGCCGCGCTCGCGAGGGCGCCGGCGGTGCAGGCGGACCTTCAGCGGCTCGATCTCGGCAGCGTGCGAGAGATCGTCGGCACCTTTATCGCCTCGGCGCACACGCTGGCAGAGGCGAGCCGAACCGCCGCGCCCGTAAGCGACGATCGGCCGATGCAGGAATACGGCGCTGCCTCGCGCCTGACCTGGATCCGCCTCAACGGCGTGCCCCCGTCGCTCGTCGATCTCAGCCAGGCCGCGACCTGGTGTCCGCGCTGCTTCGTCAGCGGGAAGCCGGCTCCGCTCGTTGGCGGCATCGACCGGTACTTTGCGCTGCTCGACCCTCTCTACAAGCAGGCCGCCCCGCCAGCCGAGGGCCTTGGCAGCGTCGTCGATCCGCAGACCGAGCAGTTGATTCACGGTAGTCCGTACCTGCGCGACGTCCTCTCGGATCACACGGTCAGGCATAACGCACGCGGGGCCGCCCTGGCGGCCGACGGGAAGTTCGACGAAGCGATTGTGGAGTTTCGGAACGCGCTTCGCCTCAACCCGGATTCGGCCAAGACCCATTGGAACCTGGGGCGTGCCCTCGAATCACAGGGCGCCTCCCTGGAAGCCATCGCACAACTTCGCCAGTCGGTGAAGCTCGACCCCACGCAGGGCCCGCCCCGCTACGATCTGGCGAGCACGCTGCTCGATCTTCACGAATATAGGGAGGCCGTCGAGGAGTTTCGCGCGGCCATCCAGCTGATGCCGAATTCCGCCGAAGCACACAACAATCTGGGCATCGCGCTGGGGTCGCAGGGCAAGCTCGAGGACGCCATCAACGAGTTCCGGCAGGCGCTCAAGCTGCAGCCGGGCCACGCGTCGGCTCAGCACAACCTGACCATGGCCCTCGAGGCGGCGAGTTCCGGAGAGCCCAGTCGCTAGGCGCACGCCTTGCTTTACCTCCTCTTCTTCTGTTCCGGCATCAGCGGATTGATCTACCAAGTGATCTGGGTCCGCGAGTTCGGGAACGCCTTCGGCAACACCGTCTACTCGGCGTCTGTGGTCGTCGCGGTGTTCATGTCGGGGCTCGGGGCCGGCAGCTATCTCGTCGGCCGGTGGGCCGACCGCCGCTACGCCACGCGGCCGGATTCGTTGCTCCGAGCGTACGGATTTGTCGAGCTGGCGATCGCAGGGCTGGGACTGGCGATCGCCCTGATTCTGCCGCATCTCAGCGCCATCTCCGCGCTGACTTCGTCGTACTCACGCGACGCGGCCGGCTGGTACGTGCCCTCGACCGCGTCGTACCTGGCTCGCGGGGCGATTGCAACGCTTCTCGTGGCGCCCGTCACGCTGTTGATGGGCGGCACGTTGACGCTTCTCATCCGTCACCTTGTCCGAAAGAACGTCCAGATCGCCGGCGCGCGCATCGCCGTGCTCTATGGCGTCAACACTGCGGGCGCCGCCCTCGGCTGCTTTCTGACGGACTTTGCGCTGGTACCCGCCGTAGGTTTACAAGGCGCGCAGGTCATGGCGGCGGTCCTCAACTTCGGGGTGGCGGTCGCCGCATTGTCGCTCGCTCGTCGCGAAGTGGCCGCGCCAGACGCTGGATATGTCGCCCCCAAGAGCGCCAAACAAGCGGCGCGTGACACGATCCCTGGCCCTCCACACGCTCCACATTCTTCACAGGGCGCCCTCATCCTGACCTGTGTCGCGCTGGGCCTGTCGGGCTTCGGCGCCATGGGCATGGAGATTCTGTGGTTCCGCCACCTGACGATGCTCCTCGGGGGATTGCGCGCCGTGTTCTCGCTGCTGTTGACCGTCATGCTCGTGGGGATCGGCCTCGGATCGCTCGTTGAACGAATGGTGCATCGCCGGGTGGAGCGTCCGACGCTCTGGCTGATCGGCGTCCAGGGCCTCTTCGTGACCGCGACGCTTTACGGGCTGGCGGCTGCCGACGTGTCGGACATCGTCGCCGCCAGTAGCGTTCTCGAGCCGGCCTTGAACGCGTCGTCCGCCTTGGTGCGGGCAGCCGCTGAGCTGCGGCTCAACCTCACGCCAATCCTGTTCGAGGTCAGCGTGCCTTCGTTGCTGATGGGACTCACGTTTCCGCTCGCAAACAGCGTGATTCAGCATGCGGAACCCTCCGTAGGACGCCGTGCCGGCGTGCTGTACCTCTCGAACACGATTGGCGCGGTGTGCGGTTCGCTCGCAACCGGCTTTCTGTTGCTGCCCATGGCGGGCATTCAGGCCAGCGCGACGGTGCTAGCCGTCACAGCCACGCTGGCCCTGGTCCCCTTGTTTGCGGCGGTCGCACGAGGGTCCGAAGGGCGCCCTGCGCGACGTCTGGCTCTCGTGACACTGACCGTGTCGGCGTTGATGGCCGGCGGAGCGGTTGCGCGTTGGCTGGCGCTGCCGTCGGACTATCTCGTCGTCAGGACCGAAATGCCGCAGGTGAAGGAGGCGCGCCTGTTGACGATGAGCGAGGGCGTCAACGAGGTTCTCGTGATTGCGGATGTGCCCGGCGAGGGACGGCAGCTTCTGATCAACGGACACCCGATGTCCTCGACCAATCCGATGAGCCGGCGCTACATGCGCGCGCTCGCGCATCTCCCGCTCCTCTCGATCGACCATCCCGCCGAGACGGTCCTGGTGATCGGTTTCGGCGTGGGCGAGACACTTCACGCAGTGACGTTACATCCGTCGGTCCGGCGTGTGGACCTTGCGGATCTCTCGGGGGCGGTCCTCACGCACGCCGGATATTTCCGCGACACGAACAAGGACGTGCTGAACGATCCGCGGGTCGCCGTCTACGTGAACGACGGACGGCAACACCTGCGCATGCAACCCGCGGCCACCTACGATCTGATTACGCTCGAGCCACCGCCGATTGCCAACGCCGGCGTCGGCGCGCTCTATTCCAAGGAGTTCTACACGCTGGCGCGAAGCCGACTGAAGCCGAACGGCTATCTCAGCCAGTGGCTGCCGGCGTACCAGGTGCCGCCCGAGACGACGCTGGCAATGGTGCGCGCGTTTATCGAGGTGTTCCCTCAGGCCGTACTGGTGTCGGGGGCCGGCGTCGAGCTCCTGCTCGTCGGCACCAACGCGCCCCGCATTGAAATCGATCCCGCCCGCGTCGTCGCGGGCCTGGCGGCGTCGCCCGCCGTACAGGCGGACCTTCAGCGGCTCGACCTCGGGAGCGTTCGCGAACTGGTCGGCACCTTCATGGGCGCACCGCAGACGCTCGCGGACGCCACACGGAACGTCGAGCCCGTCACCGACGATCGTCCAACCCAGGAGTACGGCGTACATTCCCTCCTGATGGCCAATCGCTTCGGCGTGCCGAAGCCGCTGCTCGATCTGAGCCAGGTCGGGGCGTGGTGTCCGAAATGCTTCGTGTCCGGGAGGCCGGCGCCGATCGCCGATGGGCTCGACGTCTACCTGGGGCTCCTCGACGGCGTCTACAAGGGGGTGGGACCGGCGACCGAAGGCTCGGGCAGCCTCGCGCGCCCGGAGACGCGTCGCCTGATCCAGGACAGTGCGTATCTCGAGACGATCCTGCCGGATGTGCACGATTGGCTCGGTGTCACCTTTGCGAAGGAAGGTCGATATCCGGAGGCGATCAAGGAGTTCCGGGAAGGCATCCGTCTCGCGCCGGACTCCGCCGAAACACATCGCAACCTCGGCCATGCGTTGGCGTCGACGGGTGCCGTCGAGGAGGCGATCGTCGAGTTCCAACAGGTGGTGCGGCTCGATCCGAACGACGGTCAAACATTGGTCAACCTCGGGAGCGCGCTGCTCGACGCCAAGCAATACGCGGCCGCCATCGACGCGCTTCGCCAGGCGTTGCGGTTGATGCCGGTCTCCTCAGAGGTGCACAACAAGATTGGTCTCGCGTTGCTCTCCTCGCAGGGCAGCGTCGACGAGGCCATCCTCGAGTTCGAGCTGGCGCTGAAGTTGCGGCCTGAATTCGAAGACGCCAAACGCAATCTGGCGCGGGCGCGCCAGTCGCAGGGTCGGCGATGACCAAGAGAGCCGGACGGCCGCCCCAGACGATCGGCGCACCGGCGTACCTGCAAAGCCCGCCGCGCATTGCCACGATTCTCGGGTCCTTCCTCGTCCTGGTCGTACCGCTCGTTATCTTGCAGCTGGTGCAACCCCCTGGATGGTTTGCCATTGCGGCGACCTACATCGTCCTCCTGGGAGGCACCCATTTCCTCATCACGCTCGGTGTGTACCTGCACGGGGAGAACCTGCGCTACTTTGCTTCTTCGGCGTCTCGGATCCTGGTGTACTTCGTCGCGCCCGTCGCCATCCTGACGTTGTTTTTCCTCATTGGGTTTTTTGGACTGAACGCCAATCATGAGGGGGAGTCGGCGGCGTTCCTCCTCTACCTGCTCCTGTTCACGCTCGTCGTGAAGGCCGCCGATTACCTGCATGTCGTACGACAGAGCTTCGGCATGCTCCAACTGTTCAAGGGTCAGGCAGGCGTCGCGTTTCCGGCGTGGATGCGGAAGGCCGACAACCGCTTCTTTCTGAGCATGGCCGGTCTTCAACTCTGGACGTTTTTCAACGGCTTGCGCACCGACGAGTTTGTGTTCGTGCTCGGTCCCCTGTCCGGCATCCTGCTGGGAGTGGCCGCGCTGTGCTTCCTCGGCGTGATGGCCGGGTTTGTCGCCGCGTTCAGAGACGCGAAGGGGGGCAACGTGTGGGTCCCGCTCACATATTTCTTCTTCCAGGCAGCAAGCGCCTCGTTAGCCGTCTGGCGAACCCAACTGTATCCGGCGAGTCTGGCGATGCACTACGTCGAATATCACGTGATTATTTTTCCGCGTCTATTCGCCGTCGAGCTGGATCCGTCAAGCCGGGCCGATCGTCTGGCGGCATGGATCCGCCGGCACAAGCTGGGGTTCTACGTGGCGCTCGTCGTGCTGTCGGTGTTTGTCGCCCGGGAGAACCTCTGGCCGGCCGTGTCGGCGCGATTGGGGCCGAGACGGGAACTCTGGCTGATGTTCAATCTGTTCAACGGCATCTTCGTGACCCACTACTTCATCGAAGCCTTCATCTGGAAGTTCAGGAACCCGTACTATCGAAAATCTCTGGCGCCTGTGTACTTCCCAAAGCCGGCCTGACTCAGCCTCGCTGGACGGTGTAGACGCCCGCCAGCACGAGCCCTCCGCCGACGATGGTCGAGGCGGCGACCGGTTCGCCGAGCAAGCTAACAGCGGCCGCGAGCGTTACGGGCGCTTCCAGATAGAGGAAGGCGGCCACTTGGGACGTCTCGAGCCGCTCGAGCGCTGCGAACCAGAAGAAATAGCCCAGCCCCGAGCAGCCGATTCCCAGAAATAGCAATGCTCCCCAACCCACGGCGGAGAGCGAGGCGTACTCGTGCCATCCGCCGCGGGCCAGGTAGATGGGCGCGAGCATCGCCGATCCAAAGCCCATTGAGACCGCCGTGGCGCTCGCGCTGTCGAGTCGCTTCAGCGTGTCGCGGCCGAGAATGGTGTAGACAGCCCAGGTGATGGTGCTCGCCAGGAGCAGCAGATCGCCGCGTGTCGTCGGGAGCGACAGCGACGCAGACGTGAACTGGCCGCGGGTCACGACGACGACGGCGCCGAGAGTGCCGAGTGCAAGCCCGAGGATCTTAGGAGCGTTCAGACGTTCTCTGAGGAAGAAGGCCGACAGCAGCGTCGTCCAAATCGGAATCATACCGATGAGCCAGCCGGCCTTCACGGCCGTCGTCAGCGTCAGGCCGTAGACCTGGATCAGTTGATGGATGAAGATGCCCACAAAGCCCATCAACGCCAACATCGGCCAAGCATCGAACGCCGGGCGGAGCGGCTGGCCGCGAAGGCGGGCGATGACGAACAGGACGGCCGTGCCCATCGCGAAGCGGGTGAAGATGACGGTGACGGGCGCGAGCTCCTGGAGCGCCGCTTTGGTGGCGACGAAGGAGAGCCCCCACATCACGGCGGCTGCACATGCAGCCAGTCGGGCGATCGTACGCGCCCCTCGATGCACCTGGTGGTCCCTGTGGTCCACGACGTGCGGACCATGATATGCGGTTCTGCTAGACTGCGACCTTCGCGAGGTGGACCATGCGCCATCCGTTCAATCACGCGAGCATTGGCCTCACGCTCTTCTTCACTCTCCTCCTGTTCGGGGTGCTGACGTGGGCTCCCCGCGCGGCGCAGCAGGTGCCGATCAACCGGGATCCGGACGCCGCGCGCCTGATCACCAGCGACATTCCCCGTTTCTGGCGCGCCTTCGACCGCGCGTTGCTCTCGAACGGCGACGACTTGTCGGACATCTTTCAGCGAGAGTACCTCGACCTCGGCAGCCCAGGCCTTCGCGACTTCACGCGCTTTCGGATTCACACGGCACGGGCCCTCGCTCAGGAGGTGGCGGCGCTGCCCCGCTTCTACGAAGCGATCCGCAAGAACACGCTCGCCCTTGATACCGATGCAAACGTCAAAGCGTCAATCCGCAGGACGTACGGCCGTTTGAAAGCGCTGTATCCGGACGCTGTGTTTCCGGACGTCTATTTTCTGATCGGCCGCCTCAGCACCGGCGGAACCGCGTCTTCCGCTGGTCTCCTAATCGCTGTGGAGATGAACGCACGCGATTCGCGCACGCCGGTCGATGAGCTTTCGGAGTGGCAGCGGGCGACCATCGGACAAATCGCCAATCTTCCGTACGTCGTCTCGCATGAGCTCGTCCATGTGCAGCAGCGGCTGCGCCGGGACGGCTCGCAAACGCTGCTGACGGATGCCGTCAGCGAGGGAGCCGCAGACTTCGTTGGTGAGCTCATCTCCGGCGATAACGGCAATCGCGCCCAGCGCGCCTACGGCAACGCGCACGAGGGGGCGCTCTGGCAGGAATTCAGCCGCGAGATGTACGGCCATGACTCGAACCGCTGGATCGGTCAAGGTGATCGTTCCGTCGGCCGTCCAGCCGATCTCGCGTACTACGTCGGCTACAAGATCTGCGAGGCGTTCTATCTGGGAGCGTCAGACAAAGCTGACGCCGTGCGGGGGATCCTTGAGATCACGGATGCCGATGCCTTCCTTCAACAGAGCCACTATTCAGGCGGCGCCCCGTGAGATCGGCTGCTTGACGAGGCCGCGAGCTTGGCTCGCATATTGGATTGTCTCGTTCGTCTACTGCTTGTTGGGTCGACATGAATCAAGAGGAATCAACCGAGCCAAGGAATCGGCGCTACAATCAAGTCGAAATGCTGCCATCAATTCTCGCGATCGGATGATTGAAGCCCTTCGTGAGTTGCCACCGGATGCGACGGTTGACGATGCCATCGAGCGCCTCGTGTTTCTCGCCACAATCGAGGCAGGGCTGACAGAACTAGATCGGGGCGAAGGGATCCCCCACGACGAGGTCAAGCGGCGGCTTGGCGTGTGACAGAGCTGATCTGGTCACCGCAGGCCCTTCGGGACCTTGGAGGGATACGCGCCAGGCGTCGCCGAGCCGCGCGGCTCAGCGCGGAGCGTTAGGCGGAAGAGGGGACACCGATGGCTGATGCCAGCATTTTGGGTGGCTCGCCGGATCCCTACAGCCTGAACCGTTTCGTGCAGGCGCAGGAGGACGACTACGAGCAAGCGATGTCGGAGATCCGAAGCGGCCGGAAGCGATCGCACTGGATGTGGTACATCTTTCCGCAGTACGACGGGCTGGGGTTCAGCTCGACTGCGAGGCGGTACGCCATCAAGAGCATGGCGGAGGCCAAAGCATACCTGCGTCATCCCCTCCTCGGTCCGCGGTTGTTAGAGTGTGCCGAGGCGGCGATCGGCGTTGAGGCGCAGTGCGCGTCCGAAGTGTTCGGCTCGCCGGACGACATGAAACTGCGGTCGTGCGCGACGCTCTTCGCCTGCGTGTCGCCCGCCGGGTCAGTCTTCGAGCGGTTGCTCGATAAGTACTTCCGGGGCGAGCGTGACGACAAGACGCTTCGTCTGCTGGGCGTTACGCGCGAGGACACGTAGGTTAACAGACCGCTGCAGCCGGCGAGCGGCGCCGCAGGTCCAAGCTGGTTCCAGATAGTGACTAACGCCGCTCGCAGCTGAGCGGCGGGCGTTAGGCGGATCAGAATTTCATCGACGTTCGTTGAGGAGTGTGAATTGAAGGTGCTCATTCTTTTCATTACCTGGTGCATCCTCCTTGCAATCTCACCGCCTATTGCGTTGGTCGCGCTGGTGCTGGCGCCCTTGGTATGGCTGCTGGCGTTGCCATTGCGCCTGGCGAGGCTCTGCCTCTCAGCGTTGTTCGCCTTGCTCGCCGCCCTGTTGTTTCTTCCTGCGCGGCTGCTGGGGTATCGACGCGTGGCTTGAACAATCGACAACCTAAGACGCAACGTCACCATGGCATCCTCATCGTCGGCGAAGAACAACGCCAAACGAGCCAAGGCACAGGTGCGTGACTATCTTGCCTCCCGGCCGGCTGACGCTCGGAGAGACCTCCACAAGCTCCGCGCGGCCATTCGCGCCGCGGCGCCTGGCGCCACGGAGGGCTTCAGCTACGGGATTCCAGCCTTCAGGTTCGAGGGACGACCGCTCGTGTGGTTCGCCGCCTTCAAGCACCACACCAGTTTGTATCCGATGGGTGCGGCAATCAGACGCGCCCATGCTGCCGGCCTCAAGGGATACGCGACCTCGACGGGTACGATTCGATTTCCACTGACCAAGCCGCCGTCCTCGGCTCTCGTGAAGAGACTCGTCAAGGCACGCATCGCTGAGTTACGAGAAAGGAAGGGGAAGGCGTGAGCCGCACGCCGCCGCCTCCCTTGCCCTAGAGCCAGAAGTCGGGTCGTCGACAAGAGGTTCACCATGCAGCTGAACCCGTACTTGAGTTTCGAGGGAGACTGCGAGGCAGCGTTCAAGTTCTATGAGCAATGTCTCGGCGGCCAACTCGGGGCGATCAACGGCGAAGAATCCGATCAGCCTCCGGAAGGGTGATCGTTCAACTGGATCCATGCACTACATCCTCTTCTACGATGTTGTTCCCGATTACGCGACCAAGCGAGTCCCCTTGCGGTCCGCTCATCTCGAGCACGCGTGGCGTGCCGTTGAACGGGGCGAGCTGGTGCTGGGCGGCGCGTTGGTCAATCCTCCCGACAGGGTGGTCTTCATCTTCCAGGGCTCGTCGCCGGAAGTCGCGGAGCGATTCGCGCAGGAGGATCCGTACGTGAGGAATGGCCTCGTGACGAAGTGGCGCGTACGCGAGTGGACTACGGTTGTCGGGGAGGGCGCCGCGACTCCAGTGCGGCCAGCCTGACGAGCTCAGTGTCCTGGGTGAATCGGACTGCCGTGAGCGGTGCCCCCTGGGTACACCTCTTCCCACGTCCCCTTCATATGCCCACCGGAGAGCTGGCACACGTGCGGGAACTTCAAGGTGCAGGTTCCCTGGGCGAGAGGTTTTCTGAGGGCCGGGTTCATCAGCTCGTGGATGTCGAGCTTCATCGCGTTGCGGGAGTACGCGGCCACATCGAGAATCCCGGTGTCCATGCGGATCGCGTCTTCGGGGCAGACCTCGACGCAGAAGCCGCAGTAGACGCAGACGCCGAGGTCGATGTCGAAGCGGACCGGGTACTTCTCGACGTTCGGATCGGGGTGCTCGCCGGCCACGATGGTGATGCACTTGGCCGGGCAGACGGTTTCGCAGAGCATGCACCCGACGCAGCGAGGCGTGCCTTCGTCTCGAACGGTCAGCCGGTGGCGGCTGCGGAATCGGTTCGCGAGCGGCCGCAGCTGTTCAGGGTACTGGAAGGTGACCGCCGCCGAGTACAGCTTGAACAGCCCCAGGCTGTGCGCGATGTGGAAGAACATGTTACGGAAGAAGTGTCCGAAGGTGATCTTCAGACCACTGAAGACCTGAATAATGTAGAGCTGCTCCAATAACGTCAGCTCCCGCCTTCGCATCACCTTGACGGCCATCAGGTTCTCCCCACGAGCTGCAGCACCACGGCCGTTACCAGCATGTTGGCCACCGAGATCGGAAACAGGCCCAGCCAGCCCAGGTCCATCAGCTGATCGTAACGGAAGCGCGGCAGCGTCCAACGGATCTGCATGAACAGGAAGCAGAAGAGCAGGACCTTGATGGAGAAGCTGCCAATCCCCAAAAGGACATACGTCCATTGGGAGAGCGCAATCGTCGCGCCCCATGGGAAGTGAAAACCGTCCGGCATGAGGTAGGGAATCTGCCATCCGCCGAAGAAGAGCGTCGTGGCCAGGCAGGCGACCAGAATCGTTTCGAGGAAGTCCGTGAGGAAGAACATCCCGAACTTCATCCCGCTGTACTCGACGAAGTAGCCGATGATTTCCGATTCCCCCTCGGGCAGGTC
>JBGPHH010000140.1:0-10658 GCA_041484265.1 Vicinamibacteria bacterium
CCGCCGCGCCGTCGCCCGCCAGCTGGGCGCGACGACGGTGATCGATCCCAATGTCGATACGGCCAATGTGGTCGCCAGGATCAGGGACCTGTGCAAGGGACCGAGCGCCCGGACATTTGCCGGCGGTAAGTTAGACGCTCAAAAAGGCCCGGACTTCGTGATCGAGGCCGTCGGCGGCGATTTGTTTCCGCCGAAGGCGGAGGTCGGACCGGATCCTACCGGGGTCCTGTCGCTGCAGTGGGCGTGGACCTTGTGTTCGTCGGCTGGTCATGTCTCCACCGTCGCGGTCGGACAGAAGGGGAACTTCACGCTGCCTGCCGGCCAGTGGTCGAACGGCGCGAAGAACCACCATCCCGGCAACTTCAATGGCGTGAGCACGCTGCGCGACATGCAGCTGTTCGCGCGCCTCATCGAGACGGGCCAGTTCAACGCCAAGGCCCTCGGGCCCGACGCCTTCTCGCTCGATCGCACCAAGGACGCGCTGCAGGCCGTGGCGGACCGCACGACGGTTGGTGCGGCGATTGTGTTCAGCTGAGCATTTGATAGATGAGGTGTGTCATGCGCGGACGATTCCGGCTAGGCCTTTTCCTGCTGGCGCCGATCCTGGCGATGGCCTTCCCTGCGGCGGCGCACGCGCAAGAGATCGGGGTCGGAACCTGGAAGCTCAATCTCGCCAAATCCAAGTACGAACCGGCCAATCTCACGCCGAAGAGTCAGTTCGTCCGGTTCGAACCGCTTTCGGGCGGCGGCATGAAGGTGACCGCTGAAACGGTGGATGCGCAGGGCACGCGGGTGCACACAGAGGTCGAGACGATGTTCGATGGCAAGCCGTCGAACGTCAGAGGCGGGGCGGATAGGGACACCAGAGTGTATCGGCGCATCGACAGCCGGACCTATGAATTCGTGGCGTCGGTGAATGGGAACGTGACGACGACGACGCGGACCGTCCTCTCGTCCGATGGCAAGACCCGAACTAACACGACGACGGGGAAGAACGCGCAAGGGCGGACGGTCAGCAGCGTGGCCGTGTACGACAAGCAGTAAGTCGCCGTCGCGACTGGCTACGCCTATTCGTTGGACGGGAACTTGGCGGCGCGCTTGCCCTTGACGCTGTCCACGCCCTCGAGAAGATCCTTGGAGAAGAACCCCATCATTTCTAACGCGAGCGAGTGATCGAAGATGGGCCCGGCCTGCAGCATCCACTGGTTGAGCGTCCGCTTGGTGAACCGCGTCGCATACTTTGGCCCGGTCGCGATCTTGTTCGCGACCTCCGTTGCCTTCGCCAATAGCTGCGCGTCCGGCACGCACAGGCTGACGAGTCCGATGCGCTCGGCCTCGGGACCGCTGACGAAATCGCCGGTCATCAAGTAGTACTTCGCCTTGGCCATGCCGCAGAGCAGCGGCCAGATGATCGCGCCGTGGTCGCCGGCCGCGACGCCGAGCCGATGGTGCCCGTCGGCCAGCCGCGCGCTCTCGGCCATGATGCAGATGTCGGAGAGCAGCGCCACCACGACGCCCGCGCCTACGGCCACGCCGTTGACAGCCGAGATGATGGGCTTGCTGCAGTGCAGCATGTTGTAAACGATCTCGCGGGCCTCTTCGAGGATGTCCACGATGACGTCGTGATTCTGGTAGGAGTTCTTCACGCGGTCGAGATCGCCGCCGGCCGAGAAGGCCTTGCCGGCACCGGTCAGCACCACGCAGCGCACCGCCGGGTCTTTGTCGACCATCGGCCACAGGTGGGCAAACGCCTGGTGCATGGCCGCATCGGCGGCGTTGAACTTCTCGGGCTTGTTCAGCGTGACCCAGAGAACGCCGTTCTCTCGAAGCTCGAAGATGATGTCCTTGAAGTGAGATGAGTAATCGATCATGGTCTCTCTCTTTGAGAAAGTTAAAAGGGAAAAGTCAAAAGTTAAAAGTAGTTAGAAACGGTGGCTGAGGAAGTAGCAGTGTCCTTTTAAGTTTTAACTTTTAACTTTTAACTTCAGATAACTTGGCTGGGTTGGTACACGCCCCACACACCGCGGAGCGTGGTGCAAATCTCGCCGAGGGTCGCGTACGCCTTGATGCACTCGACCAGTACGGGCACGAGGTTTTCTTTGGCGCCGGCGGCTCTCGCGAGTTCGCTCAAGTGCTTGGCGACAGCCGCGGTGTCGCGCCGGGCGCGGACGGCCTTCACCTTTTCGATCTGGCGCCGCTCCATTTCGGGATTGGGCTTGAAGACCGGGATCGGCAGTTCGGTCTCGCTCTGATACGCATTCATGCCGACGCGAATCCGATCGTTGGTCTCGATCTGGCGCTGATAGCGATAGGCGGCTTCGCCGAGCTCGCGGTGATAGTAGCCGTTCTCGATGCAGCGGACCGCGCCACCCTGTCTCTCGATCGAATCCAGATACTTGAACACTTCTCGCTCGAGCGCGTCGGTCAGCGCCTCGATGGCATACGAGCCGCCCAGGGCGTCCACGGTGTCGGTCACCCCCGCTTCGTTCGCCACAATCTGCTGCGTCCGCAGGGCGATCGTCGCAGCTTCCTCGGTCGGGATGGCGAACGCTTCGTCGTACGCCGACGTGGCAATAGTCTGAACGCCGCCGAGCACGGCGGCGAGCGTTTCGATGGCGACGCGCGCGATGTTGTTGAGGGGCTGCTGCGCGACGAGATTTCCGCCGAGCGTGTACGCGAAGATCTTCAGCTTCATCGTTTCGGGATTCTGGGCGCCGTACTTCTCCTTCATCAGCTTCGCCCAGATGCGCCGTGCGGCCCGATACTTGGCGACTTCTTCGAGGAAGTCGATGCCGCCGCCCAGAAACGTCCAGATCTGGGGGGCGAAGGCGTCGACGTCGAGGCCTCGGCGCCGCACTTCGTCCACGTACGCCATTCCGTTGGCAAACGTGAACGCCAGCTCCTGGGCCGCCGTGCTGCCGCTGTCGCGGATGTGATAGCCGCTCATCGCCAGCGGCGTCCAGCTCTTGAGGTGTCTGCCGCAGTACTCGATAAGGTCGGACGAGAACTTGAGCCCGGCTTCGGGCGGAAAGATCTGCGTGCCGCGGGCGATGTACTCCTTGAGCACATCGTTCTGGAGAAACATCCGCGTGTTCTGGATGCTCACACCCTGCTTCTCGAACGCCGCGATGTACATCGCCGCCATGATCGGCCCGATGGAATTGGCCGTCGTCCGAATCTGGCGGACCTTTTCCAATGGAATGCCGGCGAACAGCACTTCCATGTCGGCGAGCGATCCGATATGCGTGCCGGTCACGCCGACTTCGCCGGATGCGAGCGGGTCGTCCGCGTCGTAGCCGCACTGGGTCGGCAGATCGAGCGCGATGGAAAAGCCGGTCTGACCGCGATCGAGCAGCACGCGGTACCGCTCGTTGGCCTCTTCGGCCGAGCCGTACCCGGCGTACATCCCCATCACCCAGAACTGGCTGCGATACATCGAGGGGGTGACGCCGCGGGTGAAGGGATAGACGCCGGGATACCCGATGCGCGCCGTGGGATCGGGGCCGCCAGCCGCCGAGTCCTCTGGCGTGTAGACCGGCTCGAGCGGAAGGCCGGAGCTCGTGGTGAACTCCGGCTTCCGCGGCTTGTCAGTCTCTTGACTTGGCGCCAGGATCTGCGATTTCCACTCTGATTTGGTGCTCACATTATTCACTTCGCGTGGGGCCCCACCCCCACGCGCTTGCTGAACTTACGCTGTCGCTCGGCCTCGAGCGTAGACTCTCGGCCTCGCGTGAAGGCCGCAGGCGCTATCTCTTACGATCGATCCGTCCGGTCGGTCTTCCAATCCGCAATCAACAATCCGCAATCAGCAATTCAACCACGCCGTCAGTTATCCACCTTCACGATAACCGCTTCACCTTCACCAATGCCGCCGCAGATGGAGACCAGGCCGTAGTAGGGACGGGTGTCGCCCGCGGCCTTCCGACGCCGGCGCAGCTCGAACATGATCGTCATGATCATCCGCGCGGCGGTGGCGCCGGTCGGGTGGCCGAGCGCGATGGCCCCGCCGTTGACGTTGGTCTTCGCCCGGATGGCCTCGGCTTTCTTCGGGTCTTTGCCGGCCAAAACCAAGGTTGATGTGAGTACGACGGCCGCAAACGCTTCGTTGATCTCGATGAGGTCGATCTGGTCGATCGTCATGCCCGCCTTCTCGAGCGCGATGCGGGCCGACTCGGCCGGAATCGACGCGATCTTGTCGGGATGGCCGGACGCCATCGCCCAGGCCATGAGCGTCGCCAGCGGCTTCTTGCCGCGCTTCTGCGCTTCTGATTTGGACATCAACACGATCGCCGTGGCGCCGGTGCTGAGGCCGGGGGCATTGCCGGCCGTCACGGTCGAGCTGCCGTAGATGGTTTTCAGTTTGGCCAGCTTTTCGAGCGTCGTGTCGGGGCGCGGCGACTCGTCCTCGCTCACGATTGCCGGCTGGCCCCGGTCGTCTTTGACTTCAATGCCCATCAACTCGTCGGCGAACTTACCCTCCGCCTTCGACTTCGTGTAGTTCTGGTGGCTGCGAACGGCCCACTTGTCCTGCTCCTCGCGGGTGATGCCGAATTCGTCCGCCTCCTGGCTCGCCTGCAGCGCGCGGGGCTTGCCGGTCATCGGACAGGCGATGATCAACTGATCCTTGAGGGTGATGTCGCCCAGCTTGTGGCCCCACCGCATGTCGGTGAGGAAGTAGGGCACCTTGCTCATGTTCTCGCTGCCGCCGGCGACCGCCACCTTGGCTTCGCCGAGGCGGATGGATCGCGAGGCCATGTTGACCGCGGCGATTGACGAGCAGCAGGCGCGGTCCACCGTGTACGCAACGCGCTTGGGCGGGATGCCAGCTTCGATGAGCACTTGGCGGGCGATGGACCGATCCGCACCAGGCAGGTTGACGCCGGTCGCAACCTCGTCCACGTCCTCGGGAGAAATGCCCGCGCGCTTGATGGCTTCGGCGACGACCATGCCGCCGAGCCTGCCTAGACTCAAATCCTTCAACGCGCCGCCGAACTTGCCAAAGGGACTCCGAGCGGCGGCCAGGACAACAACTTCTTCTTGATTTGCGGGACTCATGGGCGGGCCTCCTTGATCACTGTCGAGTTGCTTGCTCACTTTGCCAGGGCATGGCGCCCGGCGCTGATCTAGCTGATCTATATGACGCCTGCTCTCTGCAGGTGTTCCGCATTATCTTATGGCGCCGGGGCCCCACCCCCCGGCGCGGGCATTCTTTACGTCGCGTGGGGCCCCACCCCCACGCGCTTGCCGAACTGACGCTGTCGCTCGGCCTCGAGCGTAGACTCTCGGCCTCGCATGACTGCTGACGGTCTTTCGAATCCGCAATTTCAATCCGCAATCAACAATCCGCAATCATCAATTCAGATGACTCCCTCGGCCTTCATCTGGGTCACCTTCTCCGCCGAATAGCCCAGTAACTCCTTCAGCACCTCCGCGTTGTGCTGACCGAGGAGCGGTGCGGGCTTCTTGATCTGTTCGGGGCTGCCCGACATCTTGGCCACCGGCCCGACCAGGCGGACCGTCCCGAGAATCGGATCCGGCACATCGATCAGCAGCTTCCGAGCGGCGACATGGGAGTCGTCGAAGATCTCCTGCGCCGTCTGGACCGGACCGACGGGAAGCCCTGCCGCCAGCAGCTTCTTGGTGGCGTCGGCCTTGGTCTGCGTGGCGAACCACTTATTGATCTCGTCGCCCAGCCACCCGGTCATGTTCTTGGCGCGGTCGGGACCGGAGGTCGTCCCTTCCTTGCCCACGAGATCCGGCCGCTCGATCGCCGCACAGAACTTCGCCCAGTCGCCTTCGGTGGCGACGATGAGACCGACGTAGCCGTCGGTGCACTTGAACGGACCCCACGGCGCCATGTAGGGTTCGCGGCCGCGTGTCAGCACGTGCTTAGTTAATGAGTACGCGGTGACGGAGCGTTCGGCCAACCCGATGATCGTGTCGTACATCGAGATGTCGATGAACTGGCCTTTGCCGGTCTTCGTGCGCTGGTAAAGGGCCAGCGTGATCGCGTGCGCGGCGTTCATCCCCGACACGATGTCGCCGAGCGCCGTGCCGAGCCACGTCGGCGGCCCATCGGCCGCGCCGCACGTATTCATCAGGCCGCCCATCGCCTGCGCGACGATGTCGTACGCGGGACGCTTGCTGTACGGACCGAGAAAGCCTTCGAGGCTGCCGAAGCCGGAGATGCAGGCGTAGATGAGTCCCGGATTTTTCTCCGAGAGCGCCTTGTAGCCGAGGCCCATCTCATCGAGCAGGCCCGGCCGGAAGTTTTCGACGACGACGTCGGCTTTGCTGGCGAGGTCAGCGAAGAGCTGCTTGCCTTGTTCGCTCTTGAGATTGATCGTGACGCTGCGCTTGTTGCGGTTGAAGCGGAGGAAATAGCCGCTCTGCGTTTCGCCCTTGTCGTTTTTCACCTTGGGCGCGCCGCCGCGGGCCGTGTCGCCGCCTTCCGGGCGCTCGATCTTGATCACATTGGCGCCCTGGTCGGCCAGCCTCATCGTGCAGTACGGTCCGGCGACCTGGAGTTCAAAGGTCAGGACGTTGATACCGTCGAGGGGTTTACCTGAAGCCATTCATCACCAACTCTGTAATAGAGGATAGGAAAAGGTCAGCCAGACACTATATATCGCCGGCAATTTGAGTCAAGTTCGCGAAGCGGCGCCGACTTGCCGCCGGCCCTCGTCTGTGTAAGACTTCCGGCCGATGAAAATTGACGATCTGCCGCTGCACTACAACACCGTCGACACCCTCGAGCACAACCTAGTCAAACGGGCCAACAAAGTCGCCATCTACAGCCTGGAGCGGGAGATGACCTACCGCCAGGTGTCGATGGAGGTCAACCAGGTGGGCAACGCCCTCAAGAAGCTGGGCGTGCGCATGAGCGACTACGTGGCGATTCTTTCGCTCGACATGGCGGAGTGGGTGACGGCGTTTTTCGGCACGCTGAAGGTCGGCGGCATCGCCGTCGGCATGAGCACGACGCAGACGTCGAAAGACTACGCGTACATGCTGGACGACTGCCGGGCCCGCGTGCTCGTCGTCCACGAGAGTCTCTACCCGAAGATTGAAGAGGTCCGGGCCGAACGCAAGTTCCTCGAACACATCATCATCGTCGGCTCGAAGGGCAAGGCGCCGAGTGGCACGGTGGCGTTCGAGGAGTGGATCAATGGCGCGTCGACCGATCTGCACGCCGCGCCGACGCATCGCGATGATTTCTGCACGTTGAACTATACGAGCGGCACGACCGGTCCGCCGAAGGGGATTCAGCACGCGCACAAAGATTTTCCGATCAGCTCCGACCTCTACCCCGTGAAGGTGCTCGGCATCAACGAGAACGACCGGACGTTTTCGATCGCGCGCCTGTTCTTCACGTACGGGTTGGGCGTGAATCTATTCGCGCCCTTCCACGTGGGTGGGAGCACGATTCTGTCGTCGCAGCCGCCGCGCAATCCGGCCAACGTGCTCGAAGCGATTGCGCGCTACAAGCCGACCTTCTTGTTCAATGTCCCGACCGGCTACGCCAGCATGATGGCCGTCGAGGGGTTCAAGGAGAAATACGATCTGTCGTCGCTGCGCCGCTGCATGGCCGCCGGCGAGGCGCTGCCGGGCGCGCTGTGGAACGCGTGGAAGGAAAAGACGGGGCTCGAGATCATCGAAGGGATGGGGACGACCGAAGCGTTCGCGCTCTTCCTGTCGAACTATCCCGGCAACATCAAGATCGGATCGACGGGTAAGTGCGTCGAAGGGTTCACGGTGAGGCTCGTGGACGAAAGTGGCGTCGACGTGCCGCGCGGCGACGTCGGCGACATGATCGTCAAGGGTGAGACGTTCGCGCTCTTCTACCTGCATCAGTATCACAAGACGCAGAACAGCTTCCGCGGCGAGTGGCTGTTCACCGGCGACAAGTTCACCGAAGACGAAGACGGCTTCTACTACTACTCGGGGCGCGTGGACGACATGCTGAAGGCGGGCGGCATCTGGGTGTCGCCGGTCGAGATCGAAAATATGCTGCGTACGCATCAGGCCGTCTACGAAGCCTGCGTGATGGGCTATCCGGACAAGGATCAATTGATCAAGCCGAAGGCGTTCATCGCGCTGCGGCCGGGCCATACGGCGTCGGATGCGCTGGCGACGGAGCTCATCGAATATTGCAAGGTGAAGATGGCCGCGTACAAACGGCCGCGGTGGGTCGAGTTCATGAGCGAGCTGCCGAAGACCGCCACGGGAAAGATTCAAAGATCGGCGCTGCGGTACACGCCGAAATGACTCTTGTCGTGCGTAGGTGCATAGGTTCTTTGGTGCTTAGGCCTCGGCACCGAAGCACCGATGCACTTAGCCTAAGCACCGATGAACCCAAGCACCTAAGAACCGACAGCGGCAGATAAGATATAGTGCGCGTTTTGGTATGACCCCAACCACCATGGATCTGACAGATCTCAATCGCCGCGCGGAAGAGGGCGGCGGCGAAGAACGACGGAAGAAGCAGCACGCGCAGGGCAAGCTGACGGCCCGCGAGCGCGTGGAATTGTTCTTCGATCCGGGCACGTTCGAAGAGATCGACAAGCTCATCACGCATCGCTGCCGCGACTTTGGCATGGAGGATCAGCTCTATCCGGGTGACGGCGTGGTGTGCGGGCACGGTCAGGTCGACGGCCGGCAGGTGTATGCCTTCGCCCAGGACTTTACGGTGTTCGGCGGCTCGCTCTCGGAGACCAACGCCGCCAAGATCGTCAAGATCATGGACTTGGCGATGAAGATGGGCGTCCCGGTCGTCGGGCTCAACGACTCGGGCGGCGCGCGCATCCAAGAAGGCGTCGTGTCGCTCGGCGGCTACGCCGACATCTTTCTGAGGAACGTCCTCTCGTCGGGCGTGATTCCGCAGATCTCCGCCATCATGGGGCCGTGCGCGGGCGGCGCCGTCTACTCACCGGCCATCACCGATTTCACGATCATGGTGCAGAAGACGAGCTACATGTTCGTCACGGGCCCCGACGTTGTGAAAACGGTCACGCACGAGCAGGTGACGATGGAGGAGTTGGGCGGGGCGATGACGCACAACGCGAAAAGCGGCGTCGCGCACTTTGCCGTGGCCGACGATCGCGAGTGCCTCGCCCTGATCCGCGAGCTGCTCGGCTACCTGCCTAGTAATAATGTGGACGACCCGCCGCGCCGCGCGAGCACCGATCCGCGCGACCGCGCAGACGAGGCGCTCGATCGGGTGATTCCGGCCCAGGCGAACCAGCCGTACGACATGCTGGACGTCATCCACTCGGTGGCCGATGGCGGCGAGTTCCTGGAAGTCCACCAGCACTACGCCAAGAACATCATCGTCGGCTTCGCGCGGCTGGACGGACATCCGGTCGGGATCGTGGCCAATCAGCCTGCCTTTCTGGCCGGCACGCTCGATATCGACGCGTCGGTCAAAGGCGCGCGATTCGTCCGGTTCTGCGACGCGTTCAACATTCCGCTGGTCACCTTCGAAGATGTGCCAGGGTTCCTGCCCGGGACGCAGCAGGAATACGGCGGCATCATCCGGCACGGGGCGAAGCTGCTCTTCGCCTTTGCCGAAGCCACGGTGCCCAAGGTGACCGTGATCACGCGCAAGGCGTACGGCGGCGCGTACTGCGTCATGTCGAGCAAGCACATCCGGACCGACCTGAACTTCGCGTGGCCGACGGCCGAAATCGCCGTGATGGGCGCCGAGGGCGCGGTCGGAATTCTTTACAAGCGCGACATCGACGGTGCGAAGGATCCCGCGGCCCTGCGCGCGAGCAAAGTGGCGGAGTTCAAGGAGAAATTCGCCAACCCGCTCGTGGCCGCCAACCGCGGCTATATCGACGAAGTGATTCAGCCGCGGGAGACGCGCGCCAAGCTCATCCGCGCGCTCGAGAGCCTCGCGACCAAGCGCGACAAGAATCCACCTAAGAAGCACGGCAACATTCCCTTATAGAAGCCGCCAGTGAAAATTCTCGTTGCGAACCGGGGAGAGATCGCCGTCCGTGTGATGCGCGCCTGCCGCGACATGGGCATCCAGACGGTGGCGATCTATTCGGATTGCGACCGGTCGGCGCCGTTCGTCCGGTACGCCGACGAAGCGGTGGCGCTCGGCGGCAACGCGCCTGGCGAGAGTTACCTCCGCATCGACAAGGTGATCGACGCGGCTCAACGCTCGAAGGCGACAGCGATTCATCCGGGCTACGGCTTTCTCGCCGAGAATTCCACGTTCGCTCGCGCCTGCCGCGACGCCAAGCTGAAGTTCATCGGACCGGCGCCCGAGGTGATGGACTTGCTCGGCGGAAAGACCGCGGCGCGAGAGGTCGCCATCGCGGCCGGTGCGCCCGTGGTGCCTGGCACGGATGGGCCGGTGGCGGAAACGCTGTCCGAGGCGGACGTGCTCGCGATCGCGTCGAAGATCGGCTATCCGTTGATGGTCAAAGCCGTCGCGGGCGGCGGCGGCAAGGGCATGCGGGTCGTCACGGGCCCAGAGGCGCTCATCAATGCGGTCCGCACGGCGCGATCCGAAGCGCGCACCTCGTTTGGCGACGGCTCGGTCTTCTTCGAGCGTCAGCTGATTCGTCCGCGTCACGTCGAGATCCAGGTGCTCGGCGACGAGCACGGTACCGTGCTGCCGTTTGTCGAACGCGAGTGCTCGATTC
>JBGPHH010000141.1:0-10560 GCA_041484265.1 Vicinamibacteria bacterium
GAGCGGGTCGCCTCGCTCAATCGCGCGAAGATGACGGCGTTCTACCGGCTGCGGTTCTCGAACGCAGCCGACTTCACCTTTTTCATGGTCGGCGCCTTCAAGGTGGACGAGGTGGTGCCGCTCATCGCGCGCTACGTCGGATCCCTGCCCTCGACCGGCCAGGCGACGTCGCGCTTCGCCGACGTCGGACTCCGCTTCCCTGCGGCGACCGCGCGGGAGCAAGTCGTCAAGGGACGCGAGCCGAGGGGCCAGACCACCATCAGCTTCTTTGCCGACCCATCAGCGGAGCCGCTCGAGCAGGAATACATCATCGCGGCGACCACGGTACTGAACACGGCGCTTCGCGACATCCTGCGCGAAGATCTCGGGCAGACCTACACCGTCTCGGTGGGATTGAGCAGTCCCCTGCCCCAACGGGGCGACGGCCGCGTCCAAATCAGCTTCGGCGCAGCGCCCGAGAACCTTCCGTCGATGACCGACCGCGTGCTGAAGGAGGTCAAGCGTCTGCAGGACGAGGGGCCGTCGCTCGACCTGACGAACCGGGCGAAAGAGTCGGCGCGCCGCACCTACGAAGAATCAATGAAGGACAACGGCTATTGGCTGGGCCGGCTCCGGACCGTGCACCTCTACGGCACCGATCCAGGCGTGATCATCACGCGCGCCGAACGCATCGACTCGGTGACGCCGCAGATTCTCCAGGGGACGTTCAAACGCTACTTCCCCGCCGATCGCTACACGGTGGTCACGTTGGTGCCAGAACCATAGTTGGCTGTTTTCGACCACGTCCATCTCTCCGCGCCCAATCAGGCCAAGGCCGTCAACTGGTACGTCAAACACCTCGGCGCGCGGCCGGGCGCGACGCCTGAACGCGCGCTCCTCGGCGAGCGGCTGTGGGTCATCTTCTATAAGGCCGACCACGCGAGGCCGACGAGCGACAGCGTCATCGACTCTCTCGGCTTCTCGTTCTCTAAGCCGGATCTCAAGGTGAGGGAGCTGCAGGCCGCCGGCGCGAGGATCATCTCACCCGGCCTCGTCGAAGATCCGTTCGGTGTCAGGCTCAGAATCCTGCACAATCCCGAAACGGCCGGCTTCCATGACGTTCACCTGCGCGTCCCCGATCCGGACAAGGCCTTGGCGTGGTACGTCGACACGTTCGGCGGCGAGCGGGTCAGGTTCGATGGGGGCGTTGGCAGCCCTGACGGCTTGAAGTACGGCCAGATCTGGCTGCTGGCCGACGCCGGCGGCGGCGCTCCGAGCGCGGGGCACGCGATCGATCACATCGCGTGGCGCATCACAGGGCTCGACGCGAAGGTGGCGGCGCTCAAGGCGAAGGGCGTCGTCTTCAGCGTCGAACCACGCCAATTCAACGACGTGACACGGATTTCGTTTCTCGAAGGACCGGCCGGCACGCGGATTGAGTTGTTGGAGCGGACGTAGGTCCGAAAAGGGGTCGGGAGTCGTCTTCCTGTCGGTTCCGTTCTTACGTCAGCCCGTCAAGCTGCGCCTTGAGGCCCTCGTAACAGCTCGGGCAGATCCCGTGGCTGAACTGCACACCGGAGTGATCGTGCAGGTAGCCCTCGACCTGCTGCCAGTACTGATCGTCACCGCGAATGCGCTTGCAGTAGCTGCAGATCGGCAGCAGTCCCTGGAGCTGCTTGACGTTGGAGAGCGCCGTTTGCAGCTCGGCGACGCGGTCCGCCAGTTTCTCCTGCAGTGAGAGCAGCCTGATGCCGACCGCAATGCGGGCCCGCAGCTCTTCGGCATCGAACGGCTTGATCACGTAGTCGTCGGCCCCCGCGTCCAGGCCTGCGACCACGTCGCCCCTGCCTTCTCGCGCCGTGACGAGCAGCAGGTACATGTTCGCGAGCGGCAGTTCCGCGCGGACGCGGCGACAGATCTCCGGGCCGTCCATGCCCGGCATCATCCAGTCGAGCACGGCCAGAGTGGCGACCTTCGCGGCCCGGAGATGCTCGAACGCTTCGGCGCCGTCGCCGATGACAGTCGTCTCGTGCCCCCAGCGCTGGAGCGTGCGCGCGAGAATCTCCGCCGTTACGCGGTCATCGTCCGCTATCAGTACCTGCATACCACAGCCTCGGCCGCCGCTCATCTTAGCAGAGCGTCGGTTGGCTGCACGCAAATCGACGCACCCGCGCGTCAGTGTGAAAGAGCGAAGAGGCGCCGCCCTACAATCGCGTTGCGAGGAGGTCCACTTATGGCGCGAAGACTTCGAACAGCAGGCCGTCGAGCCTCAAATCTGGTGCCCCGTTCGTCCGTATGGTACGGCTGGATCCCCGATCTCCCAGACCACCGCGATCGGATTTACGAGGCGCCGCTCGCCAGGATTGGGCCGCTACCGCCCCGCGTCGATCTGCGCCGCGCGTGTCCGCCGGTCTACGACCAGGGACAGCTCGGCAGCTGCACGGCCAACGCGATTGCGGCGGCACTCGAGTTCGATCAGCTGAAGCAGGCGCTCAACGACGTGTTTGTGCCGTCGAGGCTGTTTGTCTACTACAACGAGCGGTCGATCGAAGGGACGGTCGATGAGGACGCGGGCGCGATGATTCGCGACGGGATCAAGAGCGTCGCCCGACAGGGCGCTCCGCATGAACCGCTGTGGCCCTATGCCATCGCGAGGTTCCGCACGAAGCCTTCGGGCGCCTCGTACAAGGATGCCAAGAAGCATCCTGCGGTGCTTTACCAGCGGGTCACGCCGCAACTCGCCCAACTCAGAGGGTGCCTGGCCGCCGGCTACCCGTTTGTGTTCGGGTTTTCGGTCTACGAGAGCTTTGAAAGCGCGCGGGTGGCCAGCAGCGGCCACGTCTCGATGCCGAGACCGTCGGAGCGGCTGCTCGGCGGCCACGCCGTGCTGGCCGTCGGCTACGACGTCGCGAAGAAGTGGTTTATCGTGCGGAACTCGTGGGGCATTGGCTGGGGCCTGAACGGCTACTTCACGATGCCCTTCGCGTACTTGCTCGACTCGAACCTCAGCGACGATTTCTGGACCATCAAGCTTGTACAGTAGATGTGAGAGTCGCTGCAAATGCTAGACTGATTGTTCCGAGCAGGTATGGTGGGCGTAGTTCAGGGGTAGAACGCCGGTCTGTGGCACCGGAGGTCGCGGGTTCGAAACCCGTCGCCCACCCCATTTCTTTTAAGGAGGCACGCGCCCTCCGATGAGGACGATCACGTCACGTGCCTCATGCCTGCGGCATGTGTGGCTTACGCCGAAACCCATTGACCACGGACGAGATGGAGGCACAGGTGTATCGATTACAATCTGTGGCATCGGGCCTGCAATGCGCCCGGGCCGTATGAAAATCCTGTCCGCAGCCGCGCTCGTCCTCGTCCTCGCCCTCGCCCTCACAGCCACCGCATGCAGCAGCGGGTCGAGCACTGCAAT
Organism: Vicinamibacteria bacterium; assembly: GCA_041484265.1. Classification (GTDB taxonomy): domain Bacteria; phylum Acidobacteriota; class Vicinamibacteria; order Vicinamibacterales; family CAVVIG01; genus 2-12-FULL-65-11. Next base: position 3,401 of record JBGPHH010000141.1, read on the forward strand.
CCCGACGGCGCCGTCAGCGCCCGCCTCGATAATTGAAACGTTCAACGGTACCGTAACTGTAGGCAGCAGTGACTTCCACAACTTCGCCGTCACCGCGAACGGATCGGTGAACGTCACGCTAACCGCCGCCTCACCCCCGGCGACGATTTGGATGGGGCTCGGCGTCGGCACGCCCGGATCGGGCGCGTGCTCTCTCCCTCCCGGTGGCGGAAACTCCGTCCCTACACCAGCGGGTGTCAACCCGCAGCTTTCGGGTACGCTCACTGCCGGCACTTACTGCGTGCTGGTCTACGACATCGGGAACGTCACCTCGCCCGTCACCTATTCGGTAACCGTTGCCCATTCCTGACCCGGCCGAGCCGTAAGACCGGACCGGATTCAGTTCTTTCGTGAGGCGGTCCAGTTGAAGACGACCGTCAGCGGTGCCGTCGAGCGTTGCTCGACCGCGGCGTTCACCAAGAACCGTTGCCCGTCGGCGGACACGTCGTAGGGATCTACGGCGACAGCAACCAGCCTGTTGTTCGCCGCCAGACTCCACGTACCGCCGTGTCCTGAGGTGGCATGGCAGAGCACGACGGGCTGGCCACCGGACGCATCGATCTTCTTCAACTTCCCTTGTGCGAAAAAGCCGATGAACCGGCTGTCGGACTCACAGTGCGAATGTGCCGGATTATGTGGAGCAGATGCTGGGCCGGTCAAGGATCGAGTGTGCGCGACTGTGCGGCGTGCACACTGGGCGCCCACGCCAGACGCATGCGTGCCCGCAAAAGCCTCCCGTTTTCTGAAGTGAGCCACGTGGGTCTGTGGAATGGAAGCTGCACTGCAGGCTCGGTTCAGAGATGAGGAAGAGCGTGTTTCGGCTCGGCACGACGCTCCTGGCGGGAGCCGCGGGCCTGGCTCTCAACCTCCTGCCGTTTGCCGGACTCGCCCGGCTGTGGCCGGGGCGCATCCTCACGCTTCCCATCGCGGTGCTCTTCGGCCCCTGGTACGGCGGGCTTGCGGCCATCATCGGCGCGGCCGCGTTCGTGCCTCAGGCTCCCTTGTGGCTCGCGATCTTCGGCATCGAAGGACTGCTGCTCGGCGCGCTGTCTCGCCGCGGCACGTCGCCCCTTCTCACCGGCGTCCCCATGTCGGTCTTCTACGCCCTGACGTTCGCGCTGATGCCGGGCGTCTACGGCGTCTTGGGACCGTCGTTTGTCGGGACGCTCGCGTTGCAACAGCTGCTGAATGCGATGGTCGCGCTCGTCGTCTCGGATTTCGTCGTTCTCATCATTTCGGCGCGCCGACTGATCCAGGACCCACAGTTCGGAAGAGGCGAGCGCCTTCGCGAATACGCCTTTCACACGTTCCTGCTCGCCGCCGTTCTCCCGGTCCTACTGCTCAGCACGGCGGCCGGACAGACATTTGCCGCCAAGCAAGAGGAAGACGGAGGCGCGCGTCTTCGTGAAGCGGCGCTCGCCCTGCGTGACCACGTCGACGACTACCTCAAGACTCACGTGCAAGCCGCCGAGGCACTGGCGCTGACCATTAGCGACATTGGAGACGATGCCACCCGGCGCCGCCAAGCGCTCACACAGTACACCGGAATCTATGAAGGCTATACCGCGATTCGCATCGCTGACGCGTCTGGATGGGTGCACGAGTCGGTACCTCCGCTCGATAACGGTGCTTCCCAGCTCTTCATGGGAGACCGCCAGTTCTTCATCGACGCGTTGCGCACGCACCACACAATCGTGTCTGAAGTGCTCACCGGCCTGGTGTCGCGCGTGCCACGGGTGTTCATCGCGGTGCCGTTCTACGCCAAGGACGGCCGCGCCGCCGGCGCGGTGGACGCTGTGCTCGGGCTGGAAAGTTTCAAGGACTTCGTCGAGGCGTACCAAACCGTTCCCGGCGCAACCGTCACCATCCTCGACCAGCAGCACCGCGTCATTTACGCCAGCCCTGGCTCGGGTTATTCGGTTCAGCAGGACCTGACCGCCAACGACATGGTCCGCGAGAGCGACCGGGCACCGGACAGAATCTACAGGTACACGCCAGACCGATCCGACGGGGCTCGCAGCACGCAGCTCGCGGCTGTGGCATCGATCGGCGTCGCCGGATGGCAGGTGTTCGTCCGGCAGCCGCTCGCCACCTTGCAGTTGCAGACGCCGACGTACTACGCGCTGACGCTCGGGCTCATTCTGCTGGCGCTCGGCGGCGCGATCCTGGGCGCCCGCACCTTCGCCGACAGAGTGACGGGGCCGCTCGAGGAACTGGTGGCGATCGTGCGCAACGTGTCGACTCACGAGACGACGGAGCCGGCCGTGATTGCCTCGGATCCACCAGCGGAGATCGCCACGCTTCTCGAACACGTCAACGGCATGCAGGCCCGCCTGGCCGAGTCCTACGGACGACTCAAAGCCTCCTCGGACGATCTGGACCGGAAGGTCCGCGAGCGCACGGCGGAGCTGGCGGAAGCGAAACGCGTGGCCGAGGACGCGAGTCAGGCCAAGGGCGAGTTTCTCGCCAACATGAGCCACGAGATCCGCACGCCGATGAACGGCATCATCGGGATGACCGAGCTCGCGCTCGATACCGATCTGTCGGCCGAGCAGCGCGAGTATCTATCCATGGTCAAGAGCTCGGCCGATTCGCTGCTGACCATTCTGAACGATGTCCTCGACTTCTCGAAAATCGAGAGCCGACAGCTCGAGCTCGAAGCGATTCCATTCTCGCTCCGCGATCACCTGGCGGACATCATCAAGCCTCTCGCGCTGCGCGCCGAGCAGAAGCGCCTCGAAGTCGTGTGCCATGTGCTGCCTGACGTGCCGAGCGTGCTCCTGGGCGATCCGGGCCGCCTGCGGCAGGTGCTGCTGAATCTCGTCGGCAATGCCATCAAGTTCACCGAGCGCGGGCAGATTCTGGTGCAGGTCGAGCGCGCCGCACAGGCGGCTGACGCTGCCGTTGCCGGGAACACCATCGCGTTGCAATTTTTCGTGAGTGACAGTGGGATCGGGATCCCGCAAGACAAACTGCAGGAGATCTTTCAGCCCTTCCGGCAGGCGGACGGCTCGACCACGAGGCGTTTCGGCGGCACCGGCCTCGGACTGGCTATCTCATCGACGCTCGTCGGGCTGATGGGCGGACGGATCTGGGTCGAGAGCACGCCAGAGGAAGGCAGCACGTTCCATTTCACAGCGCGTCTGGGACTGACCAACGCCAGGCCGGCCGCCATTCAGGCCACGCCGGGGCACGATCCGATCCGGCCTGCGTTGCACAAAGCCATGCTGCCCGCCGATCTACCGGCGCGGCGGTTGGAAATCCTCCTCGCGGAGGACAACGCGGTCAACCAGCGGCTGGCCATGGGTGTGTTGCAGCGGCGCGGGCATCGCGTCACCACCGTCGGAAACGGCCGGGAGGCGCTTGAAGCCGTCACGCGCCGCCCCTTCGATGTCGTGCTGATGGACGTGCAGATGCCGGAGATGAGCGGACTCGAAGCCACGGCGGCCATCCGCGAGCAAGAGGGCCGAACGTCTGGTCATCTGCCGATTGTCGCGATGACGGCCCACGCGCTCAAAGGCGATCGCGAGCGGTGCCTCGAGGCGGGCATGGACGACTACTTAACCAAGCCCCTCGACCCCAGACAGCTGTGCGCCGCGATGGAACGCGCGAGCGAAGGCGCATCAGGAGCGGTGACGCCCGCCGAAATGGCATCGCCGTCTCGGCTCGACGCGACCGTTCTGGCGCGTCTCGGTGACGATGCACAGCTGGTGGCGGACATCAGCCGGCTCTTTATCGAGGATGCGCCCGATCATTTGCGACAGATTCGGGCCGCGCTCGACGGGCGTGACGGGGAGGCCCTGCGACGCGCGGCGCACACGTTCAAAGGCGCCATCGCCAATTTCGGCGCCCAGGCAGCCGTCGACGCGGCACGGACGCTCGAGGACATCGGCCGCCGGGGCGAGTTCGTCGATCACGAGCCGGTCTGGAACCAACTGACGGAAGAGACAGAACGCCTCACACACACGCTGCATGCGTACGCCGACGCGATGCCGCAAGCGTCCTGATCCGGCCTACCTTCTCCCTGCGATGACCGTCCGCTGGATATCGTCGCGGAACACCCAGGCGGCAGCGGCGGCTCCGACGAGAACGAGGGCCACGAATGCGACCAGGAGCGCGGCCCGTTGAACGATCGACCTGACGCCGAATGCTGGCGCCATCAAATCCAGATCGTCCGCGGCGGAAGCGATAGTCAGCGCGTCGATGCGGCTCGTCAAACGTCGATGACCCTCTGCGAGTGCGCGGTCGCAGATCAAATTGATGGCTCGTGGAATGCCGCCGGAGATGGCGTGCAGCTCGGCCACCGCGCTCTCATCGAATTCGACCCGCACGCCTGATCCCGCCACGGCCAATCGGTGCGCCACGTAGCGGGCAACCTCATCGGCGGTCAGCGGCTCGAGCTGGCAGCGCGTCCCCACCCTTCGATCGAGCCGTCGAAGCGCGCGGCGGCGGAGCCAGGTCAGAAGCACCGGCTCGCCTATGAGCACAACCTGCGGTCGCTGTCCTAACGCGTCCGGTCCAACCCCGCATACCTTCTCGAGCATCTCGACCGGCCATCGATGCGCATCGTCGACGACGATCACGGCGGATTGCTGAAGCGAGTCGAGCAATCGATCCACCGTCGCGGGCGGATCCGTCAGGAAGGATGTCCGGCTCGATCCGCCGATCTGGCCTACCAGCGAAAGACCGAGTGTCGTCTTTCCGGTGCCCCGCTCGCCTGTGAGGAGCATGACGCCGTCGTGCCGGTCGATCGCATCGATGAGATCCTGCGTCGCGCGGTCGAACGACGCGCTGCGGTAGACAAACTTCGGATCTGAAGAAAGCCCGAAGGGTTTCTCGTTGAAGCCGTAGAACGACTCATAGGTCGGATCCGGATTGGAGCCGCCGGTGGGACCTGGGGAACCAGGAGCGTTTGTCGCGAAGGATTGCGTCGGAGGCTTGAGTGGAAGCGTCGGGGGCGACGCCTCTCCGATCGAGGGTCCGCGCGTGCGTTCGCCCACCGGGGGCGGTGGTGGAAACGGACTGAGCTCCCGCTGACGGGCAGCAATCGGCGTGCGCCACGGCCGTCGTCTGGGGGCCAGCGACCCGAGCGGCGTACTTGGAACTTCGATCGGTCTCGCCAGGTCGTGATCGAATTCCGACAGACTGCTGTCGAGGACCTTTGAAGCGCGAACGTCCAGTCCCCGATCGAGGTCAGCCAGGCTGTCGAGAAAGCTCTCGTCGTCGGCGAGTGGCGGTCTCTGCTGGTCGTCCACCTCAGGCCCATTTATACCCGCAATCACAACCGCGTACAACGCGGCGGACTGGATTGCCTCGAAGCAAGACATGTGTTCCAAATATTTACACGATCCTCGTAAGCTGCTGAGGAAGAACCCGCTAGTCAGGAGATAATAGGCCTCTTAAAGACTGTATTGTCATATATACGAACATTTACAATCCCTCATAATTCATCCTATTGTTTTGATTAAGACATTTAATTACAGTATCTTACAATGATAGTTCTCCAGTTGGAGACATTGTTGCTGTAACAGAGCGGAACAATGGCCGTGTATGTGCAACGGTTCGCGGGGATGTCTCTTATGGCACCTGACTCTCCTAAGGCGACCCAACCGGACTGGCGAATCGAACTGCCCACGCTCACCGCACGGGCCGTGACGCTCCGCGAGCCGACGGCACAGGACCTCGGCCCACTGGTCGACTTGCTGTCGATTGGCGACGCGACACGCTTTGGTTTGGACGAGCCGGTTACCGACGTGGCCATTCAGCAATTCATCGAGCGCGCCGCGCACGAACGCGCGGCAGGACTGGCCTTCACTTACGCGGTCACGAACGGGGCGGCCCGGACCGTCGTCGGCCTCCTGCAGGTGCGCCAACTCGATCCAGGCTTCGAGGTGGCGGAATGGGAGTGCACGCTCGCGCCGTCGGCGCGCGGAAGCGGCATCTTCATCGAAGCGGCACGACTGGCCGGATCCTTCGCCTTCAGCACGGTCGGCGCGCGGCGGCTCGAAACGCGCGTGCTGCTGCAGAACGGCCGCGGCAATGGAGCACTCAAGAAGTTGGGTGCCGTCCAGGAAGGCATCCTGCGGCGGTCGGTGCGCCGCGGTGGCGCGTATCTCGATCAGGTGCTCTGGTCGATCCTCAAGGAGGACTGGGGCGATCACTGGATGTCGACCGCTCCACGCGTGCACTGAGTCCAATGAGATCGCTTCCTGTTCACGCCCGTCTCTACGTCAGCGCGGTCATCCTCGCGGGTGCGGCGCTGTTTGTGGGATGCCTGTCGCAGACGCACTTCCAGCAACCGGGGCTTCTCCTGGCGTTGCTCGTGCTCTCGTCGGCCAGCGCGGCGCTCAAAGTCAATTTGCCCCTCACCGCCAGCGGGTCGACCATGTCGGTCTCCTACGCGGTGGATTTCGCGTCGTTGCTGCTCCTCGGCCCGAACGAAACGATGCTCGTGGCCGCCGGGAGCGCGCTCAGCCAGTGCCATCTCAACAGCAAGGATCGCAATCCCCTGTATCGAACGCTGTTCAGTATGGCCTCGCTCGTGATCACGGTGCAGGGCGCCGGCTTGGTGTTCCACGCCCTCGGAGGCGGATCGCATGCGATGGGAATCGCTGACCTTGCAAGACCGCTGGTCGGTGCAGCCACAGCCTATTTCCTCTTGAATACCGGTCTGGTCGCGACGGCCATCGCGTTGTCAACAGGGGAACGTGTCTCGACAACGTGGCAGGCGAATTTTCTCTGGAGCGCGCCGAGCTATTTCGTGGGCGCCGGCGCGGCAGCCGTGGCGTCGTGGCTGGTCATTTACGTCGGCTACTGGCTGGCGCTGCTGACGTTCGCTCCCATCTACCTCATGTACCGCACCTACAAGGTGTACATGGGCCGCATCGAGGACGAACAGCGCCACGTGCGGCAAACCTCCGACCTGCACCTCGCCACCATCGAAGCCCTGGCGCGCGCGATCGACGCCAAGGATCAGACGACGCAAACCCATATCCGGCGCGTGCAGACGTACGCGGCCGGTCTGGCCAAAGCGGCCGGACTGTCAGCGGGCGAGATTCAGGGCGTCAAGACGGCGGCGCTGCTGCACGACATCGGGAAGCTGGCGGTACCCGAGCACATCC
>JBGPHH010000142.1:0-10530 GCA_041484265.1 Vicinamibacteria bacterium
CCCTTGACCGAGAACATCATCTTGTCCTCGAACACGATCACGGGGTTGTCGTCGCGGATCGCGGACTTGAGCAGGCCCTTCGCGTCGTACGGCGTCGAGGGGATGACGACCTTCAGGCCCGGAATGTGGGCCGGCCACGCGTGCAGCGACTGCGAGTGCTGCGCGGCCGACCGGCGCGTCGCGCCCATCGTGGCGCGCACCACGAGCGGCACGTTCCACTTGCCGCCGGACATGTAGTGGATCTTCGCCGCCTGATTGACGATCTGGTCCATGATGAGCGCGAGAAAGTCGCCGAACATGATGTCGACGACCGGACGCAGACCCGCCATCGCCGCACCGACACCCAGACCGGTGAAGCCGGCTTCCGAAATCGGCGTGTCGATCACCCGCGTCTTGCCGAACTCCTCGACCAGCCCCTTGAGCACCTTGAACGTGGTGCCCGCCTCGGCGACGTCCTCGCCGAGCAGGCACACACGCGGGTCGCGCCGCATTTCTTCGGAGAGGGCTTCACGAATGGCTTCGCCGAAGCTCAGCTCGCGGACCGCCGTCGCCGGTTGAGTGGCCACTTCAGGCATACACGTCCTCGTCGGAGAGTCGAACGGACACGACTCGCTCTGATGACGGCCGATTGTCATACAAGAGCATTAATCCTGTGATTATTGCTGACATAGACATAAATCAGCAGCGAGCGCTCAGGCGACGCGCTTCAGAACGCCTGACGTCCGCAGGTGTTCCTGCGCCATCTTCATCAGCCGCGTCGCGGCGGGCGTGAGATGGCGGGAGCGAAGCGCGATGACCCCGATGGCCATCGACAGAGACGGCGCCTTCAGCAGCCGCGTCGCGAAATCCCGCCGCTTCGGAAGAGCCTCTCCCGGAAGCACGCCGACGCCGACGCCGGCCCGGACGTACTGGATGATGTCCTGGAAGCCTGGCGCCATCACAACCGAGCGCAACGCAAACCCGGCCTTCGTGGCGGCTCCGTCGATGAGCCGCTGCGTGTGACTGTTGTGACCGAGCGAGATGAAATCCAGACCGCGGATGTCGTTGAGTTTGATGCTCGTCTCCTTCGATTTTGCGAGCGGATGGCTCCACGGGAGGACGAGGTACAAGGGGTCCTGCCTGACCTGGGCACAATGAATCGTGTCCGGCAGCGAATTGACGTAGGCGATGCCGAAGTCGGCGACGCCGGTCGAGACGTCTTCCAGAATCTCGGTGTTGCAGCCGTGACGGACCCGAACGAGGACGCCTGGCCGGTTCTCACGAAAACGGCGAACGATTCGCGGAAGCACTTCGTGGGCGAATAGCGGGAAGGTCGAGATGACGACCTGACCCTTCTGCTCGGCGCTGATTTCGCCGACGTTGCGGAGGGTGAGCTGGAGATCGCTCAGCATCCGCTCGGCCACCGACACCACATCGCGTCCGGCACTGGTGATTTCGAGCCGGCGCGTATTGCGGGCGAAGAGCTTGACGCCGAGCACCTCTTCCACGCGCTGCAGCGTCCGGGTCAGGGCCGGCTGCGACATCTCGAGCGCCGACGCGGCCGTCGTGAAGCTTCCGTGCTCGGCGAGCGCGACGACGGCCAGGAGTTGCCGGGCGTTCAAATCAGGTACGTCTTTGAGCTGCATCTACTCATGCTCCTTCCGCATGGCGTCCGCGCATAATAGCCGAGACCGCATCGAATTCCACAGTCTTTTCCGCAGGCCATCAGCACTATTGACAGCCATGATGAATTGCTCCTAACTTATGCGTGTCTTAACGCCGATCAACCGTCGGCGCTTTCTGGACAGGACAGGGAAGAAGCCATGCACACGTTCAAATCTCCGCTCCAATCACAGCGCGCCTTGTGGGTGGTGCTTGGGCTGGTGGCGGTCGTTGGCCTTGGCGTCGCGGTTGCCGGTCAGGGGAGGGGGGGGCAGACGCCTCCTCCGGCACAAGCGGCCGCATCTCAGGCGCCACTACCGGCGTTTGGTGAGCCGGTGAACATTTGGCCTCCCAACAATCCCTATGCGCCGCGGCGGGAAGATGGAGAGATTCATCCCGAGCACGTGGCAGGACAGGTCTGGCTGCTGACCGGTGAACCAGGCGGTTCGAACGTCGTGGTGCAGGTCGGCGACCAGGGCGTGATCGTCGTCGACACGGGCACGAAGGCGATGGCGCCCAAACTGCTCGCCGAGATCAAGCGGCTCGCACAGGAACACGCTGGCGAGCACAAGGAAATTCGCAAGATCGTCAACACCAACGGGCGTCTCGACCATATTGGCGGCAACGAAACGATTGCCAAAGCCGGCAGCCAGATTGTCTCCGGCGAAGAACGACAGGCACAGGTTCAGTTCTTTGGGGACGACCTCGCCGAGATCATCGCCCACGAGAACGTGCTGAAGCGCCTCGCCGCGGCCGGGGACGAGTTCAAGGGAGCGCTGCCGAGCGATGCGGTCAGCTTCGAGATCGACAACCAGCGCTACAACGGCGAGGCCGTGCAGTTTCACCATCCGGCCAATGCCAATACTGATGGCCAGCTGGTGGTGCTGTTCCGCGGCTCCGATGTCGTTGTCGCGGGCGACGTGGTCGACATGAACACGTACCCAATCATCGATGTGAAGGCCGGCGGGACCATCGACGGTGAGCTGGTCGCGTTGAACAAATTGCTCGCGATGGCCGCGCCCGGGCCTCAAGCAGAAGGCGGGACGGTGATCGTCCCAGGGCATGGCCGGTTGTGCGATCAGGCAGAGGTGGCGCTCTACAGGAACATACTCACGGTGATCCGCAACAACGTTCAGTACTATAAGAATCAGGGCAAGACGCTCGAGCAGGTGCTGGCGCTCAAGCCCAGTGAGGGATACGACCAGCGTTGGGGCGCGACGACCGGACCATGGACGACGCGCGACTTCATCACGGCGGTCTACGAGACGTTGCCCGCCAAGGGGCCCGTCTTCTTCTCGATGAAAACCACAACGTCGGCTTCGTCCGGCAAACAGTTCTAAGACGCGGAGAGATGCCATGAAACTTCGTTTGATGTTGGGTTCGGCCGCGCTGGCGAGCGCAGTCGCCATCGTTCAGGGAGGGCTCACCGCGCAGGCTCCCGCCCCCGCGCAGCCGCAGGCTCCGGCCCCTGCGCAGGGACAAGGGCGTGGTGCTGGTGGTCGGGGTGGTGCGGCCGCGGCGCAACAGAGCGGACAGCAAGCGGCCCTCATCGATCTCACCGGATATTGGGTGTCGGTCGTGGACGAGGACTGGCGTTTTCGCATGATGACGCCGCCCAAGGGCGACTATGCGCAGGTGCCGATGACGCCGGCTGCTCGCCCGATAGCCGACACGTTCGATCCCGCGCAGTACGGCGGGGCGAATTACCAGACCTCGGGGATCGTCGACTGTCGTGCCTACGGCGGCGCCAACGTGATGCGCATGCCGACGCGCCTCCACATCACGTGGGATTCACCCGACGTGTTGAAGATCGAGACCGACTGGGGCCAGCAGACCCGTCTGTTGAGGTTCACCCGTGGCCAGCCCTTTGGAGACATGGAGATGGCTCTCAGGAGCGGTGAGGTCGGCGGAACCCACGGACCAGCGTCGATGCAGGGCTATTCGGCCGCCGCATGGGAACAACCGTTTCGCTTCAACGCCGTCAACTATCAACGCGCTAACGTGGGACGCGGCGGAGGGTTGGGCCAGAACCGGGCGGGTGAACTGCAGTCCGGCGGGGACCTGGCGGTCGTGACGACCGACCTCACGCCCGGCTGGCTGCGGCGCAACGGCGCACCTTACGGCACGCGGACGCGCCTGATCGAACACTTCATCACGTTCCAGGATCCGACCGGGAAGGACTGGTTCACGGACACCATCGAAGCCATCGATCCTGAGTTCCTCGCGACGCCGTTCTACACCAGCGCGGAGTTCCAGAAGGAGCCGGACGCTTCTAAATGGGCGCCGCATCCATGCAAGCAGGTGCAGTGATGAAGAAATTATCAGGTCTGGACGTAATCGGCGCGGTCATCATCGCCGCTGCCGTATTTGTCGGCCTCCAACCCTTCCTGGGCGCTCAGTCGCTGATGAGCGGCTATTGGAATCCGCTGGGCCACCAGGACAATTACCACTACGGTGGCGGTCCGGATCCCGGAGACTTTTCCGGCCTACCGATTACTGACGCCGCGCGAAAGGCCGCCCAGCAGTACGACGCGGATGAGTTCGAGATCCCCGAGCTGATGTGTCGGCCGTTCATGGCGACCTACGCTCCCCGAACGCTGAGCACGATGCGCATCTGGGACACCACGGATCCCCAGACTCAAGAGCAGACGAAGATCGAGAGCACGATGGCATTCGCGAATCCACACCGGACAATCTGGATGCCTGCTTCCAATCATCCGTATCCGTCAGCGGCTGCGCAGCACACGTGGGAGGGCTATTCCACCGGCAAGTGGATGGGGAACGTCTTGTGGGTGCACACCGATCACCTGAAGCAAGGCTACTTGCAGCGGAGTCAAGGTCTCCTCCTCAGTGACAAGACGACCATGGACGAGCGGATCTTCCGGTACGACAACATCCTGGTCGACATCATGATGATCTCCGATCCCGCGTACTTGTCGCGGCCGTTCATCTACAGCAAGTTGTACGCGTACATTCCCCAGGGAAACATGGATCCCTATCCTTGTGCTGTACACAATCAGGTGCCCTTTCCCCAGGGGTATGTGCCGATGCGCCTGCCCTTCTACACCACCAACACCAACGATCTGTTCGTGAACAAGGGCATTCCGCTCGAGGCCGCGAAAGGCGGGGAGCAGACGATGTTTCCCGAGTATCAGGACTACATGAAGACGCTACCGCCCAATCCGACATTCCAGCAGCTCGATGCGGAGCAACGGAAACAACTGGCGGAACAGACCGCTATCGCCCAAGGGAAGGATCAGTCGCCGGCTCCCGCCCCGCGGCCACAGCAACAAAGACAAGGTCGGTAAGTCTCGATATGTCGAACGAAACGTCTCGGCGTGAATTTCTTTCGGTCTCCGGGGCTGCGCTGGCGGCAGCCAGCCTCGGAGTGTTTGAAGCGCAAGAGCGCCGAGTGTTCGCGTACGTCGGCAGGCGGGCCAGAGGCGCGTTCGGAGCCCCCGGCGGCGGAGCACCTGGAGGGGCTCCCGGCGGAGGCGCGGCCCGCGGTGTCGCTCCTGCCGGTGGTGGTCCCGGTGGCGGTGGTCTTGCCGGAGGCGGCGTCACTGTATTCAGGGTGAACGTGAGCGACGGGTCGCTCACTCTGGTCAGTCAAACCGGTCCCGAGGTCGACGATCTCAACTGCGACGGCATGTGCACGTCGGCGGACGGCCGCTTGTTGTACGCGGTCAGCCAGGTGCCGAATTTCGGTGGCCAGGCTGGGGCCGGCGGCGGTGTCTACGCGTTCGCGATCAGCCGCGAGGACGGTTCGCTGAAGTTCTTGAACAAGCAGCCGTCGATGGGATCGAATCCGACCGGCGTGACCATCGACAAGACCAACTCGCGTGTATTGGTCGCGAATCACGGCGCTGTCGCGTTCATCGCCACCGTGGTCAAGAGGAATGGCGTCCCGGTTGTCGAGACGCTGACCGATGATGGGACCGTGGCGTTGTATCCGGTGAGGCCGGACGGTTCGCTCGAGCCGGCGTGCGACGTCTCGGTCTACGCGCGGCGTCCTGCCTCCGAACCCGGTCCCGGCCCGGCGGCACATCAGGTGGTGTTCGATCGAACCGGACGTTGGGCGATCGCGAGCGACAACGGGTACGATCACCTCTACGTCTATCCGTTCAGCGCGGGTTCGCGGACGCTCGAGGGCAAGGCGTACGCGACGCCGGCCGGCAAGGCGCCGCGTCACTTTGCGGTCCACCCGCGCGCGCCGTACTTCTTCTTCACGAACGAGCGGGAAGCCAGTGTGTCCTCGTACTTCTTCGATTCGAACACGGGCGAGCCGCGGCTGGTTCAGACGATCGCCACCATTCCCGAAGGCTATTCCGGGCCGCGAGTGGCGCCGTCGAACATTCAGATGCATCCCAACGGGCGGTTCATCTATTCGCAGAACCGCGGCGACGACAGCATCGCCATGTTCAGCATCGACGAAGCCAGCGGACGCCTCACCTTTCTGGGCACGGTGAAGAGTGGAGGCAGAGGACCGCGCGAGATGGGCTTCGAACCCTCCGGCAAGTACCTATTCGAGTGCAACCAGCAATCGGGAGACGTCACGACGTTCGTCGTCGACGCCACCGCGGGCAAGCTCACGCAAGGGCCGAAGGTCGACCTGCCCCTGGCGGGCGTTGTCAGCTTCGCGCTGATCTAGTTGCCTCCGCGACCCGGAGCTGCTGGTGGGCCCGCGTGCGCTGCGGAGGCCGCACGAATCCGTCCTTTATCACATTTCGAAGCGTATCGAGGATCGGTCTATGAGAGGTCATCACATGAAGTACTACGGAGTTGCGGTTCTGCTGCTGCTCGCGGTGACGGCGCCGGGCATGGCCGGCCAGGCGGGACCCGGTCAGGCCGCGCCTGGTCAGGGGGTACCTGCTCAGGGGGGACGCGGTCAGGCGCCTGACGGTCGCGGTGGAGTTCGGGGAGGCGGCGGCTTCGCCAAAGTGCCGGGCCAGCTGGCAAGCGGCTGGAACGCACCATCGACAGTGGCGCGGACAAAACTTCGCCATGAATGGGTGGACATCCCTGTGGGCTCGCGCAAAGTGCACACGTGGATCGAGTATCCGGATGGAGAGGCCAAGGCGGCTGTCGTCGTCGTGATGTCGTACGAGGCGGGTCTCGACGAATGGATGTGCAGCGTGGCCGACGAACTGGCGACGAGCGGCTTCATCGCGCTTGCACCAGATGTGCTGACTGGCTTGGGGCCGAACGGCGGCAATTACGACGCGTTCAGGTCGCCTGACGAGGCTATTCGCGCGACTCGAGCGAGGGTAGTCCCGGATCAAGCGGTGCGTCAGTACCTGGCGGCCGCCGCGTACGGGGTCAAACTGCCGCGCGCGACTGGCAAGATCGCCAGCGTCGGGTTTGGGCCGGGGGGGACGTTCAGCTTCCGCTTCGCTGCGGAGGCACCGACGGTGGATGCGGCGGCGGTCTATTACGGCCCCGCGCCAAATGACGCGACATTGCAAAAGGTGAAGGTTCCGATTCTCGGGTTTTACGGTGAAGACGATCCTGAGGTGACTGCGACCGTTGAAGCGACGGCGGCGGCGATGAAGCGCGCCGGAAAGAGCTTCGAATACCAGATCTACCCTGGCGCCACCCACCATTTCGGCTTAATCCAGGTTGAGGGGAGGAATGGTCCGGCAATCCAGGATGCATGGAAGCGCACAGTCGCATTCTTGACGGAGCATCTCCAGTGAACAAGAACATGAATCTGGCGAAAGGGTTGACGCTCGTCGCCGCGACCGTCGGCATTGCGGGCGCTGGGTACATTCGCGCGGCGTCGCTGAAGGCGGCCCCTGCTGTGGCGCCCGTGACCATTCACTCGGTGCTGCCGTCAGCAGCCGAGGCGAAGCAGCTGTTGAATACGACCACCCGCCATCGCGAGTGGATCGTCGTGCCGATTTCGAAAGAGACGTCGGTTTTGGCCTGGGTGGTCTATCCCGAACGCAGCGATCGTGCGCAGGTCGTCATGGTGAAAGGTGAGAGCCTCACGCCGTCCGACTGGACTCGTGCGCTCAGCGATCAACTCTCGGCCGAAGGCTACCTGACCGTCGTGCCGGACGTTCTCACGGAAGTCGATCAACACGGGAATCGGCACGCGCGATTCGCGTTGGATGCATCCGAGGTCAGCCGTCGCGAGGAGGCCGTTCGTCAAGCGGCGCTCGATCTGCGGGATGCCGAACGCCAACTCGGGACTGTCGAGATGGGCGTCTCGCCGAGCCAGATCCGGATCCGGACGAAGCAAGAACAAACCTCTTTCGCCCTATCGGCCGGAACGTGGCCGAACCTGGTCGGTTACCTGAACGAACGCACGGGAAACAAGCCCACGTTCGTCGAGAACCCGCACGCCATGCACATGGCGATGATGGCGCAGAGCGCGGCCGGCAATAGCCCTGCGGCCGGGGACATCGGAAAGAAGGATCCGCGTCTGCCGGCGAACTACTTCATGGCTAAGGCCACGCTCCGCGACTCGAAGTTGAAAAAGGAGTGGATCGATATTCCGCTCGAGGGGGAATCGGTCAAGCTCCATACGCTTGTCACCTATCCGACCGGTACGGGGAAAGCCGGCGTCGTCATCGTCATGCAGCATGGCGTCGGCCTCGACGAATGGCAACGCGCGCTGGTCGATCAGATCGCGCAGGACGGCTTCATCGCGGTCGCCCCTGACCTCTGGTCCGGGACCGGTCCGAACGGCGGCAATTGGGACGCCTCCGAATTTGTCGACGATGCCGTCCGGAACGCGGCAGGCAAGGTCACGCCGGACGAAACCATGAAGAGATACAAGACGGCGCGCGAGTGGGCGCTGACGCTGCCGCGGGCCAATGGCAAGAGCGGCTCAATCGGGTTCTGTGCGGGTGGGGGCAACAGCTTCAGGTTTGCAACGGAAGTACGCGACCTCAACGCCGCGGTCGTGTACTACGGCGCAGCGCCGCCCGAAGCGGCACTGGCCCGGATCCAGGCGCCCGTGCTGGGGCTCTATGGTGAGAACGATGGCCGTATGGCGGAGAACGCGATGGAAACGCAGGCCATCATGTCGCGGCTTGGCAAACAATACGAACCGCACGTCTATCCGAAGACCACCCATTCGTTCGCGATGTTTCAGCACATCGGCACCAACGGCGCAGCGATCGCCGACGCATGGCCTCGGACGATCGCCTTCTTCAAACGTCAACTGTCGTAGCAGGCCCGCATGAAAGAGACGACCTGAGGAGAGCATCCGATGAAGGGCAAGATACCTGCGATTGTGATGGTTCTGGGGCTACACGCAGCGGTCATCGCACAACAAGAATTTCCTCGCGGCGGAGCGCCGTCCAATCCGGCGGCAGCCGGCAATACGACGGTTGCAGCACAACTGAATCAGCAGCTGTCATTCGTCGAGACAGAGTTCGTGGATGCGGCTGACGCGATGCCCCAGGACAAGTACTCCTTTGTGCCCATGAGCGAGTTTCCGAGCAGCAACTTCAGGGGCGTACGGAATTTCGCGCAGCAAATTCTTCACGTAGCGGGCGCAAATTACCAGCTGTACGGCGCCATTATTCCGGACGAGCCGCGACAGACCGCGCCGCCGGCCACCGCGTCAAAGGCCGAGATTATGAAATACCTGCGCGACTCGTTCGCCTTCGCACACAAGGCCATCTCGACCATCACTCCCGAAAATATGCTGATGCCTGTCCGTCTCGCGCCAAACACGTTCGCCGGGACGAATCTCGAGCTCGCGGTATTTGGCTGCTCCCACGTCGGCGATATTTACGGCCAGGTGGTCGAATACCTGCGGATGAACGGCCTACTTCCTCCTGCCACCGCCAATCAGCCTGCTCGCGGCCAGCGCGGCGGTGCCCGTGGCGGTGCCAACCCGGGCGCAGGTCCGGGCACTCCTCCGACTCCGGGCCGCTGACGATTCTCAGTGAATTGAGGTGGAGTGATGAGCGACAGACGCGTCTCCCAGGTGATCCGACGACGACTGTGGGTGCTTGTTGCCTTAGCGCTGGTGAGCGTACCCACGCTCTTCGGCCAGCAGAGGTCCGGCGCACCGGGGAAGGGCGGCGGAGACGAGACCGGCAACTATGACGTCGTTCTGGGGTGGCCCCAGCCGCTCCACGAGGGTTGGGCGTCTGGTCCGGTCACGGCGATTTTTGCCGAATCCCCGGATCGCGTGTTCTTCGTCCAGCGAGGGGAATTGCCGCTGCCTGAGAACAGGAGGACCGGCCCCAACCTGACCTTCTCGACCCCAGCGCGGTCCGCAACGGCTGCGGTGGGCGAGGCCCGGCGTGAGCACTATGTCAACGTCGTCAACCGCGAAGGCAAGATCGTCGAGAGCTGGACGCAATGGGACAAGTTGTGGGATGGATCGCGCGGACCCCATCACATCAAGATCAATCCATACGATCCCGAGAAGCACGTGTGGATCATCGATGACGATCTGCAGCAGATCCTGGAATTCACCAACGACGGCAAGCAGCTCCTCCGGACCATCGGTGAGCGGTTGGTCAGGGGCAACGACAGCAGCCATTTAGGCCGGCCTACGGATATCGCCTGGTTGCCCGATGGCACCTTCTTCATCACCGACGGATACCAGAATCAGCGCGTTCTGAAGTTCGACAGGAACGGCAAGTTCCTCATGACGTGGGGAACGGAAGGCTCCGGGCCGGGTCAGTTCAGGTCACCCGTGCACGCCGTGGCGATTGACGACGATCGGCGCCTCTATGTCGCGGATCGCGGGAACAGCCGCATCCAGATATTCGACGAGAACGGCAAGTTCCTCGACGAGTGGCCGAACATTCGCGATCCCTGGGATGTTCACATCACCGCGGACCAGCGCAACGTCTGGGTCGTGGACGGGACGCTCAACAAGTTTCTCAAATTCGACAAGTCCGGCCACCTGCTGTACTC
>JBGPHH010000143.1:0-10528 GCA_041484265.1 Vicinamibacteria bacterium
ACGCGCGCCTGCACGACGTCCCTGCGGGTAATCACCGTCGCGTCGTGAAGATAAATCTGCCGGTCAGAGTGTTCAACCGTGGCTTTGATCAGGCCGGGCGCGGCTTCCGTTTCAGCGAGGCGCACCTCAAGCGTTGAACTGCCTTCAACACCTTGAGACTGGAAGTTGAGGTGCACCGTCAGCGTCGCGTTTGGAAATGCCGCGGGAAGAGGCGGGAGCTGCTTTGTCGAGAGGACGGCGCGCTGCGCCGCTTGGTCGAGGGTCGGCCAGCCGCTTGACGTCTCGATTTCTACGTCCTGAAGTTGTCCGTCACGCCGGACCGCGAACTTGACGACGCCCCGGCCATCCATTCCCGGACGCTGATTCCAATTGGCTTTGATGCGCTCAATCATCACCGTTAGATAGTCGGGACAGCAGAAGTTCGTCGCGTCCAGTCTGGCGGGCGTCAGCGATTGAGTTGGTCGTGCAGCCGCAGGCTCGGCCTGGTTGTCCGTGGGTTGCTCGACGTAATCGATCACGAGCACATCGACTGGGCCTCGCGTTGACTCCAACTTGAGTCCGAGTTGTTCCCTCACCGCCGTGAAGATCGACGGACGGTCGGTGGTCGGCGATGGTGATGCTCCAGGAGCGGTTCCCGCTTGTAGGGAATCCGCCGTCTGGTCTGGGGTCCATTCGAGCTTCAAGTCGAACTGTCCATTCAGTCCGGTGCGGTCGACTACCACACGGCTCACTTGATTCGACAGCGTCGAGGCTAACGCCTCCATCGTCACTCCGCGCGCGGAAGTGGTCCCGGGTAAGACTGTGAAGCCGCAGGGCGCTGGACCAAATAGTGGCGGCGACTGGGGCGGCGCATTGACCGGGGCTCGGAAGCAAGGCTGGGCTTGGCGCAACTGCGGACCGGTCTTGCCGTCGCTGGCCAGTAGAAGCTCGTAAACCGGAAGATCCCGTGTCTCGTTGTGTGCCGTCAGCTTGAAGCGATCAGACAACAGCGTCCGCAACATCAGGCCGAGCTGCGCTTGGGTCGGACTGCCTTCGGCCTTGGCCACGATGTCAAAACGGTCCGAGTTCAGCCAACTCGGCCCGCCGACGATCTGGAAATCTTGAACCCCGTACGCGAGCCGGATAAGCAAGCGCAGAGGAGCGTTCGCTACTGTGATTCGGCCTCCAGGCTGGGGTTGCAATGTGAAACCCTGGGCGCCAGATTTGTTCGGCTTGATGGACGCGACCTCAAACTGTGGCCTATCTGCGGCAGCCGCCGGCGCCTGCGCACCGAGCCGCGGTGTCCCGAGCGCGCCAACCACAATCGGTGCGGCGAGGGCCGCGACGCTGACGATCGCCAGGAAGCGCTTCTTCGACACACCTAAACTGGTGCCGTGCTGGTCTCTCATGATTGCTTCGATGCGTTTCTTGAGATCGGCTCCGGTGATGCCCGCGACGCAGGGGAGTCGAGACTGCGCATAGAACTCGCAGGTCCTCAGAATGCTTTCGGCGTACACGATCGGTTCATGGCCCCATCCGATGACCGCTTCGTCGCAGGCGCGTTCTCGTTCCTCCACCAGACGCCTCTCCAGCCACCAGACGAGCGGATGGAACCAGAAGAGGGCTTCGACCAGCATGTGGGCCGCTGCCGCGAGGTTGTCGCGGCGGCGGAGATGGCAGACCTCGTGTGCGATCAATGCTTCGATCTGACGACTGGTGAGACGTTCCCCGATGCCTTTGGGCCACAAGAGCGCCGGTCTCACCAGGCCGAACACGCCGGGTTCAAGAGATGTGGTGGACGCCACAAGCCGGGTTGGTGTCTTCACGCCGGCCAGCGTTTCGAGGTGGCGGAGAATGTCCAGCTCGCGCCCTTCTTGAAGAGGAGATGCCTCACGCACGGCTCTTGTCAGGCGACGCCAGCCTGCCCACCACACGAGAAGCGTCACGGCAGAGCCAGCCGACCAGATCGCGAGCATCAGAAGAGGCAGGGTCACATCCAGCAGATTGGAGGAAGCGAGTACGGGTGACGTGGCACCGACACCAACCGCCGACCGGGAAAATGGTTGGCTCATCCCATCCAGCAGCGCGGTCATCGTCGGCTGGACGACGCTCGCCGGGGATCGCCAGGACACGTACCGGCCGAGAGCCATCAACGGCGCCAACGGAACGAGAAATTTCAGCGACGCCGCAAGCCAGATCCAGTACCGCGCCTGCGCGCGGTTTCGTTTCAACGCCAGCGTCAGCAGGGCCGCGACCGCCAGGCAGAGCGTTGATTGCCACAGGTGGTTGCCGACCAGTTCCATCGCGTCCCACGGTGTCGGCGTCCATGACGTCATGACGATCTGTCCTTTCTGTGCGCTAGTCCGCGGTGGGCTGCTCCACACGATCAATCACAAGAACGTCGACCGGGCCTCGACGCGAGTCCAGCTTGAGTCCGAGCTGCTCCGGCAGTGCCGTGAAGATTGTCTGGAACGACCGATCGAATGGGTCGGGCATGCCAGGCGGCGGCGGAGGAGGCGGCGGCCCCTCGGCGACAAGGTCGAACTCTCCATCAAAGAAGCCGGTCAATTTTGTCTGGTCGCTGACAGGGCGACGAACCATCGGCACCAACAGTTTGGCGAAGGTCTCCATGGTCACGCCTCGGAAGGCGAGGCCGCCGCGGCCGGATGGTAACGAGGTGCCTGGCGCAAACCCAAACACGCCGCAGCGAACGCCCGCGTCGATGAAGCCTGCTCGGCCCGGAGGAGGAGGCGGCACGCCCGTGCAGTCGAATCCTGTTGGACGAATCTGCCCGCCAAGCCGGCCATCGCTCCTTGCCCGCACCAATGCATAGATCGGAAGTACCCGCGTTTCCTTGTGTGCCACCAGCTTGAATCGCTCCTTCAGGAGCGCACGAGTCATCAGTCGGATCTCGGCCAGCGGCGCGTCACCGTCGGCCTTCGTCACGACATCGAAACGCTCGGAGTCGAGCCAGGGCGGCCCACCGAACACCAGGTCGATAAAGTCCGGCAGGTCGTACGCAAACCGCACAAGCTTTGCGGCTGTTGCATTCGTCGCGGTGAGTCGGCCGCCTGGTTGAGGCTCCAGGTCCCAACGGAGGTCGCCGGACCTGTTCGGTTTGACTGAGGCCGCCTCGAATACCGGACCGCCTGCGGTAGCCGCCTGCGCGCCGAGCCGCGGTGCGCTGAGCGAACTGACGACGACGAGCGCGCCAACTGTCGCGACTCCGCCGGTTGCCAGCCGCATGCGTCTCATGACGACTTGCCCTTTCTCGCGAGCGTTCGCAGCGTGCGCTCGGCATCCCGCACATCGTCGAGTGTGAGCTGGCCGGTCTTGATGAGGTGCGCCATCAGCGGTCTCGAGCCGCCACGGAAGAACCCAAGCAGGTCGTCGATCAGCCGACGATGGGCGGTGTCGCGAGAGAGGACGGCTTCGAAGATGTGGGCGTTGCTGATCTTCTTCACGCGCCGGAGGGCTTTCTTGGCTTCGAGACGGTAGACCGTCGTCTGCACGGTCGTGTACGCCGGTCGGTCGCTCTCAGGAAACGCCTGCTGAATCTCGCGAATCGAGGAGGCGCCCTGGCCCCAGAGGGCCTCCATGATGTGCATTTCCAGCCGGGTCAGCTTGGGCACGGTCACCGGATGACTCCTATGAGGACGTAAGATCTACTACATTCGTATGCGTAGCGCAAGTGTCGCTCTGTGTCACGATCTTGTTTGTCACAACTCTTTCTGCGTGAATCGCATGGACCTCTCCTGGCGTGTTATCCTGCTAGGGCTCTCTTGAGCAGATGTCAATTTGGAGGTTTCGCATGAAGCGTAGTGTTCTGTTTGTTCTCAGTGTTCTGACCGTTTCGGTGAGCGCGTTGGCGTTCGCGCAGGGAGGGGGAGGGGGAGGCCGCGCGCCGCTGCCGCCACCGCCGCTCGAGCCGGGCGCGTCGCAGGCCGATGTCGACAAGGCCCTGCTCGCCGCTCCGGGCAATCTGGCGGCCCAGGCGACGGTCATCAAGTGGAAGGCCGACTACACGTACGACACGCTGAGGAAGGGCACGAACCGCCTGGTCTGCTACGACCGGTCGGGCCTTCCGACGCAGCAGCCATTCTCGATTGAGTGCACCAGCCTCGGCAACCTGCCCCGCGCCGCTCAAAATCTGAAAATCGAAGCGATGGGCGACCAGCGACAGGCGGCGTTCGATGCGGCGGAGAAGGACGGCACCCGTGTGAAGCCCGAATTCGGGTCGGTGTGGTACCACCTGATGGGCGCCACCCGGGAGACCGCTCGCACGCACATGACCATCGCCGTGCCGGGCGCGACGACGGCGACCATGGGGCTGCCGGACAACGGCAGGGGGGGCGGTGTGTGGATCATGAATGCGGGCACGACGACCGCTCACCTCATGACGCCAGGCGAATAGATAGAGGACAAATAAGTCTCAAGTCTCAAGTTTGAAGTCTCAAGGCCGTACTTGGGACTTCAACTTGAGGCTTCAGGCTTGAGACTTCAGACTTGATAAAGTTGCTCGCCAGCCTTCTCGCAGCAGCCGCGCTGTCGGCGCCCCAAGCCAAGCAGACGTTCACCGGCACCATTACGGACGACATGTGCGCGAAGGCCGGTCATGCCTCGATGCGCATGGGGCCGACCGACGCCGAGTGCACCCTGGCGTGCGTCGACATCCACGGCGCCACGTACGTGCTCTCTGACGGCAAGAACGTCTACGCGCTCAGCGACCAGCGGACGCCGGAGAAGTTTGCGGGGCAGAAAGTCAGGGTCGTCGGCACGCTGAACGCCAC
Source organism: Vicinamibacteria bacterium (assembly GCA_041484265.1). Classification (GTDB taxonomy): domain Bacteria; phylum Acidobacteriota; class Vicinamibacteria; order Vicinamibacterales; family CAVVIG01; genus 2-12-FULL-65-11. Next base: position 4,770 of record JBGPHH010000143.1, read on the forward strand.
GACCAAGACGATCCAGGTGGACTCGATGAGCGCGTCGAAATGAGTCCACCTCTTGCAGTGGCTCTGTGGTTCGGTCCACGATATCGTTATTGATTCAGTTCATCCGCGACATTTTCGCGACCGCACGGGTCACCCGCCGTCCGGTGCTCTCCTTCGAATTCTTCCCCACCAAGTCTGAAGAGGGCGAGCGCGCCCTGCTGGACAAGACGATTCCCGAACTGCGCACGCTCAATCCGGACTTCTGCTCGGTGACATACGGCGCTGGCGGCGGGACTCGCGAGAAGACGCTCGCGATCGTCGACCGGATTCAGCGGGAACAGCAGATCACGGCGATGGCGCATCTCACGTGTGTGAACGCGACGATCGAGCAGACTCACGCCGTCATCGACCAGACGCGAGCGCTGGGCATCAAGAACATCCTCGCGCTGCGCGGCGATCCGCCAGCCGGCTCCAGCCAATTCGTGAAGACGGAAGGCGGCTTCGAGTACTCATACCAATTGGTGCAGTGCATCCGCGAGTCTGGCGGGTTCTCCATCGGGGTGGCCGGATTTCCTGAGGGACACATCGCCTGCAGGGAAGGCAAGTACGTGGACTGGCAGAGGCTGAAGAACAAGATCGACCACGGAGCGGACTTCGTCATCACGCAGCTCTTCTTCGAGAACAGCCATTACTTTGAATGTCGCGATTTTCTGGCCGGTCTCGGCGTCACGGCGCCCATCGTGCCCGGCATCCTGCCGATTCTGAGCACGTCCCAGATCACGCGGTTCGTCGCGTTGTGTGGAGCGGAGCTCCCCGCGCCGCTGCGAGCGGAGTTGGAGCAGCGCAGCGGCGACGATGCCGCCGTGTTGCAGGTCGGCATCGACTACGCGACCAGGCAATGCGAAGAGCTCCTGCGAGAGGGAGCGCCTGGCCTGCACTTCTATACCCTCAATAAGGCCAGATCCACCACCGAGGTGATCAAGAACCTCGCGCTCGACCGGCGCACTGAGATCGTCACACGCTGATCGACAATCTGTCTCGGGCTCGGTCTGCCGTCCCGCACGCGGTCAGTGCGACAAGAACGTTCGCACGCGGTCGTGTGCCCGGCGAATCTCCACACACTGTCGTTCGACCACGTCACGGGCCGTGAGCGGCAGCATCTCCTCCAGCGCGTGTTCGTAGGTGGCCAGGGCGAGATCCTCGCTGTGTTCGGCTTCGGTGATCATCGCCCGGTCGCCGGACCGGTTCAGCGCGGCCTTTAGGGCCATCCAGTTTCGACGCAGCACTCCACGCGTCGTGCCGTCGGCCGCCTCGGCGCCACCGAGACGTTGCGCGTAGGGGAGGAGATCCGCTGCGAACTGCGCGCGCTGCGAGGCGAGGTCCACGAAGAGCGTCTTGACCGACGGGTCCTTCACATGAGCGGCGGCGTACCGGAGCGTCAACTCCTCGTCCCTGCACAGTTCGATCAGGTGGTTCAATACCCAGCGTTCGTTATGATCCGCCATCACACCCTCCTTGCGTACTCTCAAGGGGATTTCCAGTTCCAGGGGTACACACCTGAAACTGCAGCGGAGGGGAGGGGATCCCCTCCGTGGCTTCCGTTGCCGTCCGGGAACGCCGACGGAACGCAGACCACATGGTAGGAGCCTACTTCGGGGTCAGAATATCGGGCATGAAGCAAGAGTTGTCAAGCACCAGCTTCACGAAATGGCGCTATTCAATATTGAACAGGGAGGAGTGCTCTACAATGATCAAACAATCTGTGGATTGAGACTCCCTGGCCTCCCCCAGCGGAGGCTCCATGCTGGACAAGCGCGAACCCGGTTCGGTGATCGCGGCGGCAGAACAGGCGGCCGCCACCGGCGACTACGTCTCAGCAGAACGACTTCTGCGAGAGGCTCTTCAGTTGCAGGAGACCGGCCTCGGACCGCATCATCCCGATCTCGCCAACACGCTGAACAACCTCGGTGTCGTCTGCGATCTAGCCGACAAGCCCGACGAGGCCGAGCGGTGCTATCGACGGGCCTATGCCATCGCCGCTGGGTCGCTGGCGCCGGATCATCCCTTCGTGGCCACGAGCCGCAAGAACCTCGAAGGTTTCTGTGCGGTGCGAGGACGACCGGTGGATGTGCCGCGCCCGTCCTTACCCGTTCGCGTACCGGCTGCGGCGAGGAGATTATCTCGCCCCCTCGCTATCGGTGCCGTGAGCGTGTGCGCCGTTGCGGTCCTGACGATCGTCATCGCGGCGCGCAAGCGACCGCACGTCGAGCCGCTTCTCTCCAGCCCGGCCACTGCGGCCCGGAGCGGGGCTGTCGCTGAGGTCCCCCAGGTTCGAGCCACGCCTGCAACCGCGACAGCAGCCCCGATCGCCGCGGACGTGCAGCTGTGCCGCGCGCTCTCAACCGGCGCACCTGTCTGGCACTGCGACCAGGCCGGAAGCGTCGTCAATCCTGGCCCGCTGTTCTTCTATACGCGCCTCCAATCGGCGCGAGACACGAGAGTCCTCCACCGCTGGTATCGCGGCGATCGCCTGCAGCAGCAGATGGAGTTGGAAGTCCGAGCGAGTCCAGAGAACGGCTACCGCGTCTACAGTCGCAAGACCGTGACCGCCGATCGCTCGGGAGACTGGAGGGTCGAGCTCCGGACTGCGGACGGGAGGCTGCTGCATGAAGAGCGCTTCACCGTTCGTTGACTTCCTATTCGCTCATCTGCTCCAGCGCTCTGACACCGGATCGCATCGAGGCCACCCAGATCGTCAGGCTCATCGCCGCAGCGCCTGAGAAACAGAGCGTCATCAGCACCTGCTGCGCGACCGAAATCGGCACATGGCGGACCTGCCTCAGCAAGTAGATAGAAGAGGGCCAGCCGAGAAGCGCCGTCATCACGATGATGTAGAGCACAGCCTGAAGCATGAACGCCACGCCGCCGTACGAGCCGGCGGCCTGGCTCGCGTCGGCGCCAAACCGCGGGTAGCGCGCGCCAAGCCCCAGCGCGAGGCCGACGAGCGCCACACTCATGAACGCGATCGCCGCGGCGGCCAGCATCTTCAGAAACGGATCGACGCCGAGAAACTCGTTGGCGACGACTGTCAGGCCCTCGGTCAGGACGAACACCGGGATGAGACCCGCCCAGAATTTGGACCACAGAAAATCTCGGAGTGAGATGGGCGCCGTACGAATGATCCAGAATGCCGCGCCCTCGGCCGAAACAGCGGGAAAGACAAACCGTACGGCGACGGTCGCCATCACGAAGCCGGCCATGCCGAGGTTCACAAAGCCGTACGCGTTCTTGACGAACACGCCCATGTACGGAATCCGATCGAGATCCAGCACCCTAAAGTTATAGAGGTAGACGAGCACTAACGCGAGGAGCAGCAGGAGCTGCGACCACTGCGCCACGTCGCGGAGAAAAATCTTCACGTCCTTGATCAACAGCTGGCGCCGCACGGCGGACATCGGCAGTGCATGGACGGCGGCGTCGAGCAGGCGCAACTGATTGACGCGCGCTTTCGATGCTTCCTGGGATCGGCTGTAGCCGGAAAAGTACCAGCGCTCGCCCGCGGTCCGCAGCAGCACGACCGACGCGAGCGCCGTCGTCCAGAGCGCTGCGGCGTGGAGGACGTCGGGCTCGCCGCGCAGCGTCGAGAAGAGCGTTTCGCCGGCCCAGAAGGACGGGAGGAGCGGTGTGATCGGCGACTGCAGCGTGGCGAAGAAGCCCGTCAGGTCGGGGAGCGATTCAACGCGCAGCAGTTGCTCGGGTCGGATGAATCGCAGCAGCAGGACGAGGCTCGCCGCAAACAGCAGGCCCATCAGCATCAGCAGATCCCGAGCCCGCCGCGCCGGAAACGTGTTCACGAGCAGCAGTGTGACCGCGGTGCCGGCGGCCACCGGAATGACCGCAAACGGCACGACCGTGAGGGTGGCCGCCGCATAGAACCAGGGACTCGCGCACCGTGCCCAGCCGATGCCCATCAGCACCGGCGCGAGAAAGATCACGACCATCCAGGACGCCTGCCCCACGGTGCGCAGCAGGCGCGCGTGGAACAGACGGCGCGTCGCCACCGGCGCGGTCAGCAGCAGGCGCAGGTCGTCGGCCAGAAACAATGTCGACAGCGCCGTGACCACGCCGCTGAAGGCGAGAAAGGAGAGGAATGTGAGAAAGAGCCACGACAAGCCGATGCGGAGCAGGTAATCGCCGAGCTCGGCGTAGCTCGCGAGTTGTCCGGTCAGCCACGCCGCGCCTTCGAACAGAGTGACGAAGACCACGACGCCAATGCCGCCGAAGATGGCGGCGCGTGTGAGGTCGCCGGGCTCGCGGCGGCGCGCCCGGTTGCGCGCCGACCAGAGGTGCGGCAGCAGGAGGTAGGTAAAGTCGTGGGTCATCAGATGATCTCGTCGATCTCCTGCAGGCCGGTGCCGCCGGTCAGCTTGAGAAAGACCTCGGTCAGATGCCCGTCGCCGCCGCCGGCAAGCTCGCGCAGCTCCGCGACCGTCCCCCGCGCGATGATCTTCCCTTTGAGAATGATGCTGATGCGATCGCACATCTCCTGCGCGACCTCGAGCGTGTGCGTGCTCATCAGAATGGCGACGCCGCGCGCGCTCATGCGGCGGAAGACGTCCTTGATGAGCCGCGCACCACGCGGATCCAGCCCGACCATCGGCTCGTCGACGACAACCGCCTGCGGCCGATGGAGAAACGCCGCACTCATGACAAGGCGCTGCTTCATACCGTGCGAGAACGCTTCGACCAGCTCGTTCTCCCAGCGGCCAAGCTCGAACAGGTCGAGCATCTCGCGCACGCGGGCGCCGACGCCGCTGCCGTCGATGCCGAAGAGGCCGGCATGGAAGCGCAGAAACTCGCCGGCCGTCAGCTTCTCGTAGATGAACGGCCGGTCGGGAATGAAACCGAGCGAGGCCTTGGCCGCTTCGGGCTCGGCGGCGAGATCGTGCCGGTTGACGATGATGCGCCCTGAGGTCGGCTTCAGCAGCCCCGCAATCATGCGCAGCGTCGTCGTCTTTCCCGCGCCGTTCGGTCCGAGGAAGCCGTGGATCTCTCCCGGCGCGACGTCGAGGCTGACGTCGTCGACGGCAGTGAACGTGCCGTAGCGCTTGACCAGGTGCTCGAGCGCGATCATCGGCGGGCCGCCGGTGCCAGGCCGAACGGCCGATCCGGGGCGCTGCCGCTCGCCTTGCACCGGCAGCACACGACGTCGCGCGCGGGAATGTGGATAGCGAGCGGACCGAGATCCGCCGGCTCCCGGCCGACGAGAATCGGCGTGGTGTTCGGCGCGAGCTCCATTTCGACGACGCGGATCTGAAGCCGGCCGATGAGGGGCAGGATGAGCGCCTGTTTCTCGAGGCCGCCGCGGGTGAAGCGCAGGTGCGTGCCGTCGGCCGGGAACTGGTTGAGCGTCGGGTCGACCGGCAGCCAGAGCCCGCGGTTCGATCCTTCGTCCAGGTACACCTCAGGCCACGCGTGGTAGTAGAACGCGCCGTGGATGGCGACGAGGCCGACGGCGATCCGCGACGGGATGCCGACCGCGCGCGCCATCGCCACGTAGAGCACCGTGTGCTCGTTGCAGTCGCCGACCCGGGTGCGCAAGACCTCACGCGCGGATGGCAGGCTGACGGTCGGTTTCTTGTCGAGAAGCGCGTTGACATAGCGCGTCAGCTTCTCCGCGCGGTCGCGGACGTCCGTGGCGCCGCGCGCGGCAATCTCCGACTCGGCGATGATTTCCGGCGCGTCGCTCTCGATGAACGCCTCCGGCGCGAGATACTTCG
>JBGPHH010000144.1:0-10433 GCA_041484265.1 Vicinamibacteria bacterium
GCGCGCGCGGCGCGCGTCCTCGGCGCGGATCTTGAGACTGCGTGTCCGGCGTTGGAGTTCAGCTCGTTCATCGGTCGTCAATATCAGCGCCATATGGCGCGACAGGGTACCAGTACTTCTTTAGTCAGTACAAGCCACTAGGATTGAGAACGGTAGCGCAAGCGCGGGAATCAGGGTGGCAGAGCCGTTATGCAGGAACAAAAAAATGACGGCGACCACCAGTGCGAGCGTGACGATCATGGTGACCTGTACGTCCAGGAACGCGTCGCGGATGGTCTTCGACCGGTCGATACGGAGCGTCAGATGGATGGCGGACGGCAGCTGCGCGACGAGTGACGGAAGCACAGCGCGCACCGCATCGGCCACGTCGATTACGTTGGTCCCCGGCTGCTTCTGGACGGCGAGGTTGATCGCCGACTGGCGTCCCGCCTTCGTGAAGAGCCATGCGCGTTGAGTCGTGGTTTCGACGCTGTCGATGACGTTGGCGACCTGCTCGAGACGCACGGCACGGCCCAGTCGATAAGTGACGACCAGTGGTCGAAAGGCGGCGGCGCTCCGGAGCAAGCCGTCAGGGTTCTGCAGCAGCCCGTTCGCGTTGATCGTGTAGGTCGATGCAGCCCCGAACAGTTGCCCCGTCGGCGTGTTCACGTTCCAGTTCTGGAGCGCCTGATCGACTTCATTGAGGCCGAGGCCCTGCGCCTTCAGCTTGTTCGGATCGACCTGCACATGAACGGCATACTTCTGGGCCCCGAACACATTGACTTGCGACACGCCGCTGACCGTCGAGATACGCGGCGCGAGCACATTCTCTGCGTAATCGTCGATCGTCGCCAGGTCCATCGTGCTCGAGGTGAGCGCCAGAAACAGCACGGGTTGATCGGCAGGGTTGACTTTGCGGAACGAAGGCGCCGAGGTCAGCGTCGACGGCAGCAGGGGCATTGCGGCGGATATTGCCGTCTGCACGTCGACGACCGCGCTGTCGATCTTGCGGTCGAGGTCGAGTGTCATCGTGATGTTGCTGTTGCCGGCGGTGCTCGACGAGGTCATCTCGTCCACGCCGGCAATCGTCGTGAACTGCCGCTCGAGCACGCTCGCCACGCCCGACGCCATCATCCCCGGATCGCCGCCGGGGAGTGCCGCGTTCACGTTGACGGTCGGGTAGTCCACCGTCGGCAGATCGGCAACTGGCAGCCCGCGATACGCGACGACGCCGAACAATGCGATTGCGGCCATCAATAAACTTGTCGCGATCGGTCGGCGGATGAAGACTTCCGAAACGTTCATGTCTTTCCATTAGACGCGCGCGCCTGATCAGGAGATAAGAAGAGTTCATGGCATCGAGTGAAGTGTTAAGAAATGTAAACGCGGATGATTCGATGCGAGAGACGTCGTACGATGATTCGCTCATACGTACGTGAGTTAGTGGAGGAGTCATGAAGCGAACGTTGGCCGCCGTTCTGATTGCCGTTGGCGCATCGTTGAGCGTGACGGGTTTTCAGGGACCGCCGGCCGGCGCGCCGCCAGGACCGCCGCCACAGCAGGGGCCGAAGATCGTTGAAGTCCAGAAGCTGAGAGACAACCTGTACGTGCTGACAGGCGGCGGCGGCAATTCGACGCTGTTCATCACTGTCAACAATGGTGCGGTCGTGATCGATACGAAGCTCGCCGGTTGGGGTCAGCCGTTGCAGGAAAAGATTCGGACGCTGACCGACAAGCCGATCACGACGGTCATCAACACCCATACCCACGGCGATCACACGAGCGGCAACGTCGAGTTTCCGACGAGCGTGAACTTCGTGGTGCAGGCGAACACGAAGACCGACATGGAGAAGATGGACCTGTTCAAGGGAGAGAACGTGAAGTTTCTCCCCAGGACCACCTTCCAGGACAAGCTCTCGCTGTTCTCCGGGACCGATCGCGTGGACTTGTACTACTTCGGCCCGGGCGGCACGAACGGCGACGCCTGGATTGTCATTCCAGCGCTGCGTACGCTCATCGCCGGTGACGCATTTGCAGCCAAAGCGCTGACGTTGATCGACAAGGCCAACGGCGGCAGCGCAACCGGGTACCTGCAGGCCCTGACGAGGGTTGCGTCAGAAATCAAGGGAGTGGACACCGTCATTACCGGTCACAGCGGCGTGCTGACATGGGCGGATCTGACGGAGTACGTCGACTTCAACAAGGAGTTTCAGGCGTGGGTTCGGTCGGAAAAGCAATTGGGCAAAACGGTCGAACAGGCCGCCATGGAGTACAAGCTGCCTGGAAAGTACAAAGGCTACGCTTCGCCGAACGCGCGGTTCATCACGGGTTACATTCAGGCGATCTATGACGAAGCGAATTGAGCGGAAGCTGGCGTCGGCGGTGTTGATCGGCATCCTCGCGTTTCTGTCGGCCGTGGGCGAGCGTCATTTGCTCGCTCAGGCGAACGAGCCGCTCCTCGGTACCTGGGTCATGGATCGAGCGAAATCAACGTTCAGCGGTCAAGCCCCTGACCGGCGCACCATGACGTTCGAGAAGGGCGCCGATGGCATTCGGCATGTGACGGTCACGGCGACCACAGGCGGCTTTCTTGAAGACACGTACCGTCTGCAGTACACGTTTAAGATCGACGGCAAGGACTACGCGGCCGACGCGCAGATGCCGGTCAACACGGTCTCCTTCAAGCGGATCGACGCGAACACGATCGAGCGAAGCGGCAAATACCGTGGTGAGATCGTTGAAACGGTGACCTATAAAGTCTCCCCGGACAGCAAGACCCTGACGCTCACGCAAACGGGCAACTTGAACGGCGCCGAAGTCACGAGCACGCAAGTCTTCGATCGGAAGTAGGCGCCGCTGTTTCGGTGTGCCGTGACTGTTCCCAGTGTTCCTTATTGTCAGGTTCAAGTCACCGTCCATGGATCTGAGGCATCTCCGAGCGTTTGCTGCGGTGGCAGACTCGCGCAGCTTCTCGAACGCGGCACGGCAGTTGAAGGTCGCTCAGCCACCGCTCAGCCGGCAGATCCAACAGCTCGAGCGTGAACTGGGCGTCAGACTGTTCGTCCGGAGCGCCTTCGGCGTGGAGCTGACGCGCGAAGGGGAGTTCTTGCTTGAGAAGGCGCGCGTCGTACTCGCCGCGAGTGCAGACTTGCTGGAGGCTGCGCACCGCGCGGAGACCGGCGCGGCAAATACGGTGAGGGTCGGACTGGCCTGCGGCCTGTGGAACGTGATCAACGCGATTCGCGAGCACGTGGCCACGCACAGGCCGACCGTCTTGCTCGAGGCTGCTGATCTGTCCTCCTCGCAGCAGTACGAGGCGCTGCGACGCAGGACGATTGACGTCGGCCTCCTTCGGCACACGCACAATGACCGCATCATCCAGTCCGAGCCTCTCTTTCCGGAGGGCTTCGTCGTCCTTCTCAGCAGCGGCCATCCGCTCGCTAAACGGCGGTCAATCCGCCTCAAGGAGATCGCCAACGACCCGCTGCTGATCCACGAGAAGAGTCGGGCTCCGATGGCTTACGACAAGATTCTCAGCCTCTACTCCGTGGCTGGCGTGGTGCCGGAGATCGTGACGCACGCCGTGATCCCAGGCGGGCAGGCGGCCATGCTGGCGGTCGCGTCGGGCCGAGGCGTGTGCTTGGCGCTCGAGAGCGTACGGAGCCGCAGCTATGCACAGGCCGACGGCATCGCGGTTGTACCGCTCGACGAACCGAACGCGACGCTGGACGTCCAGGTGGTGTGGCGCAACAGCGAAAGCTCATCCGCCGTGCTGCAGTTCGTGCAGTCGGTGCGCGACGTCTTTCCTGCAGCGACGCGTGCCGGTCCTTTGTACTCACGCGGTGCTCGTCGCGCGCGGGCCAAACGTCCAGCTCGGAGCCTGGCGACTGATGTGAATATCGGCGGTCTTTACAAATCTTGACAGCATGAGTCTCCCACCGAGTCGTCTCCTAAGTGTGTGGAAACCGGTGAGTCGGCATGTCACATCAGCGCATTACGCTCGTCACAATTCCGTGGCCAACTCTACGAACATTTGATTCGTCTAATTCATCAGTGAAGACCATCCAGCGTGAGTCCCTCTGTCGGCCATCCGAGCCGAGGCGAGGTCGCAGTGGCTAGCGTGATCTGAAGACGCGGGCCTTGCGTTCGTAAACATCTACGGATCGTGCGTCGTAAATCGACCGAGGAACAATTGCGCATGCCTGCCACAGTGTCGAATGTCTGTGAACGACTCCCCGAAGGAATCGGCTCGCGTGATCGGCTCATTACGAACGCAATCGCCGAACGAGACTGGGCTCACCGGGCACGTTTGCAGGCACTGCATCGTCTCGCCGCCGCCGAGGAAGAAGAGCTCCTTCGCATCTCCCGTGATTTGCACGACCACTTCGGTCAGACACTGACGTTGCTAAGGTTGCAGGCCGGTCGCATCAAGGAGGCGTGCCGCGAGACTGAGCTGCGCAACGAGGCGGAGGCGCTCGAAGCCACTGCCTCACGCCTCGACGAGCACATTCATGATTTCACGCGGGAACTGCGTCCGCTCGCATCCGACGCGGTCGCCCTTCAGGCTGCATTGACACACTACGTCGATCGCTGGTCGGCGAGTGTCGGCGTCCGAGTCGAGCTTCGCGCTACCGTGACGACTGAGAGCGGATTGACATTGCAGGTCAAGAGGACGCTCCATCAAATCGCGAAGGAAGTGCTCACCAATATCGTCAAGCACGCGCGGGCGTCAACGGTGACCGTCACGCTCGGGCGCGCCGGAGACGAGTTGTTCCTCGCGATCGAGGACGACGGCGTCGGATTCGAGCCTGGCAAGACGCCCATCGTCGGGCGTGGTCTCGGGCTCCTCGGCATCCATGAGCGGGCTGATCTCATTGGGGCAACCGTGCAGATTGAGTCCGCGCCTCACGAGGGGACTGTCGTCACCGTGCGGGTGCCTTTGCCACCGCCCGCCCTTGATCAACCGTCGAGATGACGGGCCCCCTCCGTATTCTCCTGGTCGACGATCATGCGGCGGTTCGACAAGCGGTCACACTGTTGATCAACAGCCTGCCGGATATGAAGGTCATCTGCGAAGCCGGCGACGGCGTCACGGCCGTTCAGCAAGCCCAAGAACTCAAGCCGGACGTGGTCGTCATGGATCTCTCAATGCCTCAGATGAGCGGGCTTGTCGCTGTCAGGACGCTGAAAAAACTGGAGTCCGGCCCGGCGATCGTCATCTGGTCGCGGCACGATGACGATGCCCACGTGCAGGAGCTGCTGGGCGCGGGGGCATCGAGCTACGTGTCGAAGAGCAGCGCGCTCGACGAACTGCTGCATGGAATCCGAGCGGCGGCGGCCGGCGGCCGGTACGTCGATTCCACGATCACCGGGAGACAGCTTCGCGCGAGCGGAGAACGGTCCTCGAGCACGCCTCGGACGCTCAACGAATGGGAGTTAGAGGTTTTGCGGATGGCCGCGATGGGGTACGCCAACAAGGACATTGCCGCGAAGTTGGGGTTGAGCGTCAAGACCATCGAGGCCCACAAAGCAAATGCCTTCCGAAAGCTGGGGTTCGTCGGCCGAGTCGCCCTCATGCGGTACGCCGCGCTGCAGGGCTGGCTTCACGACGCGTAGCTAACGCCGGCGCTCTCCCGCGTTCCGATCCAATGCGATGGAGATTTCCCCCTTCCTAGGGTTCACCCCATTTCCGTAGGGTCCTCCTGAATAGATCAGCGAAGCGCTGCGACGTACGTTTGTGCGTCAAGGAGGGCGGATCATGCGGAGACTGTTGAAGGTGTTGGGAGTACTGACGTGTGTCGCACTGGCCCCGGCTGGGGTATTCGCTCAGGGGGCGGGCGCCACCATCGCGGGTGTGGTGAAGGACACGTCTGGCGCGGTGTTGCCGGGCGTGACCGTGCAAGTGGCGAGTCCGGCGTTGATTGAGAAAATGCGCGAGACGGTGACCGACGGAACGGGCCAGTACCGGATCGTCGATCTACGACCTGGTGCCTACACTGTCATGGCGACTTTGACCGGGTTCAACACCTTCAAGCGCGACGGGGTGGACGTGTCGGGCACGGGCGTGATCACGGTGAACGCGGAGATGAAGGTGGGGGCGATTGAAGAAACGGTCACGGTGAGCGGCGAGACTCCGGTCGTCGACCTGCAAAGCACGACCAAGGAACGTGTGATGTCGAAGGACGTGGTCGATGCGTTGCCAACGGGTCGCATGTACACGAATCTCGGGGTGCTGGTGCCCGGCGTGACCGCGAGCAGCCGCGATGTGGGTGGCGCGCTTGGCGACACGATGGGTAGCCTGACCGCACACGGCGGTAGCGCCGGGGACCAGCGCATCCTGCAGAATGGGCTGAACGTGATGACGCTGCAGACGGGCGGCGGCAACGTCGGCGGGATGGTGCCCAACACGAATGCGGCGCAGGAAGTGGCGATCGACACCTCAGCGGCGTCGGCCGAACGGCAGACGGGCGGGGTGAGCGTGAACTTCATTCCGCGAGACGGTGGCAACACAATTCGCGGGTCGATGTTCGCGACCGGCGCGTACGAAGGCCAGCAGGCGAGTAACTTCACGCAGAATCTAATGGACCAGGGGTTGACGTCTCCCAATGACTACAAGCTAAATTGGGACTTCAATCCAGGCGTGGGCGGCCCGATCCTGAAGGACAAGCTGTGGTACTACTACACGTACCGTAACAACGGCGCGTTCAACTACGCGGCCGGCATGTTCTACAACCAGAACGAGTTTATCCCCAGCAACTACGTGCGGGTGCCAGCTGACGGCACCAACGGCGCGACCGCGCGGCGGGCTCTTGCGCTGCACGGCGACTGGTGGGATAGCCAGCTTCGGTTGACGTGGCAGATGGACCCGAAGAACAAGTTCGCGGGGACGTGGGATCAACAGTACTACTGCCGCTGCCCGAACGGTGTCAGTTCGACGGTGTCGCCCGAAGCGGCCAACGACCGGCGCTTCCCGACACAGCAACTGATCCACGGGGAGTGGTGGTCGCCATTGACGAGCAAGATCCTGATTGAGTTCGTGGCGTTGCACCGGACGGAGCGGTGGGGCAACATGGACCTGCGGCCGAGCAGCCAGGGCGGTTCGCTCGACGTCACGCCGGCGCAGTATGCGCTGTATCCCCAGATGATTGGGGTCACCCAGACGGCAGGCGACATCCCCGGCGTGCAGTTCCACGGGCCGTCGGCGACGAACAACAACAACTGGGTCCCGAATTACACCTACCGGTGGGCGGTGTCATACATTACCGGCGCGCACGCCTTCAAGGTGGGTGGTCAGGACTCATTTGGCTATGTGCAGAGCACGAACTACATCTCGACGCTCGACTCCCAGAACCGGCCGGTGGCGTATCGGTTCAACACGACGAACACACCCGACCAGGTGACGATTTTCCAAACACCATACGCGACGAAAAATGACGAGAACCACGACATGGGGTTGTTCGTACAGGACCGGTGGACGATGAACCGGTTGACGCTGAACGGCGGCCTCCGGTACGACTGGTTCACGAGCGAAGTGCCGGGGCAGGATCTGACGGCCTCGACGCTGGGCCGGCCCGCGGCGCACTACGATGGGATTCAGCATAGCGTGAATTGGATGGACCTCACGCCGCGGATGGCGGCGGCCTACGACCTGCAGGGCGATGGGAAAACGGCAGTCAAGGTCAGCCTGAACAAGTACGTAGCGGGTCAGGCACTCGGCGGTCTCCCGGGGAGCGCCAATCCGATCAGCCGGCTCACCAACTCCATCAGCCGCAACTGGAACGACGCCAACGGGAACAAGATCGTGGACTGCAACGTGACCGCGACCACCAACGGGGAGTGCACGAACAACCCCAACGGCATCGCCACGTTCAACAGCATCGACCCCACGCCGCTCGTGGATCAGGATATCCGGTCGAAACCGGATGGCGGCGCGTTGTGGAATACGCGCGGCTACAACTGGGAGTTCTCGGCGGGTGTGCAGCGCGAGATCATCCCGCGCGTGTCGGTGGATGTCTCGTACTTCCGCCGGTGGTTCGGGAACTTCACGACGACGGATAACACGATCGTCAATACGACAGGCTCGACGTTTAATGCCGGCGGGAGCGACTTCCGGAGTTTCGACGTCGTCGTCCCGGTCGATAGCCGGCTCCCTGGGGGCGGCGGGTATACGGTGACGGGGTTCAGCGATTTCACTTCGGTGGCGGCCGCCAGAGCGACGGCCGTCAACCAGGTGGTGCTGACCGACAGCATTGGGGCGACGCAAGTCCAACACTGGAACGGCGTGGACGTCAACATCAACGCGCGGCTTCAGAACGGGCTGCTCCTCCAGGGCGGCACCAGCACCGGGCGGACGTACAACAACACGTGCGAGGTGTCTGCATTGCTCCCGGAGACGCTGGGGAACAATCCGCAATCGTTCTGCGAGTCGACCGAGCCGTGGCTGACGCAGGTCAAGGGCGTGGCGGCCTACACACTGCCCCGGTACGCGGGTCTGCCAGCGACCGTCGCCATGGTGCTCCAGAACATGCAGATCGCGGCGACGTTCCAGAGCATCCCCGGGGCCGCCAAGTCGGCCACGTACTCGCTGTCCGCCAGCGCGACCGACCCGCGGGGCAACGAGCTGGCCAATCCGGCGATCTCGACGCTCGCCACGCAAGCCCCCTGCGTGGGTGTAGCCAGCGCGGGCTTGTGCAACGGCAACAGCAAGACGGTGTCGCTGCTCGCGCCGACGCAGGTGTATGACGAGCGACAGAACCAGCTCGACCTGCGCGTAGGCAAGATCGTTCGGTTCGGCCGGACCCGGACATCGTTGAACTTCGACATCTTCAACGTGACAAACGCGAATACGGTGCTGAGTCGGAACAACTCACTGGCGCGGAACCTCACGGGCAACCCAACGGCTTGGCACGGTCGCTGCGACTACCGCCACGGGCAGCCTCAACCAGGCCTCCCAAGGTGTCGTCATTAACGGGGTCAACGCGTCCAACACGCTCTGGACGCCGACGAGTATTCTCGCGAACGTCTAAGAAAGAAACCAGATACTGGGGTTCATCCGTTCTTATACAAGGCAATTGCATCGGCGAGCAATACCTCCTTACAGGTAGGAAACGGCAAACTGCGTGTCTTTTTCCAAGGAGACCTGACGTGGAGCGCGGCATGAAGCAGATATCTGACATACAGCAGAGAGGGAGGCCGGAGCCCCCCTCTCTTGTCTTACTACCGTTCGTTCAACGCGGACACTGTCTAAAAATCGAATGTCGCGCTGACCTTGAAGTACCGCGCTTGCAGTTGACAATGCTGGCCGACGCGCCGATATCTGACTGAGGGGGGCATGCGCAACTTGAGAGTGATAGGCGTGGCGGCGCTCGGAACACTGATGGCGGCCGTCATGGCTGGGCCGATGCTTGCCCAAGCACCGGCGGCGCCGGCCGGGGGGTTCGATCTCGCGGGCGAGTGGAGCGCGCGGCAACACGAAGACCAGCCGCACCGCGCGCCAGGTCCTGAGCTCGGCGACTACACGGGGCTACCAATCAACGCCGCTGATCGTCAGAAGGCAGAGAGCTGGGACGCCTCGATCCTCTCGCAGCCCGAGCGGAACTCACAGCCGCATCCGGTCCAGTACTCCTACAGGGGCGGCGGCGGACCGAACTTTCGACTGGCAAAGCTCTTTGCGCCGGTCACCGGCGATCTCATCGGTTACTCGATGACCGGCTTGTACGGGCGCGCCGACCGGCGGATCTGGCTCGACGGCCGCAACCATCCGTCAGATTATTCCGAGCACACGTGGGACGGGTACTCGACGGGCGAATGGAACGGCGACACGCTCGTCGTGACCACGACGCACATGAAGGCGGGCGTCATTCAGCGCAACGGCGTGATGGCCAGCCCGTACGGCGTACTGAAGGAATACGTCTTCCGGCACACGGAGTACCTGACGATTGCCGAAATTCTCTACGACCCCTCGTATCTCGAGGAGTCGTTCATCCGGACCACCAACTGGGTGTGGAATCCCCAGCAGAACGTCGCACTGACGCAGCTGTTCGAAGCGGTGGACGAGCTCGGCGACAAGCCGCTCGGGTGGGTGCCGCACTGGCCTCTCGGGACGCGCCACACCGAGTACGGCGAGATGCATAACATTCCGTTCGAGGCGACGCGTGGCGGCAAGGAATCGCTTTATCCGGAATACATGGAGAAGATCAAGCAGTTCGCCGCGGAGGAAGCCGCGAGGAAAGCAGAAGAGGCCAAGGCGGCGGCGGCGAAGCTATCAACGCCGCGCAGATAGACCGCCGCCTTGATCCAGGCGAGATACCGCTCACGCGTGCAGGACGCCGCGGCCCCAAAGGTTCAACGTGCGTTCGACGTGCGGCCATTCCTTCACAGGACGGTCGTGCACGACCTCCAACTCGGCGGACACCTCAATCCAGTTGCCGTCGGGATCGGCGATGAAAACGAAC
>JBGPHH010000145.1:0-10427 GCA_041484265.1 Vicinamibacteria bacterium
ATCGCCGGATTCCCAGCTGATGGTTCACGACCGGTGGATTGACGAAGACGAACAGTTTTTCTCCGCGCGGCGCGCCGCTCCGCTCGACCAGCTCGAAGGGCTGTTCGGTCAGCCGCTCGGCCAGCTCGCGCGGATTGGCAATCGTCGCGGACGAGCACAGAAAGACGGGACTCGACCCGTAATGGCGGCAGACGCGGCGCAACCGTCGCAAGACGTTGCAGAGGTGGCTGCCGAAGACGCCGCGGTAGGCATGCAGCTCGTCGATGATGACGTAGCGCAGGTTCTCGAACAGCTTGGCCCAGCGGGGATGGTGCGGCAGGATGCCCGCATGCACCATGTCCGGATTGCTGAGCACCAGATGCGCACGCGCGCGGATGGTCCGACGCGCGTCCTGCGGCGTATCACCGTCGTAGGTGAACACACCGATCTCGTCGCCGGCCTTCGCGGCCATCGTCTCGCAGGTGACCTGCAGCTCGGCGAGTTGATCCTGCGCCAGTGCCTTTGTCGGGAAGAGGTACAAAGCCCGGCTCGATGGATTCTGCAGGATGGCATTGAGAACAGGCGCGTTGTAGCACAGCGTCTTGCCGGACGCGGTCGGTGTGGTCACCACGACGTGGCGCCCGCCGAGCGCGTGCTCGATCGCTTCGGCCTGATGGGTATAGAGCTCGGTGACCCCTCGCGATTCGAGTGCCGCCAGCAGGCGCCGGTCGAGCCCTGGAGGAAACGGCGCATACTGCGCGGCCTGGGCCGGCAGACGCCTTACGGAGGTGACGTGGAGGTCCGGCGTGTCCGGCCGCTCCGGTAACCGGCCGGGCGCCAACCGCTCGAGCGCGGCATCGAGCGCCTGATCCTCTCGGGATCGGAGAGACAGAACGCTGGGGTCAAGCCCCGCCGCCTCGGCCATTGGGGGCCGATCGTACCAGCCGGTCAGGGGGCGATCAAGAGGTGAAAGTGCCTACCTGGAGAAAACCTACTTTGAGTTGTCGATCTTCGAGACGAGGATCTGGTCGTCCTTCTGCAGCTCGCCCGTCAACTTGATAGGTTCGCCCGGGTGCTCTTTGAGCCCCGCGAAATCCTGGTTGGCAATCTCGTAGATCTTCTCGGTCGTCACGAACGTGAACTTGACCTTCTCCGTACAAGCGATGACGCACTCGGGCGCCGAGAATAGGCCCTGCGACATCTTCAGGTGCGAACGCCCACATGTCGCGTCGGTGATCTCCCCGGTCCACGTCTGCTCGGCGGCGGCATAGCTCCTGGAACCGGGGCCAGCCGCGACCAGCACGAAAAGAGTCGTCACGCCCAGGAATCCAACTTTGAACTTCATCTCACGCCTCCTCGACAAACGGCATCCGTGCGAGACCGGTTTCGAACTGCCGGTTACGGTAGCACAAAGAGCCGTGGCGGTGAAGCGTCGCCGTCTTGCGGGATCGGCCGTGTGCTAGGCTGGCCGGGCTCGCCATGGAGCAGTTCGGCCGCCTCCCCCGCACCCTCGGCCTGTGGAACTCGGTGGCCATCGTCGTCGGGATCACCATCGGCACCGGTATCTTCCGGTCGCCTGCCTCGATCGCCCGGCTGGCACCAAACCCGCTGATCGTGCTTGGGTTGTGGATCGGCGGGGGCGTCATCACCCTCTGCGGTGCGTTGTCGATCGCCGAGCTCGCGGCGGCCCTTCCTGAGACGGGTGGCTTCTATGTCTACCTGCGCGAGGGCTGGGGCCGACTGGCGGCGTTTCTCTTCGGCTGGTCGGAGCTCGTCCTCATCCGCGCGTCAGCAGTCGGCGGCATCGCCATTGTCTTCGGCGAGTATGCCCTCAGGAGTTTCGGCATCGACCCAGTGGCGCACGTCTTCACCGCCCGCCTACTGGCGGCGACAGTTATTGCCTTCGCCGCTGCCGTCAACATTCGCGGCGTCCGCCTCGGCGCAGTCATCGTCGGCACTGCGACCTGGCTGAAATTTACCGCAATTGCCGTGCTCGTGGCTGCTTCGCTCGCGCTCGGCGCGACACACGGCGCAACCCTGGCCAACCTGACGACGGGGACCGGGGCACCAATTGCCGCGAGCAGCCTCGGCTTAGCGATGGTCGGGGTCTTCTGGGCATACGACGGGTTCGCGGACCTGGTCTTCGTCGGCGGCGAAGTGAAGGATCCCTCGCGAAACCTGCCTCGCGCGATCACGCTGGGCACGCTCGCCATCGTGGCCATTTACGTGCTCGCCAACGTGGCCTACCTGTATGTGAGCCCCATTGAACGGGTTGGCCGCTCGCCGCTCGTGGCCGCGGACACGATGATGGCACTCATCGGCCCCGCCGGCGCCGTTCTCGTCTCGCTGTTCGTCATGATCTCGTCGTTCAGCTCGCTGAACGGCAGCATGTTGGCTGCACCGCGTGTGTTCTTCGCGATGGCGAACGACGGATTGTTCTTCAGCGCGATGGGTCGTGTACATCCCCGCTACCAGACGCCACATCTGGCGATTTCCTTGTCGGCGCTCCTTGGGATACTGCTGGTACTCAGCCAGAGCTTCGAGCGGCTCACCAGCATCTTTGTCCTGGCCATCTGGCCCTTCTACGCGCTCAGCGTGGCGGCGATCTTCCGATTGCGACGGCTGCGGCCAGAGATGCCGCGTCCCTATCGCACGTTCGGTTATCCGATCGTCCCAGCGATCTTCATCGTCTCGGTCGTCTGGTTCGTCGTCAACGCACTCATCAACGACCGAACATCGACGCTCGTCACTTTTGCACTCATCCTCACCGGCGTGCCGACGTACAACGTACTTTTTACAGGCAAGCATGCGAGATTTCGTTGACGTACCTAGTACCGACTGTTACGCTTTCAAAAGATCAGCCGATAGGTTGTTGTACAAGGAGATTTGAAGATGGATGTAGGCGAGCCGCATGTGCGGCGCAGAGGTTTCTTCCTTCACTCAGTAGATACTGGCGAGGCGGAAATCGGCGAGAACGAAAACGCCGAAGGCTTTACCGTTCGCACCAGGACCACTCGTTCCCAAACCACCAGACAGTTTGCCAGTGCTCGACGGACTTCGTCGCAGACGCCAGCCAATGAAGGACTCCCCGCGATCAGATCAGGGAGCGTGACTGGCAGCCGTCAACGGGCACACTTGCCCCGCTGATCCAGCTCGCGCGCGGCGAGACGAGGAACGCGACCACCGCCCCCACCTCTTCAGGGCGACCAAACCGCCCGAACGGCAGTTCCCGCCGTACGAAGTCAGCGATTTCCTCCGGCTCCTCTTGCTGACGACGGTGCCAAGACCCCCCAGGAAACAAGATTGATCCCGGCGCCACGCTGTTGACGCGGATGTTGTCGCGAGCCAGCTGCTGCGCCATCGACTTGGCGAGGCTGATTTCAGCGGCTTTGACGGCATTGTAGGTCATCCGACCGCCCGATTCTCGCCCCCAAATCGACGCAATCATGACGATGGCGCCTCCGCCACGGCGGCGCATCTGCGGTACGGCCAGTCTGGACGCTCGAATCGCAGGAAGCAGCGTCTGGTCAATAGCTTCGGCCCACTCGGCGTCGCTCGTATCGACAATGCCTGAACCGCGGGCAAGGCCAACATTATTAACAAGGATATCCAGGCCGCCGAAAGCTTCGACGGTCCGTGCCACAACCTGCTCGACACCCTGGGCGGTGGCCAGATCCGCGGCGATCGGCAAGACGCGGACGGCCTTATCTCCAGGGGGGAGCCCAGGACCGGCCAGCCGCCGCAACTCGGTAGCCGCCTCCTCCAATCGGGCCTGTCCGCGGGCGCAAATTGTCACCCGACAACCCTCCTGGACGAGCGCCGCCGCACTGCCCAATCCAAGGCCACGGCTGGAGCCGGTCACGATGGCGACTTTGTCGGCGAGGCTTAAGTCCACGGCCCTGGACTATACCCGATGGGTAAGGAATCGGACGAGGGCGTCGTTATAGGCGTCGGTCTGCTCGAAGCTGGAAAGGTGCCCGGCGCCCGCGATCACGACGAGCTCCGAGCCGGCGATCCCCCGATGCATGTCCTCGGACAGGGCACGTGGAGTGATCGTGTCTTCGTCGCCCACGACGATGAGCGTGGGGCAATGAATCTGTTGGAGGAGCGGCGTCGAGTCCGGCCTGGTCATCAGGACGCGGACGGCGCCGGCGATGGACTCCGCCGAGTTTGCCAGCACCAGGCCGCGCACGCGCTCGACAATCTCCGGTCGGTACGTTCTGGTCGACTGGCCAAGCAGCTTGGGAATCATCTGGTCTGCAACCGCAGAGGGTCCCTTCTCCGCAACCAGCCGGAGCATCCGCTTGCGTCCGTCGCCAGCTTCTGGCGTATCGGCCTGCGACCGCGTGTCGGCCAGGATCAGTCCGCGTATGTACCGCGGTGCGTGGCGGAATAACGCAAGCGCTACGTAGCCGCCCATTGAGAGGCCACCGATGACGGCATCCTTGATACGGAGCGCGTCGAGCAGGTCGACGACGTCGCCAGTGTAGTCGCCGATCGACGCCGCCGGCGGGTCGGCGGCGCCGCCGTCAAAGCCACGAAACTGCGGTGCCAGCACGCGCCAGCCGTGATCGGCCAGCACGAGCTGGGGTTCCCACATTCGCGCGTTGACGGGGAACGCGTGAAGGAGAACGAGGGTGCCGCGCAACCGCACCGTCCCACGCGGCACAGATTCCAGATACCGAAGACGTCCGGTGGTCGGCACTCGTCAGTCGACTTTACGCCAAGACGCAGTTCCCCGACCAGTTCTTCATTTGTGACCCATCCACATTCCCTTGTGAGTATGATGTCCGCCTTGAGGCGCTGGCCAGCTCTCCTCGTCATCCTGATGGCCGCGGCACCTGGGGCCCAACCTGCTGCGGCGATTGACGTGTCCGAAGACGTGCCAGTCCCTGCCGGCACGGCCGCCATCGCTCAAGAGCTCGGCCTCGACACGGTTCCCGATCGCGCGCGCTTCGTCGGCGAGGTCACGCGCCTCGTCCACGACAGCCTCGATCGAAAAAACGCTCCGCCGGAAGCCCTGCGGCAGCGGCTTCGACGCATGACGATTGAAGGTCGATCGACGGAGCGTGTCCCGGTGCCCCTGACGACAAGCGTCTGGGGTGAGGCCGTCTTCCATCGCCAGTTCGCACCGGTTGACCTGATCGCGACGATACTCGGCGATCGCCAGGCGTCGCTCCTCTGCCACGGCCTCAGTTCCCTCGACACCGAAACCCTGCAGTACCTGGGCGACCATCCGCCGATCCTCACAAGCCTGTATCAGTCGAGCGCTGCGGCCTTTGGCGCCTTCGCCGGCAGTCTGCACATCCGCGGCGACCGGGTCGTACCGCCCGGCGGAAACGCCGCGATCGAGTTGTGGGAGGCCGTCGTCGGTCAGAAGGTGACGAGCCCCGATCGATTCGTCACCGCGCTCTTCGCACAAGCCGACGGCCGGGTCGCCTACCTGTACGACTCGATTAGCCAACTCGATTCCGCGCGACGGGCCTTTGCGCTCGGACTGTGGATCGCCGATCCCGCGGTACGGCTCGACGCCATGAAAGGCCTGACCACAGCCTGGGTCGGCGAGTTGCGAGCGTGGCGACTGCAGACGCAGCCGTTCACCCGGCCCCCCTACGATGCCGCGTCGATGTTGATGCGGATGCGCGTCGACCCGAGCGGCGCGCCGGCGCCTCCCTTCTCGCTCGTTTTGTGGACCCATGCAGTCGAGAGCCTGGATCTGCCGAGCGATCCCGCCGGACTGCTGGCAAGGACCAACGAACGCGAGATTGGCGCGGCATGGCTCGTTGAGACGACCGGTGGGCCCGATATGCGGCAGCGCGCCGATCGGCTGGATCAGATCGCATTCGGCCAGCGCGCCTTCGCCTCTGCGTCGGCGGCCGACATGCCGGACGTGCTCGTCGCCCTGCGGGCCTTCCCACGGTACCGGATGCTGATGCTCACGCTCGATCGCATGGGCATCAAGACGCCCTCTGTGTACGCCGCCGCGGCGCGGCGGGCGACCAACCTGTCTGCGCTCTCTCAGGGCCGGGCATTTGTCGCGACGGCCGAGTTTCAAGGAGCCCTTGCCCTCTTGTCGCGGATGGTAATCGTTCGAACCATTCCGGAGGCGCGGGCTGAAGCGCTCGCCGCCCGTCTCGTCGCGTTGCCGCTCACCGCCGACGGACGCTACGAGGGCGCTGTCACAAAATGGCTGGCCGAGGACCTTCGCCCAGCGATCGGTCGGGCTGGCACAATGGAGGCGTCACTGGTCGCGGCGCTGTCGGGTCCGGCAGCCTCCGCCACGGCGCCGCGTCTTCAGTGGGAAGGACAGCCGTACCGTCTTGATCTCGGCGCTGCGGAGCGGCGGAGATTGGAGCGGGTGCGCGAGAAGCAAGGCGGCCCGCCGATTGATCTCGCGCTCGATCTCGCCGACGCGGCCCGCACGCTAGCTTCGCCATCCCTCACGCTGGACCAGCTCCAGGCGACCACGACACGCCTGCAGGTGATCGCGAGCGACCACGCAGGAGAACTGAAGCGCGTGGAGGCTTCCAGCGAGAGTCTCCCGTCGAACGTGGACCCTCCGCAGAACGTTCGTGACGGTCTCGGAAAGGCCGTCGATGAGGTGATGAAGAGCAGCGTCGCCAGGGACGTCAGACGCGCGGCGCGGGTGGCGGGACCGCTCGTTGATCTCTCCGACGATGTCGCCGCCCAGACTCTTGCGTCGATCGCGTACGCGATCGATATCGGCGATCCCGGCGGACCGGCTTTGCTCGCCGGCGACGTGTCACGCCGCCACGATTTCGGTTTTCGCGAAGAAAACGAAGAACGGCGCGTGCGGACGCCTTGGGCGCTGCCGCACCGGGACGTCACGCCGGGCCAGCCATGGCACGTCGACGGATCGCTCCTCGGGCTGGATGTCGCGCTCGCGCCGCTCGCCCTGCGGCGGGTCAACACCGATCGGGTGCCCGCCGCGCCCACTCTCGTCTCCACCGCACGTGAAGCGCTGGCTCAGAGCGTGGCGCTCATGAACCCGTTCGCGCTGGACAACGCGGGCCGCGACGCGATTGCCGAGGCGATCACGCGTGGGGAGCGCCGCGTGGCGGCACTCCTCAGTGACCCCAAGAGCCTTGACCTCGTTGCCGATGCCATCGAGATGGACGGCGGTCGGCGCCGAGCGACGGCGTGGGCCCTGGTCCACGAGCCCGATCAGGCGGCATCGATGTTTTCGCTGCGCGAACTGCTGCAGCTCGGCGATCCGGGTCGCGACGTCGACCTCGGCCCATGGGGCATGGCGGCCCTCCTGTCGTCGGGCTGCCTGTGCACGGAGATGCCGCCTTTGGGGCGCCCGCTGACCGTCGCCGGACGTCCGCAACTGGGGCTGACGGCCGGTTCAGTAGCCGACCTGAACCTGCACGTGGCGCGCATGATGAACGAACTGGGCTTGCCGGCGCCGCTCGCGAAATACGTGCTTGGCGCCGCCGTGCAGGACTTCATGGACGAGGTCAGGCCGACCGATGCCGACGACTGGCTGACGCTGGCACGCGCCGCGCGCCTCCTGTCGCGAGAGCGAATTGAGGACTACATCGCCGCGGTCACGGCCGGCGGCCCGCTCGTTCCCGACAACACCACTGTAGCGGAGTCGGCACGATGAGCGCAGGTCGTGCACGGCTGGCGTGGGTCGCGCTCGTCGCCGCGACGTACGTCCGTCTGTTCGCGCAGACGGCGCCAACAACCACGCAGCTCACGATTCTGTCTCCCGCAAGAGACGCCTATCTCAGCGGCCTGACGCCGCTGCGCGCGAGGATCGAGCCGCCGGATGCAGCCTCCGGCGTCACCTTCTTCATCGACGGCCGGCAGGTCTGCGTCGTGACGACGGCGCCCTTTGAGTGTGAATGGGACGCGGGCCGTTCGGTGACTCCACACCAGGTGCGTGTGGTGGCGACGCTCTCGGCCGGCGGCCGCCTGGCGACCACCGTGCGGACCCAGGGGATCGGCCACGCCGACAACGTCGACGTCGACGTGGTCCAGGTGACGGTCACCGTCCAGGATGGTCGCGGGGAGTTCGTCCGCGGTCTGCCGGCGCCGGCCTTTCACGTATTCGAGGACGGGCGTCCCCAGAAGATCTCGCACTTTGTCTCGGAACACGTGCCGCTCGAGCTCGTCGTCGCGGTCGATATCAGCGCGAGCATGGCGCCGGCGATGCCGACGCTCAAGAAGGCCGTTGAAAATTTTCTCGGCGCTGTCCCCTCCGACAACCAAGTCACCCTCATTGGGTTCAACGAGACGCTCTTTACGCTGACCCGTCGAGCCACCAACCAGTCCGACCGCGCAAGAGCCGTCGATCGCCTGGCGCCGTGGGGCACGACCGCGCTCTATGACGCGATTCTTCATGGCGTCGAGGTGCTCGGACCCGAAACGGGCAGAAAGGTGCTCGTCGTGTTCACCGACGGCGAGGATCAAGGGAGTTACGCCACGTTGGCCGACGTCGAGCGCGGGCTTCAATCGAGCGATGTGGCGCTATACATGATCGGGCTGGGCCGCGGCGTCACGGCGGAGGCGCTCAAGAAGATCATGCAACGCATCGCCACGCCGACCGGTGGACGGGCGTTGTTCACCGACAGCATCGACAAGCTGCACGAGGCTTTCGGCCAGCTCCTCGACGAGCTGTCGAATCAGTATTTTCTCAGCTATCCACTACCGGAGGCGCGGCGGGACGGCGCGTGGCGCAGCATCACGGTGAAAGTGGATGGCCAGACCGACGTGCGCGCGCGCCAGGGATACCGCGCCGTGGCCGACAGGTGAACGACCGGGCCTCAGCTCCGCGGCCTTGCGATGAGGAGAATCGATGCCCCATGGGAGCCGTTGCTGGGCTGCCAGGCGATCCGGCGGACTTCAGTTCAGACTGAAATAGGAAGGGCCGGGCGTGAGCCCGGCCCTGACAAGTCCCTAACCCCGAATCCCGAATCCCTTGTGTCGTCGCTACGCGCACCCCGACGTGTTCCCGCAGTTGACGCACTTGTAGCAGGCGCCGCTGCGGATCATGATCGATCCGCAGGTCGAGCACGGCGGCGCATCTTCCTGATTCTGAATGGTCGAGAACGGACTCATGGACGCGACGGGTTTTGATCCGCCCGCCGAGGCAGCCGGCGTCTCGGCGGTCAGCTCCAGCTGATGGACGTGACCGTTCTCGTCCAGTTCGCGCCCGTTCACGCCGGCGTGGAACTGCGCCTCGGGTGAGAGGAACTTGGACGCCATCCAGCGGAAGATGTAATCGACAATCGACTTTGCGAAGCGGATATCCGGGTTACGCGTCATGCCGGACGGCTCGAACCGGACGTGGCTGAACTTGTCGACCAGCGCCGGGAGAGGCACGCCGTACTGGAGCGCGTACGAGATCGCCTGCGCGAACGCGTCGGCAAAGCCTGAGATCGTCGATCCTTCCTTGGCCATCACCAGGAAGATCTCGCCCGGCTGGCCGTCCTCGAAGAGACCCACCGTGATGTAACCCTCGTGACCCGCGATGTCGAACTTGTGAGTAATCGCATGGCGTTCGTCGGGCAGCCGGCGGCGGATCGGACGCGTCACGAGCTGGGCAGCGGCCTGCTGGGCGATGTCGGCGGGCGACTTGTCTTTCGACGTATTGAGCGGCTGCGTCCGCTTGCTGCCGTCGCGATAGATCGAAATCGCCTTCGCACCGAGCTTCCACGACTGGACGTAGGCCTGGATGATCTCGTCGACCGTGGCCTCCTTGGGGACGTTGACCGTCTTGCTGATGGCGCCGGAGATGAAGGGCTGCGTCGCACCCATCATCTTGATATGGCCCATGTAGTGAATCGACCGGTTGCCCTTCGAGGCCTTGAATGCACAGTCGAATACCGGCAGATGCGAGTCCTTCAGCCCGGGCGCCCCTTCGATCGTCTCGTTCTTGTCGATGTAATCGACGATGGCCTCGATCTGCGGCTGCGTATAGCCGAGCTTCTTGAGCGCCATCGGAACCGTCTGGTTGACGATCTTCATCAACCCGCCGCCGACGAGCTTCTTGTACTTGACGAGCGCGATGTCCGGCTCGACGCCCGTCGTGTCGCAGTCCATCATGAAACCGATCGTGCCGGTCGGAGCCAGTACCGTCGCTTGCGCGTTTCTGTACCCGAACGACTCGCCAAGCTCCACCGCATCGTCCCACGAGCCCTTGGCCGTCTGATACAGCTCGGATGGCACGTTGCGCGCGTTGACGTCGCGCATCGCGTCGCGGTGCTTCCGCATGACGCGCAGGAACGGCTCTCTGTTCTTCTCGTAGCCCGAGAACGTACCGCCGCAGTCGCGCGCGATCCGCGCCGACTGCGCGTACGCCTCGCCGGTCATCAGCGCCGTCAGCGCCGCGGCGTAGTCGCGGCCGGCGTCGTTGTCGTACGGCAGGCCGCGCGACATCAGCAGCGCGCCCAGGTTCGCGTAGCCGAGACCGAGCGGAC
>JBGPHH010000146.1:0-10420 GCA_041484265.1 Vicinamibacteria bacterium
AGCTGTGCAAGGCGCGCCGCGGGACGTTCAAGTCGATGGAGTACCTGGACCCCACCCGGGCGATCCTGATCTGGGACATGCCGCTGGCCGAGATCATGCTCGAGTTCCATGACCAGCTCAAGTCCGTCTCGCAGGGCTACGCCTCGCTGGACTACGAACCCATCGGGTACCGGGCGGGCGATCTCGTGAAGCTCGACATCATCCTCAATGGGGAGAAGGTCGAATCGCTCTCGTGCATCGTGCCCAAGGACCAGTCGTACTACAAGGGGCTGGGCATCACGGCCAAGCTCAAGGAGTTGATCCCGCGCCAGATGTTCGAGATCGCGATCCAGGCGGCGATCGGCAGCCGGATCATCGCGCGCGAATCGGTCAAGGCCCTGCGCAAGAACGTGCTCGCGAAATGCTACGGCGGTGACATCAGCCGGAAGCGGAAACTGCTGGAGAAGCAGAAGGAAGGGAAGAAGCGGATGAAGCGCGTGGGTCGCGTCGAGATCCCGCAGGAAGCCTTCCTGGCGGTGCTCAAGATGGGCACCGAAGAGTGACTCCGCGAGCATAGAATTATGCCAGAGAGTTTCAAGAAATCAACCGTTCGCGAGTACTTCGAGTCGATCGTCATTGCGGTGATTCTCGCGTTCTTCATTCGAACGTTTGTCGTACAGGCATTCAAGATTCCGACAGGCTCGATGGAAAACAATCTGCTCATCGGCGATCATCTGCTGGTGAACAAGTTCGTCCTCGGCCCGTCGGCGTCAGGCCTCGAGCGGACTCTGCTCCCCATCGGCACGATCGTGCGGGGCGACATTGTCGTCTTCAAGTACCCGGAGGATCCCGAGCGAGATTTCATCAAACGCGTGATCGGCTTGCCCGGCGAGACGGTCGAGCTCAGGGAGAAGAAAGTTTCGATTAACGGCAAGTTGCTCGACGAGCCCTACACCCACTTCCTTGAAGCGCCGAGCGACGGATCGGGATTTCATGAAATCACCTCATCCGACGTCCGCGAGCGGTACGGCCCGGTGACGGTTCCGCCGAATCAGTATTTCGTGATGGGCGACAACCGCGACAACTCGCAGGACAGCCGCTACTGGGGTTTTCTGCCTCGGGACTATATCAAGGGCAAGGCATTGCTCATCTATTGGTCGTATGACAACGAGACCTTCACTCGAACGCGTTGGACCCGCTTGCTGCGGATGATCCATTGATCAAGTTCATCCTGAAGCTTCTCGTCTTTGTCGTCCTGGCCAACGCCGCCTGGCGCGTCGGTTCGGCGTACCTGAATCACTACAGGTTCGAGGATGCCGTCCTGGCGGTGGCGCAGTATCGAGGCACCAAGAGCGACGCAGAGGTCCGCAGGCGGGTGCTGCAGCTGGTAACGGAGTTCGACGTGCCGATCGCAGATGACGACTTGACCGTCCGGCGCGAACAGGCTCATACGATTATCGATGGGTCGTACCTGCAACCAGTCGATCTCTTTCCAGGGTATTCCCACACGTTCTCGTTCACGCTGCATATCGACGTTCCGACGTCGACAATCCCGTAAGCCAGAAGCGCTCCTGGCGATCAGCAGTGGAGTCGTTCGCGTGCGGTTGCGGCGGTAACGCCACTCACCGCCACGCGTTTGCGGCGGCCTCGCTCGCCCGACAAGATGCTCACAGCGCGGCGCGGCACGCCGAGCGCTTCCGACAGAAACTCGGTGAGCGCGGCGTTCGCGGCGCCTTCGACCGGCGGGGCCGCTAGACGGATGACAAGCGCGGCGTCGCGCACACCGGCCATAGCGGTCTTCTTGGCGCGAGGAATCACGCGAACGTCAAGCTCAACGCCATTACCAGTGTCGCGAATCATGGAATTCAAGGCAGGTAGCCGCTATGAGGTCCGGAGCTCACCGAAGGCTGCGCGTGGGGTGGGGCCCCACGCGGACCAATTGCGGACTAATTGATGACTTAGGGCGTGTTCTGGCGGCGGCGACGGTCAGCTTGATCCGCCTCGGCGGTCTCGGCCGTTTCGGCGTGTCGCGGGCGGTGGAGCAGGATTCTGTCTTCGCGCTCGTGCGCGTCTTGCGAGTGGACGTACTCGATCGTGTTGCGCAAGCCCTGAATGATCGCCTCGACGGTGGTCTCGACATCCTTGCGCTTCAGCTTCAGGCCGTCGATCTCGCGCTGGACATCGTCGAGTCGCGCCTGGGTCTTATCGAGCAGCAGGTCCGACCGTCCTTCGGCTTCGCGGATGATCCGCTTGGCCTCCAGGTCCGCCTGCACCTTGATGTCGTCGGCCACCCGCTGGGCCGTGACGAGCGTGGTGCGGAGATCTTTCTCGCGTTCACGATGCTCGTTGAGCACCGCCTCCATCCGCGCCAGATCCTGGCGTAGGTTATCGGCGTCGCGAAGCGCCTGTTCGTAATCGTCGGCGACGGCGGAGAGAAAGGATGCGACCTCGACCCGATCATAGCCACGGAAGGCCCGTCGGAATCGCTGCTGGCGTAAGTCAAGAGGGCTGACATTCATGGGCTCTGTGCTCCCGTGGACCTTTATCGGCAGATACGTGCACCGACGACAGGGCAGGGATTATACACGCCCCCGGTGCCCGAAGATGGCCGTCCCAACGCGCACCAGCGTCGCGCCCTCTTCGATGGCGACCTCGAAATCGTGGCTCATGCCCATTGAAAGCTCCGCGAGCATCGAGCCGTCGATCCCCCGCGCCAGCAGCCGGTCGCGAACGTCGCGGAGTGCGCGAAAGTGGGGGCGTGCCTGCTCGGGATTGTCGACAGCGGGGGGCAGCAGCATCAGCCCGACGAGGCGCGCCGACCGACACAGACGGGCCGCCGCAAAGATCGACACGAGGTCGTCTTCCCGGGCGCCGTGTTTGGTGGCCTCGCCGGCGAGGTCGACTTGCACGAGAAGTTGAACCGACCGATGGCCTCCGCCGGCCGCTTCGTCGAGCCGGCTGACGAGCTCTGCGCCATCGACCGAGTGGACGACGTCGAAACGCAGCCCGGCCTTCTTGGCCTTGTTCGATTGCAGATGGCCGACCAGATGCCACCGAATCGGCAGATCGGCTGTCTGGTCCATCTTCGTCAACGCTTCCTGGATCTTGTTCTCGCCGAAATCGATCTGACCGCATTCGGCGGCGGCGCGCACGTCATCGGCGCCGAAGGTCTTAGAGATGGCCACGAGGCGGATGCTGGCAGGATCGCGTCCGGCTCGGCGGGCCGCCCGCGTCAGACGATCGCGGACATCAGCCAGCCGGGCGCGGAGCGCGACGGAATCTAACATGCCTTGGCTCGCCGAAGCGCCCAGGGCGCGGAGGCGGCTACTTTGGCAGCTGCGCCGAGATCGCCTTGGCCTGAGCGGCGTTGGGCCCGTTCGGCGCGAGCTTCAAATAGGTGTCGAATTCGGCGCCGGCGCCCTTGAGATTGCCTTCGTTGATGAGCGCCATGGCGAGCTGATAGTGCGCTTCCGCGTGGTTCGGATTGGCGGCGATCGCCGCTTCGAACTGCTTCTTGGCTTCGGCGATCTTGCCGCCGTTCCAGAGCGTCACGCCCTGGTTGAAGAGCGCGTCCGCATTGCCGCCCCCAAGAGCGCCCGGCGCGGCCCCGGCGGCCGCGCCAAACTCAGCGGCCTTCGCACTCGCATCAGCCGCCTCGGTGAATTTTCGCTGCGCGGTGTAGATGCTCGCCAGGCCGGTGAAAGCGTCCGCGTAGTCTGGCTTGATCTCGATCGCTTTCCTGTAGGCTTCTTCGGCCTTCGCGTAGTCCTTCTTCTGAGCCTGCGCGTATCCGATGTTGTAGAAGCAGTCGGAGCACTTGGGATTCAGCTCGGCCACGGACGTGAACTTGGCGATGGCCTCGTCATTCTTGCCAGCCCGGCTGAGATCTAAGCCTTCGTTGTACAGCTTCTGAAGCTCAGCCGACGCGTTCACGGAGTTGGGAAGCGTTCCGTCGGGCCTGCCAGCCATCAGCACGAAGTCCGCGCGGGACTGTGCCGTAGCCCCGCCGGTCACTCGCGCAACCCGCGTTGCCGTCAACTGGTCCTTCGTCACGGTCACCGAGTAATTGGTATTTCCGATGAGACCGATCTGGTTGTACTGGCCGCTCTTGTCGGTCTTCGCCTCGTACTTGGCGGAGCCGTCGACCTGCTTGATCGTCACCGAGGCGCCGTCGACGGGCTTCCCCGCAGCGTCAGTGACCACTCCACCCAGCCTGTGTGTCTGGGCGGTGACAGGCACCGCGACCGACAGGACAGCCAAGGCGGCAAACGCAAGCAACCAAGGATGGCGGCCGTTACCGTGACGAACCATGGAAATCCTCCTGAATAGTGAGAGCAGAACGTTTGGTCCTTAGTCTACCCTTTTTCCGCCTTCGAGGGACTCTGGCGCGTGCGGTCCGGGTCCGAAATCTGTGAAAAAAGCGTCGATTCGCGAGAGATCCCGCACGACGGGCGCCGGGGGCAGGGAGGCAATGAAGCGACGTCCGTACCCCTTCGTCTGAAGCCGCGGATCGAGCACCGCCAGCACACCCCGGTCGCGCCGATGACGGATCAGGCGACCGAGGCCCTGTTGCAGGGCCAGGATGGCGAGGGGGAGCTGGTAGTCGCCGAACGGATCGCCGCCCCGCTCGCGAATCGCGTCGATGCGCGCCGCGGTGATCGGATCGGCTGGCGAGGCGAACGGCAGCTTGTCGACGATGACGCAGCTGAGGGCCTCGCCCACGACGTCGACGCCCTGCCAGAAGCTTGACGTGCCAAACAGGATCGCGTGCGGCGTCTCCCGGAACTGCCTGAGCAGCTCGGTTCGTGGCGCCGTTCCCTGCGCGAGAATCGGGTAGTCGAGCGCCAGTTCGGCGATGGCCAGCACGGCGCCAAGCGTCGCGTAGCTCGTGAAGAGCACGAAGGCCCGGCCGTGCGTCCGCTTCAGGATCTCCACGACCTGCCGGCCCGCCGCCATCGCGAAGTCGGCCGACCGTGGATCGGGCATGCGGGACGGCAGATAGAGAAGGGCCTGACTGCCGAAATCAAACTCCGAGGGCAGGCAGATCTCGTCGGCTCGCGGGATCCCGAGTCGCTGGCGCACGTACTCAAACCCGCCGTCGACTGTCAATGTGGCGGAGGTGAGCACGAGGGTCCGCACGCGATCGACGAGCAGCTCACGGACAATGGTCGAGACGTCGATCGGTGCGGCGCGGAGGAAGACGCCTCGGCCGCGGAACTCGACGAAGTACACGTAGTCGCCGTCGCTCGCTCGCAACAGCAGGCGCAGCTCGTCGCGAAGCTCGCCCGCGCGTCGCACGAGCGTCGCGATCTCCGCGCTCGCATCCGGCTTATCGTCGCCATTGGCCGGGCCGGCGAGGAGTGCCAGCGTGGCTTCGACGCCGTCAAGCGCGCCCGTCAGATCAGCGGCGGCCTCGCTCGCCTGCGCGAGCGACGTCGCCGTGGCGCGAACGCGATCGTTTCTCGTGCTCGCAGGGCGCCGCTCGCTGGAAGGCGCGCGATGCGCGAGCGCGAGCTCGCTGAAGAATGCCCGCGCGTGGTCGCGCAGCCGACCCACGGCGCGCGCGATGTCGGAAGCCTCCGGGGGAGCGCTGGCCGCAAAGCGTTCGATGTCGCGCGCGAGCTCCTCCACCCGGTAGCTGCTGACGCTATAGCCGAAGTACTGCGTCGCAACGTCTTCCAGCTGATGGGCTTCGTCCAGGATGGCGTTGTGGTACGCCGGGATGACCTCGCCGAACGCGCTTTGCCGCACGGCGGCATCGGCGCAGAGCAAGTGATGATTCACGATGACCACGTCGGCAGCGGCGGCGCGCTGACGCATCCGCGTGACGAAGCACTCGTCGTACCGTGGACACTCGGTGCCCAGGCAGGTTTCGGCGGTGGCCGACACGTCGTTCCAGAAGGGCAGATCCTCCGGCAGGCCCTCGAGCTCGGCCCGATCTCCGGTCTCGGTCCGACGCGACCACTCCCGGATGATCGGAAGGAAGACGTTGTCACCAAGCGATCGTGCAGGACCGGGATCATCGCTCAGTTGATCCATTCGATGCAGACAGAGGTAGTTCGCTCGGCCCTTCATGTAGGTCGCCGTGAACGGCACGTCGAGTGCGTCGCGCAGCGCGGGAATGTCCTTGAAATAAATCTGTTCCTGCAGGTTCTTCGTGCCGGTGGAGATGAGCACGCGCTGGCGGCTGAGGATCGCGGGGACCAGGTACGCGATGGTCTTACCAGTGCCCGTGCCGGCTTCGGCCAGCAGCACGCCGCCATCTTCGAAGACGCGCGCGACCGCGGCGGCCATGTCGGTCTGTCCGGCGCGCGACTCGAAATCAGGGAGCGACGACGCGAGAGCGCCGTCAGCCGCGAAGACGGCTTGAACGAGCTCGCTCAGATTTCCGGGTACAGGGGGAACTTCCGGCACAGCGTCTCGACTTCGGCGCGGATCATCGCCAGCGCGCCTTCGTCTTCGGGCGTCTTGAGCACCCTCGTGATGAGCTCGCCGACGATTTCCATTTCGGACTCGCGCATGCCGCGGGTCGTGACCGCTGGCGTGCCGACGCGGATGCCGCTCGCGACCATCGGTGGATTCTGATCGAAGGGGATGGCGTTCTTGTTGACGGTGATGCCGGCCTTGCCGAGGGCCGCTTCCGCCACCTTGCCGGTGATCCCCTTCGAGAACACGTCGACGAGCATCAGGTGATTGTCGGTGCCTCCGCTCACGAGCCGGAAGCCAGCGGTCGAAAGCGTCGAGGCGAGCTTCTTCGCATTGGCGACGATCTGGCTCTGGTAGATCTTGAACGCCGGCTCAGCCGCTTCCTTGAGACACACCGCCTTGCCGGCAATGATGTGCATGAGCGGCCCGCCCTGCACGCCCGGAAACACACTCTTGTCGAGGTCCTTCGCGTACTGTTCCTTGCAGAGAATCATCCCGGCCCGCGGTCCCCTCAGGGTCTTGTGTGTCGTCGTCGTGACGAAGTCGGAATGCGGCACCGGGCTCGGGTGGATGCCTGCGGCGACCAGGCCTGCGATGTGGGCCATGTCGGTGAGGATTGCGGCACCCACGCGATCGGCCACGGCGCGGATTCGCGCGAACTCGATGACGCGCGGGTACGCGCTCGCCCCGACGATGATCATCTTCGGCTTGTGCTGGTCGGCCAGCCGGGAGAGCTCGTCGTAGTCGATTCGCTCGTCTGACTGCCGGACGCCGTACGGCACGATCGTGTAGAGCTTGCCCGAGAAGTTGAGAGGATGGCCGTGGGTCAGGTGGCCGCCGTGCGCGAGGTTCATGCCGAGCACGGTGTCGCCGGGCTTGAGCAGCGTGAAGTACACCGACATGTTGGCCTGGGCGCCGGAATGCGGCTGCACGTTGGCGTGGTCGGCGCCGAAGAGCGCTTTGGCGCGTGCAATCGCCGCTCGTTCGACCACATCGACAAACTCACAGCCGCCGTAGTACCGCCGGCCGGGGTACCCCTCGGCGTACTTGTTCGTGAAGATCGAGCCGGCCGCTTCGAGGACCGCGCGGCTGACGAAGTTTTCAGACGCAATGAGCTCGAGCCCGCTGTTCTGACGGTGCAGCTCGTCCTTGATCGCCTGCGCGACCTCGGGGTCGGCTTCCGCCAGCGTCCGCCACATTGCGCTCGTGAGTTGGGTCGCCATGGTCATCTCCGTTCCGCCGCGCTGATCTGATCGATCCGTCGTTGATGCCGCCCGCCTTCGAACGCCGTGTCCAGCCACAGCCGGAGAATTTCGTCGGCGAGCCCGAATGCCACGATGCGGCCGCCCATCGAGAGCACGTTGGCGTCGTTGTGTTCGCGCGACAGCCGCGCAGTATAGAGATCGTTGCAGAGCGCGGCCCGAACGCCCGGGACCTTATTGGCCGCGATCTGCTCGCCCTGTCCGCTGCCACCCAGTACGATGCCGCGATCTGCACGGCCTTCGGCAACGGCCCGGCCCACGCCGATGCAGATCGGCGGGTAATCGACCGACGCTTCGCTGTTGGTGCCGTGATCGTCGACGACGTGACCGAGGCTCTGGAGCGTGCGCTTCAGATGCTCTTTGAGCAGAAAGCCGGCATGATCGGCGCCGATCGCAACGCGCACAACGGGCAAGTTTACTATGGGTTCAGAGTTCAGGGTTCGGGGTTCAGAGTTCGACCTGTCGGGTTCTGGGTTCTGGGTTCTGCCGAACCACCGCTTGACGTCTAACGCGGAACCCGAAACGATGAGGCGCACCCTGAACTCTGAACCCGACAAGTCGAACCCTGAACCCTGCACCCTGAACCTTGAACCCGACTGTTGTCATCTCCGCGCGAGGCGAGGAACGGCTGAACGCCGGCCATCCGTGGATCTATCGCGCGGACCTGGGCGACATCCACGCCGAAGCTGGCGACCTCGTGACCGTCCGGAACCCGCGAGGACGGCAGCTCGGGCACGCGCTCTACAGCAGTCGTTCGCAGATCGCGCTCCGGATGCTGACGAGCGGTGAAGAGCCGGCCGACGACGCGCTCGTGCGGCGACGGATCGAATCGGCCATCGCGTTTCGCGAGACGCTTGGCATCGAGGCGACCGCGTACCGGCTCGTGCATGGCGAATCCGATCGGCTGCCTTCGCTCATCGTCGATCGGTACGGCGACTATCTGGTCGTCCAGACGCTGTCCCAGGGGATGGATCGGCTGCTTCCGACCGTGCTGTCGACGTTGACTGAGGTGCTGCGCCCGCGCGGGATTCTGGCGCGCAACGATCCGCGGGCGCGGCTGCTCGAGGGACTCGAACAACGGGTGGAGGTGCTCTCTGGCGACGTCCCAGAAACGGTGGCCGTGACTGAGCTTGGCGTCGAGTACGAGGCCGATCTGCGACGAGGTCAGAAAACCGGATTGTTTCTCGACCAGCGTGAGAATCGGGCTGCGGCGGCAGGATACGCTCGAGGCCGGCTCCTCGATTGCTTTGCGTACCACGGCGGGTTCTCGCTGGTACTCGGACGCCGATGTCAAGAGGTCGTCGCGATCGACGTGTCGGAAGACGCCATCGCGCGACTGCGGCAGAACGCCCGGCGCAACGGGCTGACGGTCGAGGCCCGCGTCGGCAACGTCTTCGACGAGCTGCGCGGGCTGGAGCGTTTGGGCGAGCGATTTGAGACGATCGTGCTCGATCCCCCAGCCTTTGCGAAAAACAAGGCAGCCGTGGTCAAGGCGCACGCGGGGTACAAGGAGATCAATCTGCGCGCGTTGAAGCTGCTCTCTCCGGGTGGGACGCTCGTCACGTGCAGCTGTTCGTACAATGTCGGCGAAGCGGCGTTCGGGGAAATCGTCTACGAAGCAGCGATCGACGCGCGGGCAGCCGTCACCGTTGTTGAAAAGCGGATGCAAGGACGCGATCATCCCGTCTTGCTCGGCGTCCCTGAGACCTACTATCTGAAATGCTTCATTCTGCGAAAGCTCGCGTAAGACGTGAGGTGAGCGATGGGCGCGGAAGCGCGTGTGCGAGCAACTGGAACGTTCGTCGTCCACAGGCCTCGATCGACTGCCGCCCTCGCGTTTGGGGTCCCTGCTTGGCCGATCTCACGCGGACGCGCACGTCTCGGCACGCGGCACTCCTCGGGGCCGGCACCTCACTTCTCGCGCTGGCCTTCTTCGCACCGGTCTTGGCGGTGTATATCACTGCCAACGACACTCGGCCGCCCACTGCGCTCGGTTACGTCGTGCCGGCAGCCTTGACGGGTCTTTTGTGCGCCTCAACCCTTCCGCGACAGAGTTGACGACGGCCGCCACCGATGCCGCCCTCGGTCTTCTGTGTCTCGCGGTCTTGTGGCGGCTCATGGCGATCCCAGTGAACGCGGCCTGGAAGAAAGCCTTGTGGTGCTGGGTGTTCGGGCTGCTGGGGCTCGCTTCGGTGCTCGGGACAGTGACGCACGGATTGGAATTGTCAGAATCTGTCGTGGCGGTCCTCTGGTGGCCGCTGTACTTGTCGTTGGGTCTGACTGTCGCGCTCGTCCTCGTTGGTGCTGTGCGCGATTGGCGAGGCGAGGCCGCAGCGCGGGCTCTCTTCCCGTGGGCGGTCGGGATCGGCGCGAGCTTTTCCGCGCTGACCCAGCTGCTGGGTGGTGCCTTTCTCATCTTTGTCGTGTACGAAGCCGCGGCCATGGTTGCAGCGCTCGCGATGTATGCCTTCTTGAGCACGACCGGGCGCTTGGCTGGCGCGGGGATCATCGCCGTGGGAAGCGGGGATCATCGCCGTGGGAATCGGACTGAGCATCGTGGCCGCTGCGGTTCAGGCGAGTACGCTCGGCGTGCATGTGATCGTCCCCTTCGATCACAATGGGTTGTTTCATCTCGTCCAGCTGCCTGCAACAGCCGTGTTAGCGAGCGGTTTGCGCCGAGGGTTGGAAACAAGCAGGTCGGTGCGACGTGATATATTCGCTCGATAACCGCCAGGGGTATCCCTCTTCCGAGG
>JBGPHH010000147.1:0-10292 GCA_041484265.1 Vicinamibacteria bacterium
AGAGTCGCATCCGCGCCCCGAGGTCACCGCCGACGCCGTCGTCGACAATCTCGGAGACGCTTCGCACTGGATCTTGAACGATCTCCAATCCACAATTATCAATCGCCAGCAATCATCAATCACCAATCGCCAATCATAAATGTTGATCGCTCGTTCCGTTCATCCGTTGGCCGGCGAGGCAGAGCGCAAAGAGCGTCTCCTCGGGCTCATCGACGGCTTCTCGAGCCGGCGCGTCCTCGTCATTGGCGACGTCATTGCCGATGAGTTCATCTATGGCGAGGTGGCGCGCGTCTCTCGCGAGGCGCCGGTCCTCATCCTGAGCTACAGCGCGACGGAGATGGTGGCCGGCGGCGCCGGGAACGCCGCGAACAATGTCGCGGGGCTTGGCGGCCGGGCGTGTCTTGTCGGCCTGGTCGGCGCAGACCCAGAAGGTCGCCGCCTGCTGGCCAGCCTTCACGCCGGTGTAGACCGACGGCATGTCGTCCGGACGCGCGGCTATTGGACGCCTGTCAAGACGCGGATTCTCGCGGGCGGCGTGCATTCCGCCAAGCAGCAGATCGTGCGGATCGACCGCGAAGCGGGCTGGCCGCTGGCCGACACGGTGAGCCGCGCGCTCGCGAGCCGGCTCGGTCCCGCGCTCGACGCGTGCGATGCGGTGCTGCTGTCCGATTACGGATCCGGCCTGGTGACGCCGGCGTTGGCCGCCCTCGTGCGCCGACGCCTCGCACGGCGCTCGCGCCGCCGGCCGGTGCCGGTGCTCGTTGATTCGCGCTACCGCCTGCTCGACTACCGCGGCTTGACGACCTGCACGCCCAACGAATCCGAAGTCGAGGCGGTACTCGGGATTCGGATGAACGACGAAGCGGGCGCCCTCGAAGGGGCAGGCCGACGGCTGCTCGCGCGAACCAAGATGGGGGCCGTGCTGGTAACGCGCGGCAGCCGCGGTATGGCCCTCTTCGAGCCCCGGCGGCCGACGGTGCACATTCCCATCTTCGGGTCTGACGAAGTCGCGGACGTGACCGGCGCGGGCGATACCGTCATTGCCACCTGTGGCCTCGCGCTTTCGGCGGGCGCGTCGTTTTACGAAGCCGCGCGCCTGGCCAACTACGCCGGCGGCCTCGTCGTGATGAAGAGGGGAACGGCCACAGTGTCAGCGAGGGAGTTGGCCGATGCCGTGACGAGCGATCACGACACGACGACCGAAAACTGGTCGCAAGAGGGACCGCCCAGGGGCGCCGCCCGTGATCCTCACTGAGACCCAGCTCGCCGACGCCGTGGCGCGCGATCGGGCTGCCGGGCGGACCATCGCGTTCGCCAACGGCTGCTTCGATCTGCTACACGTGGGCCACGTGCGGTATCTGCGGGGGGCGGCAGCCGAGGCCGATCGTCTGATCGTGGCGATCAACGATGAT
This sequence comes from Vicinamibacteria bacterium, assembly GCA_041484265.1. Classification (GTDB taxonomy): domain Bacteria; phylum Acidobacteriota; class Vicinamibacteria; order Vicinamibacterales; family CAVVIG01; genus 2-12-FULL-65-11. The sequence goes on from JBGPHH010000147.1 coordinate 1,413, forward strand.
CGGTCGGTCGCTGCGCTCAAAGGCGCCGGGCGGCCGATTCAGTCCGCTGCCGACCGCGCCGAGATTGTCGCCGCCCTGCAGGGCGTGCACTACGTCGTCATTTTCGCGGATGCGAACGTCGAGCGGCTGCTGACGCGGTTTACGCCGGACGTTCACTGCAAAGGTACCGACTACACCGCCGACACGGTGCCGGAGCGAGCGGTGGTGCGCGGGTACGGCGGTCGCATCGCGATCGTCGGGGATCCAAAGGACCACGCGACCCGCGATCTGCTCACGAAGATCAGGGGCTAGAGGCTGGGGACTACTCCTTCCCGCTTCCTCGTCGTCCGCCTGGGCGCCCTCGGCGACATCGTCCACACGATTCCGGTTGCCGCGGCCCTTCGCCGGGCGTTTCCACCCTCGCGCATCGACTGGCTGGTCAGCGCCCGGCATCGGGCGATCCTGGATCTTGTGCCAGTGATCGATCGCCGGCTGGTCATCGATGACGGAGGCGATGCGGGCGGCGGGACTTCGTTTCTAACGGCGATTCGCGAGCTGCGGCGAACCCGGTACGACGTGGTGCTGGACCTGCAGGGGCTGTTGAAGTCTGCGGTGCTCGCGCGCAGTTCCGGTGCGGCACGCGTGATTGGCTTCTCGTCCCGCTACCTGCGCGAGCGGCTCGCCCGGCTGTTCTACACCGAAACGCACGACCCGGGTGGCGACGGCATGTACGACACGAAGGAGACGCGGCACGTGGTGGACGTGAACCTCGGGCTCCTGAAGTCTCTTGGTCTCGCGATCGGCACGCCAGAGTTTCCCATCGAGCGCATCGATTCGGAGATCGCGCGAAAGGCGCGAGACGAAGTGCAAGGCCGGTATGTGGTGCTCAACCCGGGAGCCGCATGGCCGAACAAGCGCTGGCCGGCCGCACGCTTCGCCGCGCTCGCTGCGGCGCTTCGCGAGCGGCACAACATCATGTCGATTGTGGTGTGGGGACCGGGGGAGGAGGCGATCGCGCGGGACGTAGTGGCCGGCGCCTCGGGTGCGGCGCGGTTGGCGCCGCCGACGTCGATCGCCGATCTCGTCGCGCTGGTCGGTCGGGCCGTGGTGGTGGTGTCTGGCGACACGGGTCCCACGCATATCGCGGCGGCGCTCGGTACGCCGGTCGTCGGCCTTTACGGCCCGACGCGGCCGTCGCGCAACGGACCGCTGTCGCCCGACGCGGTCACCATCTCACGCGACGCGGTGTGCCAGTGTCACCATCTGCGGCGCTGCACTCGTCCGCGGATGTGCCTGTTCGACATCGAGGTCGAAGAAGTGCTCGCCGCGATCGAGCCGCGCCTCGCGGTTGGGTCTGTCTGATGAAGAACCTTTTCGCGACGCTCGTCAGGCGGCGCGTCACCATCGGATTCCTTCTCGGAGCGCCGGTGTTGTGGCTTGCGCGGCCGACCGACGCGACGCTTGTCGCCGGTGTCGCGATTGCGGTCGTGGGCGAGGCCTTGCGCATCTGGGCGGCGGGACACCTCACGAAAGCGCGGGAAGTCACCACGTCGGGCCCATATCGCTGGCTGGCGCACCCGCTGTACTTGGGGTCGTCGGTCATCGGCGCTGGACTGGCGATCGCGTCGGCGAGCGTGGTGGTCGCTCTCCTAATCGCGGTCTACTTCGTGGCCACACTGACCGCATCCATCAGGAGCGAGCGTGCGTTTCTTGGGAGCCAGAGCGCGAGTGGACGCGCCGATCAACGGTTCAGCTGGTCACGAGCGATGGCCAATCACGAGCACCGCGCGCTCGTCGGCGTGCTCGCCGCCGTATTGCTGCTCGTGTGGAAGGCAACGTATAATAATGCGTTTTGGCGGTAGGGGCGGTTAGCTCAGTTGGTAGAGCACCGGCTTTACACGCCGGCTGTCACAGGTTCGAGTCCTGTACCGCCCACCATCACGCGATCGAGAATTGCTGATTGCGGATTGTTGATTGATGATTTGGATTGCGGATTGCTGAGAGCAAACCGCGGTTTTGAGGAACCTGGGACAGCGGGTCTTCAAGATTCAATCATCAATCACAAATCGCCAATCATCAATGTCAGAGCGTCACCGAAGGGGTCGTAGTTCAGTTGGCTAGAACGCTGCCCTGTCACGGCAGAGGCCGCGGGTTCGAGTCCCGTCGACCCCGCCAACTCACAACAGCAATTTGCATTGCAGATTGAAGATTTCAGATTGCAGATTGAAAACAAATCTGCAATAAATCTGAAATCTTCAATCTGAAATCTGCAATGCGTTCCGATCATCTCCGGCAAGATATCCTCTACGCCCTTCGCGCGTTCCGCCGAAGTCCGGGTTTCTCGATGGTCGCGGTCGCGGCCCTCGCGCTCGGGATCGGCGCCACCACCGCTGTCTTTTCTGTCGTCAACGCGGTCCTCCTCAAGCCGATTCCCTACGTCGATCCCGATCGACTCGTCGTGTTCGCGACCACGTATCGGGATAGTGGTCCCTCGTACCTGACCTCCGATCAGAAATTCAATCTCTGGCGCCGACAGACCACCGGCGTGCAGGACATCTCCGGTTTTCGGTATGGCATCACGAACTTGAGCAGATCGGACTCGCCCGAGCAGGTGCAGACGGCGTGGGTGACGGCCGACTATTTCCGTCTCTTCGGCCTCCCGCTCGCGCGAGGGCGCACGTTTACCGCCGATGAAACCCGTCCGAACGGCGGTCAGGTGGCCGTTCTCAGCGATGGGTTCTGGAGACGAGCCTTTGGCCGCGATCCTCAGTTGATTGGCAAGAAGATATCGCTCAGCGACAGCCCCTACGAGGTTATCGGCATCGTGGCCCCTGGCGTCGAGACTGTCTCTCCGCAACCGGTCGATGCGTGGATACCCCTGGCGATCGCTTCCGACAGCACCAATCAAGTTCACTATTTCACAGCCCAGGGTCGCCTTGCTCCCGGTGTCACGCTCGCCACGGTGAACGCGCAGCTGCAGATCGCCGCTGACGGGTTCCGCCGCGATTTCCCGAAGGCGCTGGGGATGGGTCCCCAGGCCAGCTTCGGTGTCCAGGTGATGCACGACGCCCTCGTCAGTAACGTGCGCCCGTCTCTGAGGATCCTCCTCGGAGCCGTCACGTTCGTGCTGCTGATTGCCTGTGCAAACGTCGCGAATCTGTTGCTCGTTCGGGCCGCGGGCCGGACGCGCGAGATCGCGATTCGGGCAGCGATGGGAGCGGGACGCGGGCGAATCATCAGTCAGCTGCTCACGGAGAGTGCGCTGCTTTCCGTGTCGGGCGGCGTGGCGGGGCTGGTGCTTGGCATGCTGGGCATCCGAATGCTGCTGGCGCTCAATCCCGGCAACATCCCTCTTGTTGGGGTGAATGGATCAGCGGTTGTCGTGGATTGGCGGGTCCTGCTCTTCACCGGACTGGTTTCCATTGCCACCGCCGTCGTGTGCGGGACGGTCCCTGCCCTTCTCGCATCCCGGGCCGACCTCGCCACAACGTTGAAAAAAGGACGTGCACGCTCGGGTTCCGGCGCTCGCGCGAACACAGCGGGCGCGCTGCTGGTTGTTGGGGAGATGGCACTCGCGCTCGTCCTGCTGACCGGAGCCGCGCTTCTCATTCGAACACTCATTGCCCTCAGGTCCGTGGATCCCGGAGTCGAAGTCCACAACGTCCTCACGCTTCGCATGTCGCTCAGCGGTCCGCGGTTCGAGAAGGCCGCAGCGGTGGACCAACTGATTCGCGACAGTGTTGGACGAATCGAGACGCTCCCCGGGGTGGTGGCGGCGGCGTACTCGACGTACCTCCCGGTGGAAGGTGGGGCCGTGTTTCCCTACACCATCGTCGGGCGCCCGCTAAACGGTCCGTTTCATGGGTTTGGCCCGTGGACGAGTGTCTCCCCGGGGTATTTCAACGTCTTCAAGATTCCCCTGCTGCGCGGCCGCCTCTTCAGCGATCAAGATCGCGCTGACGCCGCTCGGGTGGTCGTAATCAACGAAGCGATGGCGCGCCAGTCCTGGAAGGATGGCGATCCGCTGAACGACCACATCTTCATCGGGAAGGGGACTGGCCCGGAGTTTGAGGAACCCGCGCGGCAAATCATCGGGATTGTCGGCAACGTGCACGATGGCCCATTCGACCGGAACCCTCAGCCAACCATGTACGTTCCGGCGGCGCAGTTGACGGACGGTCTGAATGCCCGCATCGTTCGTGGAGCGGTGGCCTGGGTCGTTCGTACTGCGGTCGAGCCACATGCTTTGCAGGCGGCGATCCAACACGAGCTCCAGCAGGCGAGCGGCGGCGTGCCGGTGGCGCGTATTCGTTCGATGGAGGAAGTCACCGGACAATCGACCGCACGATCCGACTTCAACATGTCGCTGCTGACGGCATTTGGATTCTCGGCGCTGGTGCTCGCGGCGATCGGCGTATACGGGCTGTTCGCCTACTCGGTGCAGGTGCGCACGCCGGAAATCGGCATTCGCCTGGCCTTGGGAGCCGACAGGAGCGTCGTGAGAAACATGGTGGTCCTTCAAGCCGCGCGCCTGGCAGCGGCCGGGGTTGCCATTGGCCTGGCTTCTTCGTTCGGTCTCACCCGTTTCATCTCAGGCTTCCTGTTTGGAGTGAAACCCCTGGATCCCGTCGTCTTCCTCGCGGTGCCCTTCGTCCTGAGTGCTGTCGCGCTTCTGGCGGCCTGGCTTCCGGCGAGGCGTGCCGGTCGCGTCGACCCCTGTGAGGCCTTGCGCGCTGACTAGGGTCGAATGCCTGCGGTAGAATTCCAACCGCTATGAAACGACTTGCCCTTGGCGTGGTCGGCCTCGTCCTGTCGGTGACCGCTGGTGTCGCCCAGGCCCCGCGGCCGGACGAATCCCTCGACCAGGCGCTGACGGCCTTCTGGTCGGCCAACGACGCTGGACAGGCCGACGGTCGCATCGACCGTATCGTCCGCGCCGGCGCCGCGTTCGACGCCGTCTACGCCCGGGTCAAGCAGGGCAGGAGCTACTCGCCGCAGCCGTCGGGTGTGTCGCAGATGCCGACGTCGATCAACGGCACGCTGCTCGACAACACGATTGACGTGCCGGCCGGCTACACGCCGGACCGGAAGTGGCCCCTGCGCGTGCAGCTCCATGGAGGCGTTGGACGCGAGGCGCCGCGCCCGGGCCAGCCGACACCGCAGGGGCGGGGCGGACGCGGCGGGCTGACGACCAATCGCATTCCAACCGACGAGTCGCAGATTGTCCTGCAGCCGCGCGCGTACCTCGACATGGAGTGGTGGCGGGGCAGCCAGGTCGACAACGTCATGAAGCTGATGGACGCGATCAAGCGCAAGTACAACGTGGACGAGAATCGCGTCTCGATGGCCGGCGCGTCCGACGGTGGCACCGGCGTGTGGTTCTGGGCCATGCGGCAGGCGACGCCGTTTGCGAATTGCACGATCCTGATCGGGCATCCGCTGGTGCTGGCCAATCCCGACACCGGCGCCGAGCAGCAGCTCTACCCGACCAACGCCGTCAACTGTCCGGTCTTTGCGGTCAACGGCGGGAAGGATCCGCTGTATCCGGCCGACTCGGTCGTGCCGTTCGTGCGCATGTACGAACGGGCCGGTGTGGACATCATCCATCACGTTCACCCCGACGCCGGGCACACCACGAGCTGGTGGCCCGAGGAGCGTCCGCTGTTCGAGCAATGGGCATCGACGCGCCCGCGCACGCCACATCCCTCGAAGCTCTCGTGGGAAACCGATCGCACCGACCGCTATAACCGCGAGAAGTGGCTGGTCATCACCGCGCTCGGCCCGCGCCCGTCGGACGTGAAGCTGCCCGATGTCAACACCGTCGAGACGGGCGCCGGAGAGCGTCCGGTGTTCGAACGCCGGCGCCAGGGTGGGCGCGTGGACGTGACGCGCACCGGCAACGCGTTCGAGGCGCGGACGCGCGGCGTCCGGCAGTTCACGCTGCTCCTGTCGCCCGAGGTCGTCGACTTCAGCAAGCCGGTGACGGTGACAGTGAACGGCCGGCAGGTGGTCAGCGGGCCCGTGCAGAAGAGCGTCGAGACGCTGATGAAGTGGAACGCGCGCGACGACGACCGGACGATGCTCTACGCTGCGGAACTGGCGGTTGCCGTTCCGTGAACATGATCGGAGCCGATGCCGCTACAGCCTGGAGAGAATGACCCTGGCGGCCGCCTTGAGCTGATCCATGCTCAAGCGCGGCTGCAACGGGCGTGAGCGCGGCACGAAGAACGTGGCGAGCGAGAAGGCTTTCGCGCCTTTCTTCACGTACAGCGTGTACTGCACGTCACCGGCTGCCGGTCCGTCGAACGCCTCGTCGCCGAGGCCGGGCACGAGCGCGTGGAGCGTGATCGGCGTCTTCTTCGCGCCGTCATAGAGCGACGCGCTGCCGAAATTGACCATGAGGAGCAGCTTGCCTTCCGGCCCAGCGAAATTCAGGTTGCCGCCGGCCCCGCGCGCTGGTGCTTTGGCCACCTGAGTCACGCCTTTCAGCCCGGAAAGCTTCTCGACATCGGCAATCGTCAGCCGGCTGTCTGGTGCCTGAGCGCGCACAGGAGCCGCGGCGATGCCGAGCGCGATCGCAAGCAATCCGATCGTCCGTCGCATGGAGAACCTCCAGTCTATCTGCAATTCATGAGCGGCGTTTCTTGCCGCTCACGAGCGCCGCGATCACGAGATCCCCGCTGACGTTGACCGTCGTGCGGCACATGTCGAGCAGCCGGTCCACACCGAAGATGAGTCCCATGCCCTCGGCCGGCACGCCGACCGATTGCGCCACGATCAAGACCATCGGCAGCGCCCCACCCGGCACACCCGCCGTGCCGACGCCGGCGAGAATCGACATCAGCATTACGCGAATCTGCTGACCGACACCGAGATGGAGCCCGTACACCTGTGCGAGAAAGAGCACCGTGACGCCCTCGAAGAGCGCCGTGCCGTTCTGATTGGCCGTCGCTCCCACGGTCAGCACGAAACGCGCGATGTCGGGCGGGAGTCGCAGCTTGCTGTCGGCGACGTCGAGCGCCAGCGGCAATGTGGCGTTGGACGAAGCCGTCGAGAAGGCATACAGGTACACCTCCCGGCAATTGCGAAAGAATTCAACCGGTGAGCGGCGCGCCACGACGCGCAGCAAGGCGGAATAGACCCCGAACTGCTGCAGCAGCAGGCCGACAATCACGGTGATGACGTACAAGACCAGCGACGCAAACACGCCGGTGCCAAAGGTAAATGCCGTATTGAAAGTGATGGCGAACACGGCGACCGGCGAGAACTTCATCGCGACGTGCACGATGCGCATGCAGGCGTCGAAGACTTGTTCGAGCAGCCGTATCAGCACGTTGTGGCCGCCTGCGCCGGACGAAGTGGCGCTGACGGCGATGCCAAAGATGACGGCGAACACCATGAGCGGCAGCATCTCGCCGTCGAGCGCCCGGACGGCCGAGTCGATCGGATTGCGGGGGATGAGATCGACGATCACGTCGCCAATGGGTTTCACTGCCGCGGCGTCGGCCGCGACCGCCTGCACGTCCGCGACTGCCGGCGCGGTTCCGCGCAGATCCACGCGATCGCCAGGCCTGATGATGTTCACGAGCGCGATGCCGATGAGGACCGACAGCGCGCTCATGACCACCGTGAAGAAGAGCGTCCGTCCCGCCACTCCGCCCAGGTCGTGCCCCTTGCCGAGGTCGTAGACGCCGATGACCAGCGCTGAGAACACCATGGGCACGACAATCATGAAGATCGATCGGAGAAACAGCTGGCCGATGGGCCGGAGCAGGTTGGCGTTGACCGTCGTGACCCAGAGAACGTCAGTGCGCCCGTGAAGCGCGGCGCCAAGGGCCGCGCCGAGCAGAAGCGCGAGGAAGAGCCTGGTGTGCAGCTTCACGAGCCGTTTATGGTACCTTCTTTTTCTGCATGCATCCCAGAGGCCCGCGAAATCCTGAACGGTCGTTCGGCGTCTCGGTGGGGCTCGTCCTCTGCGCGATCGCCGCGCTGCTGTTGTGGCGCAACCGGGTCGGTCGCGCCGAGATCGTCGGTGGCATCGGATTGGTGCTCCTCGCGTGCGGTCTCGTGCACCCGCCGCTTCTCAAATGGCCGAGCGGCGTCTGGTGGCGATTTTCGCGGGCGCTCGGATACGTCAACGCACGCATCCTCCTCAGTATCTTGTTCTTCTTCGTCTTGACGCCGCTGTCGATCGTCTGGCGCCTGGCCGGCAAAGACCCGCTGGCGCGCCGGCGCGACCGGTGGCCCGGCTGGTCGCCCTATCCGGCTCGCTATCGCGATCACAAGCACTATTGGAGAATGTATTGAACGCGCCTGCGGCCATGCCGAGCCGAGGACAAGCGAATCCGAGGCGAGGCATCGGCGTAAGTTGGCGGCGGGGGTGGGGCCCCGCCGCCAGTAAATAATGCTGACTGCTGACCATGAGTAAAAGCCGAGTCTTATCCGAGCTCTGGCACTTCCTGATGCAGGAGAAGAAGTACTGGCTCGTGCCCATCATCATCGTCTTCATCCTGTTCGGGCTGCTCATCGTCTTTTCGCAGTCGAGTGCCGTCGCGCCCTTCATCTATACGTTGTTCTAAAGTGCCCACGCGCATCCTCGGGATCTCCGCCTATTACCACGACTCGGCGGCGTGCCTCGTCGAGGACGGCCGGATCCTCGCCGCTGCGCAGGAAGAGCGCTTCACGCGGAAGAAGCACGATCCTGGATTTCCGTCGAAGGCGGTCGAGTACTGTCTTCGCCAGGCAGGTGTCAGCGCGCGCGAGCTCGATCTCGTCGGTTTCTATGAAAAGCCGCTCGTCAAGTTCACTCGCCTGATCGAGACCTACATCGCGTGTGCGCCGCGCGGTCTGAAGTCCTACCTGATGGCGCTGCCCCTCTGGCTGAGCGACAAGCTCTGGATG
>JBGPHH010000148.1:0-10292 GCA_041484265.1 Vicinamibacteria bacterium
ACGAGATCGATGTTGTCCCAACCTTCTTTATTGTCGCCGCGCGGCGGGTAGTAGTTGATGCGCACGACGTGGCACAGGTCCTTGTACAGATCCGGGTAGAGCTGCGGCTGGAGGATGTAGTCCAGCACCGACTTCTTGCTCTCTTCTTTGGTCTTGAATGATTCCGGATCGTCAAGCACCTCGCCGTCTCGATTGCCGAGGATGTTGGTTGAGTACCAGCCTGCGACGCCCAGCAGCCGCGCCTTGAGACCGGGGGCGATGATCGTCTTGATCAGCGTCTGGCCGGTCTTGAGATCCTTGCCCGCGAGCGGCGCCTTGGTCATGGCGGCCAGCGCCACGAGCGCCGGGATGTCGGCCGTCAGGTTCGGCGCGGCGTTCGCGTACGGAATGCCTTCGCGAATCGCCGCGTAGGCGTACACCATGCTCGAGGGGATCGACGGATCGTTCTCCTCGAGGGCGCGCTCGAAGCGCTCGATCGACGTGTGCGCGGGCGCCTCGGTCATGAAGATTTCCGTGCTGCCGCACCAGACCATGACGAGGCGATCGAGCTTGTGGTCGGCCTTGAACTTGCGAATGTCCGCGATGAGCTGCTCGGCCAGGTCCCTCTTGTTCTTGCCCTTCTTGACGTTCGGTCCGGCCAGCCGCTTCACGTAGCGCTGGTCGAACACCGCCGGCCACGGACGAATCTGCTCGAGCTCCGGCCGCACCTTCTCGAGCAGCGCCGGCTCGATGACGCCGGCCGTGCGCGCGGCGGCGTACGAGTCCTCCTCGAAAATGTCCCAGCCGCCGAACACGAGGTCGTCGAGCGAGGCGAGCGGCAGGATTTCGTTGATTTTCGGCGACCGGCCCTCCGTTCGCTTGCCGAGGCGCACGGTGCCCATCTGCGTCAGCGAGCCGATGGGCTTGGCCAATCCTTTTCGAATAGCAAGCACGCCGGCAATGGTCGTGGTGCTCACGGCGCCGAGGCCGACGAGGAGCACGCCCAGCCGGCCGCGCGCGGGTGCGATGTCAACGGGTGTAGGCACGGGGCAAGACTATATCAGTCGCCAGTCACCAGTCACCAGTCGGCAGTCGGCAGTCGGCAGTAAACTGTACCCCCGATGGCGATGAGCCTCTTCGCTCGGGGTGGCGACCCTTACATGCTCGTCGTCGGCATGACGGGCGTGAAGATGGGCGACCGCCTGGTCCAGCTGGGCTGCGCACACGGCGGACGGCTCGGCGCCGTGGCCAGTAAAGTCGGATTGTCGGGGCAGGCCGTCGCGATCGTGCCCGACGAAGCCTCAGCCGTCCGCGCGCGCAAGGGCGCGGCCGGGGCCGGCGTCCTCGTGGAGGTCGAAGTCGGACCGCTCACACACCTGCCGCTCGCCGATCGGGCCTTCGACGTCGCCGTCGTCGACGACACCGGCGGGCTCTTCGGCTCGACGGTCCCCGCGGATCGGCTCGCCATCGTGCGCGAGCTTCAACGCGTCCTGCGGCCCGGCGGACGCGTGGTGCTCATCGGCGCCACTCCTCGCGCCGGCCTCGGGGCCCTTCTGACGCGGGCCCAGGCCGGGCCGCCATTTGTCGCGTCCGACGAGGCGCGCCACGAGCTGGCGAGCGTCTTCAGACCCGTGCGCACGCTCGCGGAACGCGAAGGCCTCGTGTTTGTCGAGGGGATGAAACCGCGGTGAAGCAATTGGTCACGCGTTCCGTCCTGCTGTTCATGGCTCTCGTTGCCGTGCTCGCCGCTCCGCTCAACGGCCAGCGGCCGGAATCGGCGGACCAGGACCCGTTTCGATTCAAAGGCGGCGTCGATTTCGTCGCTATCCATGCGACGATCACCGATTCAAACGGGCGGTTCGTCCCCGACCTGCGGAAGGAGGACTTTGCCGTCTACGAGGACGACCAGCGCGTCGATGTGACGCACTTCAGCGTCGATCGCGTGCCGGTGAGCCTTGGCGTGGCGCTCGATACGAGCGATAGCATGGCGGGCGAAAAAATCAAGGCCGCCCGCCGCGCCCTCGAAGGCCTGTTGCGCGACCTGGGCAGCCAGCAGGACGAGATCTTCCTTTACCGCTTTGGCGATTTTCCCATCCTCGTGCAGGACTGGACGGCCGATCGGCAACTGGTCGGCCGGGTGCTGGAGCGGACGGCCCCGACCGGAGGCACGGCGATGTACGACACGGTCGCCGCGGCGATTGCACTCGCCGCGACAGGACGAAACCAGAAGAAGGCCCTCCTGGTCGTCTCGGACGGCAACGATACCTCGAGCCGCATCGGGCTTCGCGACCTCAAGGAAAGGATTCGAGAGAGCGACGCGCTCGTGTATGCGATCGGGATCGACGGTCCGCCGACCTATCGTCCTCCGCCCAGACGCCAGCGTTCACCGCGGCCACCCGTTCCGTTTCCGCCCGCGCCGGGCGGCTGGGGTCGCGGAGGCTTCTTCCAATTGCTGCCTGGCGCTCAGGGTGCCGGGAAGAGCGGTGCCTCGCCCCGTTCTCGCAGCAGCGATCCCGCCAATGTTGCGGCGCTCCGCGACATGACCGATGACAGCGGCGGCCGCACCGAAGTCATCAGCGACGCCCGCGGGTTGGAGGGCACCGTCGCCGGCATCGCCGACGAACTGAGCCGACAGTACTTCCTGGGCTACTCGTCGCCTGGACAGAAAGACGGACAATGGCACTCCATCCGTGTGGAGGTGGAAGGCGGCGCGTACCACGTCCGCGCCCGCCGAGGGTACATCGCAAATTGAGATAACCCGGTAGAATGTCGCGTGCCTTTGCTCGCGACGACGATTGGACTGAGCATTCTCGGCAGCTGTGGCGGTCTGCTCGTCGCGTCGTCTCTCCTTCTCTTCACCGATTCGGTCCGGACGCGGCTCGTGCCCTGGCTGGTCAGCTACGCGGCTGGCGCGCTGCTCGGCGTGGCGCTCCTGGCGCTGTTGCCCGAGGCGCTCATGCTGCTCCCCGCCGCCACCGTCCTCGGGACGTTGCTCGCCGGCATCATCGTGTTCTTCATCCTCGAGAAGCTTGTGCTGCTTCGCCACTGCCACACCGACGAGTGTGAGGTTCACGGAGCCACCGCGCCGCTCGTCATCATCGGCGACGCGTTTCATAACTTTCTCGATGGCGCGATCATCTGCGCGGCCGTGCTCTCATCGGTCCCGCTCGGCATCAACACCGCGATTGCCGTGGCGGCCCACGAAATCCCGCAGGAGGTCGGCGACGTGGCGATCCTGCTCGCTTCCGGCTACAGTCGCACGCGCGCCTTGCTCCTGAATATCGTCTCCGGCGCGTCTGGGATCGTCGGCGCCCTGCTGGCGTACGGGGCGGTGAGCGTCGTCCCCAGTATCCGGCCGTACATCCTTGCCTTCTCGTCCGCGAGTCTGCTGTACATCGCGATGTCCGATCTGATTCCCGATCTGCACCGCGGGGAAATCGACGCCAACGGCGTGCGCCAGGTGCTGCTCATGTCGGCGGGGATCGGAACCATCGTGCTTTTCGAGAAGCTGACGGGATGACTCCTCCATCCCTCGACAACAGGAATCTCGCGACCGTCGAGAAGATGTGGCGTCAGGAAGTGGAGGCCGCGCACACGTATCGGCTGCTCGCCGAACGTGAGCACGATCCCAAGCGCCGCGACATCCTGACCCGGCTCGCCGATCAGGAAGCCGTCCACGCGGCTCGCTGGTCCGATCGGATCACGGCTGTCACCGGACGCCGGCCGGATCCCGGGCAGATCGAGCGCGGTCTCACGTGGTTCCAGCGCATCGGCGATCCGAGCGTCGTCCTCAACCGGCTGGAACAGGAGGAGACCAAAGCCGAGGCCGAGTACAACGAGTTGCTGGCCCGGCTGACCGACCCCCAGGACCGGCAGATCGCCGAACAGGCCATGCACGAGGAACGCGACCATGCCATCGTCCTCCGGGCCCTGGCCGGTGGTGCGATTCCCACGCCGCGCTCGACCCTCGACACGATCCTTCGTCGCGAGCGCTGGCATGTTCGAGGCACCGGCTGGATCGGCGACGCCATCTACGGCGTGAACGACGGCCTGGGCGCCGTGTTCGGCATCGTCTCCGGCATGGCCGGCTATACGGGCGGCAGCGAGGTCGTACTGGTCGCGGGGCTGGCCGGCACGCTGGCGAGCGCGTTGTCGATGGGTGCGGGTGCGTACCTGGCGTCAAAGTCCGAGCGAGAGGTGTACGAGTCGGAGGTCTCGCGCGAACAGGCAGAAATCGAGGAAGACCCGCACGAAGAGATGCTCGAGCTGGAGTTGTTCTACCAGCTCAAAGGCTTTTCGGCCGAGGAAGCGCGCGCGATGGCCGAGCGCATGCACAAAGAGCCCGAGCAGTTCCTGCGCACGCTCGTCCACGAAGAGCTCGGGCTCTCCGAAGAGACGTTCCCAACTCCCTGGCGTTCCACGCTGTCGGCGACCGTCTCGACGGCGATCGGCGGGTTCATCCCGATCATCCCCTTCTTCTTCACGGTCGGCATGCCGGCAGTCATCGCCTCGTTTGTCATCAGCACCATCGCCCATTTCGCCGTCGGTGCGTCGAAGGCGCTCGTGACGACAAGAAGTTGGTGGGCCAGCGGCGCGGAAATGACGATGGTCGGTATTCTCGAGGCGGCGGTCACCTACGGCCTGGGTCTCGCTTTATCCAGCCACGCGCCCGTTCCTTGAGCTCTCCTCGCGAGCTTCGCGTTCCACTCGAGGCAGGCGCCTCGACCACGGCGATCATCTACCAGGCGGATCCGTTACCCCCCCGGGCTGCGCTCATCCTGGCACACGGCGCTGGCGCGAGCCAGCGGAGCGCCTTCATGGTGGAGTTCGCGGGCGCGCTGGCCGCGCGAGGACTCGACGTCGTGACATTCAACTTCCTGTATACGGAACAGCGGCGGCGGATTCCCGATCGCGGGCCAGTGCTCGAAGCCTGTTATCACGCAGTGGTCGATCTGATCCGACGCGAGGTCGAGTCCGCGCGGCGGTTATTTGTCGGCGGGAAGTCGATGGGTGGACGCATCGCGACGCAGATGGCCGCCGCCGACCCGGACTTGCCAATTGCCGGGCTCGTGCTGCTCGGCTATCCGCTGCATCCACCGGGCCGACCCGAGAAGCGGCGCGACGCGCACCTGTCAAACGTTCGGCGTCCGATGTTGTTCGTCCAGGGCAGCCGCGACAGTTTTGGTACACCGCAAGAGCTTGAGCCGGTGCTGTCCAGCCTCTCCCCCACACCGAAATTACACGTCGTCGAAGACGGCGATCATTCGTTCAAGCTGTCGCGACGAGAGAACGCGGCTCAGGCGGCGGTCTACGAGGGCGTGCAACACGCGATTATCGAGTGGATGGCGGGAGTGGATGCTCGGCGATCAGGTGGTCGGCCACCGTCCGGCCGCCAATGAGGTGCTCCTGGATGATCCGCTCGAGGACTGGTGGATCACACAGCCGGTACCACGTTCCCTCTGGGTAAACGACAGCGATAGGGCCGCCCTCGCAGATGCGGAGGCAGTTGGCCTTCGTGCGCAGGATGCCTCCCTGCTCAGACAATCCAAGTTCCTTCAGGCGCCCCTTGAGAAACGCCCACGCCGCGAGGCCCCGTTCCTTGTCACAACATTTGGGCGTTGACTGATCGCAGCACAGCAGGATGTGCCGGCGCGCAATCGGTACTCCAATAGTGATTGCGGTGTCGTGCTGGCGCTCTGGGACGGTATCGGCCACGAGGACCTCCTGCTCAAACGTGACAATAACCGACTCGCACTATCTTGGTATGATAGGGCCCGGTCAAAACAATCATGCCCGAGTCCAAGGATCAACCATCAGGCGCTCCGACCTCTCGCCCGACCACTCCCGGCTCGACAGGCCCGGTGTCGTCGGAGGCCGTCACCAACAATGTGCGCGTCGAGGTCGAGGCTCAGTACGCGCCCGACCGCTCGCAGCCCTTTCAGTGCCAGTGGTTCTTTCATTACACGGTGCGCATTACCAACGAAGGGGACGAGACCGTGCAGCTGCTCAGCCGTCACTGGATTGCGACGGACGCCAACGGCGGCGTCGAAGAGGTGACGGGGCCGGGAGTGGTCGGCGAACAGCCCGTCCTCGCGCCGGGAGAATCGTTCCAGTACACTTCGGGGTGGCCGCTCAAGACGCCGACCGGTGTCTTATGTGGCACGTATCAGATGGTCAGCGAGGACGGCGATCCCTTCGACATCGAAATTGCTCCCTTCGCCCTCAGGGAACCATATACGGTTCATTAACGTCCATCCTTCACAGTTTTGTGACATCCTCACGCAGCAGCGTGTAGGACGGATGGGAACAGCCGATACCAACTGGTACGGCTGATACAAAGTTGTTACAATCGTTGGCTAGTTCGACCAAACCGTGCGAAGCATTGGTTGGTCTTAACCGAAGCGCCGTCTTCCGCGGCGCTTCACTCAGGAGAAAGGAACTTGAACGTGAAACACTTCTCAAAGCTCGTCTGGTCGACCGCCGCCGCATTCGCGCTCGTTGTCGCGATGGGGTCGCCAGCAGCAGCCCAGGACAAGACACAAGTCTTCGGAGGTTATCAGTTCATCAACGCCAGTGCGAATGGCGTCAGCTCGAGCGTCCCTGCAGGCTGGTTCGGTGGTGTCTCAGTTCCGATCGGCTACCCGCAGCTGAGCATCGTTGGTGTGGTGGACGGCGGATACAAGACGGAGTCCTCGGGAGGTGTGGACGTCAGCTCGAAGACTCACACGGTCTTGGGTGGCGTCTTGTACAGCTTCAAGGCGATCAATCAAATGACACCAGAAGCGCACGTGGCATTCGGTGTTGCACACGGCAGCCAAAGCGTCAGCCCGAGCAATCCGTTAGTCCCGGACACGAGCTCGAACGATGGCGCAATCGACTTCGGCGGCGGGATCGGCTACAAGCTGAACGACAAGTACCATGCGATTTTCGATATCGGCTATCGCCGAATCATGTCGACGGTTGGCGTGAACGATTTCCGGCTCTCGATCGGCATCGGCTTCCCGATCGGCTAGATCGGCACTGTTCCTAAGCGGAGGCGGCGGACCGAGGCGGGCAAGCACGTAGTGCCCCTCGGGATCCGCCGCCGTCACCGCCACTTCTCTCCAAAAAACTCAGTGAGTCTCAAGTTTCAAGTCTGAAGTCTGCCAGAGTTGAGACTTCAGACTTGAGACTTACACGCGTCGAGCGTACGTTCGTTCGACGTAGTCATCCACCAGATGCTGAAACGCCGCGGCTAATTCTTCATAGCCGCCGCGCAGCGTGGTCACATGCCGGCCGTCGATGTAGATCGGACAGTTGGGCGCTTCGCCGGTCCCGGGCAGGCTGATGCCGATGTTGGCTGCTTTTGACTCCCCCGGACCATTGACCACGCATCCCATCACGGCCAGCGTCATCGTTTCGACGCCTTCGTACTTGGTTTTCCATTCCGGCATCTTGTCGCGCACGTAACCCTGAACACGTTCGGCGAGCTCCTGAAACGTGGTGCTCGTCGTGCGGCCACAGCCCGGACAGGCGGTGACACTGGGCGAGAACGACCGAAGACCAAGCGCCTGCAACAGCTCGCAGGCGGCATAGACCTCTTCGCGACGGTCGCCGCCGGGCCGCGGCGTGAGCGACACCCGGATCGTGTCGCCGATGCCTTCGGCAAGCAGCACACCCATCGCCGACGCCGACCAGACCAGTCCTTTGGTCCCCATGCCGGCTTCGGTGAGACCCAGGTGCAACGGCTGGTCGGTCTCTTTCGCCAGCGCACGGTAGACGGCAATCAGATCGCGCGGGCGTGACGTCTTGCAGGAAATGATGATCTGATCCGTCCGGAGGCCGCTCTCGATCGCGAGTGACGTCGACTCAACGGCTGAGAGCACCATGCACTCGTTGATGATCTCCTCCGACGTCTTGCCGAGATCGCGATCCGTGTTCTCCTGCATCTTGGTGACGACGAGCTCCTGGTTGAGTGAGCCGCCGTTGACGCCGATCCGCACGGGCTTGCCGAGCTCCACGGCCACTTTGCAGATGGTCGCGAACTGCTCGTCGCGCCGCCGACCGGTCCCCACGTTGCCCGGGTTGATCCGGTACTTGTCGAGCGCTCGTGCGCAGTCGGGAAACTTCGTCAAGAGCAGGTGTCCGTTGTAGTGGAAGTCGCCAATGAGAGGCGCGAGGCAGCCGGCGTCGCGCATCCGCTGCTTGATCTCGGGCACCGCGGCGGCGGCCTCCGGCACGTTGACCGTCACCCGCACCATGTCGGAGCCGGCCTCGGCCAGCTCGACGCATTGCGCCGCCGTCGCCCGCGCATCGGCCGTGTCGGTCAACGTCATCGACTGGACGACGATCGGTGCACCGCCGCCCACCTGGACGTCCCCGACCGTTACGCCAACGGTCTTATGCAGCCTGAGCTCGTTCATCGTCGCCTCAAGATTAGCATTCATTACTTTTGCGCTGGGGTCCGAGCACATGCAGGATAATGGCAGGTCATGAACGGGCGGCACGAGGATCCTGAGCATCAAGTGGTCGACTGGTCGCCGCCGCCGCGCCGGCCGCAGCGACGGCTCGGCGTGGTGTTCCTGCTCGTCGTGCTTGCCGCGATCCTCTTTGGCGGCGGGACGACCTTGTCCTACTACGTCGAGGCGCTCTGGTTCGACTCGCTGGGGTTCGCCGCCGTCTTCTGGCGAACGCTGAACCTGCAGGCAGCCGCCTTTGTCATCTTCGCGGCCGTCACGTTCCTGGTGCTATACGGCTCGTTTCTCGCACTCAAGCCGGCGCGCCTGGGCGAGATCGCCGGCGGCAGCATCATGATCAATGGTCAGCCGCTTCGTCTTCCGGTCGAACCGGTTCTGCGGCTCATCGCGCTCGTCGCATCGTTCGGCGTGGCCGCCATCACCGGTGCCGGGATGATGGCCGAGTGGTCGACGCTCGCTCTGTATTGGTACGGCCGGCCCGGCGCGCAGGCACTCCCTCAGTCGGCCTCCGTGCTCGATCCAATCTTTGGGCGTCCGGTGGCCTTCTATCTCTTCACGTTGCCCGCCTGGCAGATCCTCTCGAGCTGGCTGCTGACGCTCGCCGTCCTGGTCTGCGCCCTCGCCGGATTCTTTGTGGTCATCACCGGAGGCGCGCGCATCCTGACCAAGCGCCACGCTGACGTCGGCGCGGCGGGGTGGCGCGGCTTGTCCATCGCCTTCGCAGGCCTCCTGGTGATGCTGGCCGTCCGCGTGTACCTCGGCCGGTTCGAGCAACTATTCGACGACACCGCGACGGCCACATTTAGCGGCGTCACCTACACCGACGCGAACGTCACGCTCACCGGCATGCTCGTCGTCTCGGCCGCGCTCATCGTCGGGGCGATCGTCGCGCTGGTCAACGCCGTGTCGGCGCCCAAAGCACGGTGGCTCGTCGCCGCCATCGCGCCGGCCGTGGTCTGCTACGCGGGCGTGGGTGTGATCGGCTGGTACGTCAGCAACTTCATCGTCAAGCCGAACGAGCTGGTGCGTGAAACCCCGTACATCGCGCACAACATCGAGATGACGCGGCAGGCCTACGCGCTCAACCGCATCACGCAGCAGGCGTTTCCCGCTGAGACCAGCGTTGAGTCCGTCGATGCGGCCAACAATCAGGACACGCTCAAGAATATCCGGCTCTGGGACTGGCGCGCCCTGCAGGACACGCTGCGACAGATCCAGGAAATCAAGCAGTACTACGATTTCCCGGACATCGACATCGACCGGTACGAGGTCAACGGGGAGATTCGCCAGATGATGCTCGCCACGCGCGAGCTAAACATCGAGAAGCTGCCAGGGAGCAGCCGCAACTGGATCAACGAGAAGCTGATTTATACCCACGGCTACGGCGTCACGATGAATCCGGTCAACGGCTTCACGCCTGAGGGGCTGCCCACGCTGGTCTTGAGCAACATGCCGGTGCAGAGCACCATCCCCGGGTTGACGGTGACTCGCCCGGAGATCTATTTCGGGCAGCTGACGAATACCGACGTGTACGTGCGGACCCGCCAGAAAGAGTTCAACTATCCCCAGGGTGAGACGAACAACGTCACGTCGTACGAAGGTTCTGGCGGCATCGTGCTTGGAGGGTTCCTGCGGCGCCTCCTCATCGCCACCGAGCAGGGCGACGTGACGAAAGTGCCGTTCAGCGACGACATCAGCGCAGAGAGCCGGCTGTTGATGCGGCGCAACATCGGCGAGCGTATCGGGGTCTTGGCGCCGTTCCTCACCTTCGATCCCGATCCCTACATGGTCGTCGGCGAGGACGGTCGGCTCTCGTGGATGATCGACGGGTATACGACGTCGGCGTCGTTCCCGTAC
>JBGPHH010000149.1:0-10267 GCA_041484265.1 Vicinamibacteria bacterium
CGGTGTCGCCGACCAGACGGACCTGGAAGCACGACGAGCACGGAAAAAGCGTGCTCATAGGAGAACTCACCAAGACGCTGAGGCGGGACGGGTTTGCTCACTTGACAGAAGACAGCCATATCAACGATTCGCGCTGAGCCGCGCGGCTCGGCGACACCTTACCACAGACGAAAAAGCCGCGTCGGCTCCAGCGCGCGGTTAGACGGCCCCTCGAAGGAGCCCCGCTCCGACATCGGCGTTCAAGTAAGCAATGGATGCGGCAACCAACCCCGAGCGGCGCGCGCCAAGAATGTGGCCAGGCCGTTTGCTATGGGCCCGCGCGCCGCCGACCGATGAAAGGCCTCCGCCTCGAAGCCAGCACCGCATGCGACTGATCAGCCGGTTGCCCAAAGGAGCCAGGTTCCGAACGAACCGGCGAGAGCAGCCTGACGCGGCTAACGATTGCAAGACCGGAAGAAGATACAGAGAATGATGAGTTCTTAGGTCTGTCCGTCTAACGCTCGCGCTGAGCCGCGCGCTGCGGCACAAGTTACCACGGACAATAGCGCGACGGCTCCAGCGCGATGTTATACGGCTCGTCGAAAAAGCACCGCTCCAACCGAGGCGTTCGAAAGAGTTCTATCCTCCGAGTAACCCCAAGCGGCGCGCCGAGCGATAGGGGCCACGCCCGTCGCCGGGAACTTGCGCGCCGCCGCCCGCAAAGCACCGCCGCTCGAAACCGACCCCACGTGCCGCTAACAAGCCGGATCGTGGAAGGAGCCCGCTCCGATCGGACGGTCGAAAGCAGCTTGGCGCCACTGCGTAGCTCTCACCCGCGAAGAAGCTGGAGAGAAATGCGGTTCTTTTTGTCCGTCCGTATAACGACCGCCGCTCAGCCGCGAGCGGCGCGCCCATTGTCACATTACTCTCAGGTTCGCGCCGCTCGTCGGCTGCAGCGGCCTGTTAGCCAGCCATTTCGAATTTAGAACCTCCGGTGCTTTTCTTTCAGGGAATATCACGCGATCAACAAATTGTCCGGCGTGACACTGCGTTTCAGCTAGACGCTCCTCAACCAACCGAAGTGTGCCTTCGTTCCACTGTCCGGGCTCAAGATGATACGGAACTGACTTTGCGAAATCGACCATGATGCCGAGTACGGACCGATCGACTGTCGGACCGATTTCGACTGGAGTCATCGCGCGCGCCTCGGCCTCAATCGCACGTGGGTCGACCCCACAATGCCTCAGTCTGGCCTCGACAAGACCAGCGAGGCGGTCCGGGAGGCCACGGACATCGCGCGCGGGCACCAACATCGGAAGGAGCGAGGTAGAACTCACCAAGAGGAGAAGTGGCTGACGGTCGACGACGATTCGATTGACGTACCAGTCGCCCAAGGCTGTATCGGAGGTCTTCCTTGCGGTTCCGGTTGCCAGCAGCAATGAAGCCAGTTTCCGTGTTGGTCGGAGTATCACCATTGTGAGGTCTGGCTAACAAGCAGTAGACGGAACTGTCTAGTCCAATACTCCAACCACGGCCGCAGTCTATCGCCGTCGCCTGGGTGATTCAATTTGTTTGGAACTGCCACATCAGCCGCCGTTTGCTCGTCAACAGATAGCTGCGGACTGGCGTGATAGACAGATCTGTCTAACGCCGGATGCACCCGCGAACCTCGCGGCCTATTTCGGCCAGCCCGTGGCGTGCGCCGCCGCCCCAGGCCGTCGCCGAGCGCGGTAATCGGCCCGCGAGATCTCGTACCTGACCACCTCTTCGCCCGGTGGCGCGTCCGGATCGGCGCCGGCGCCGGCGAACCGAAATCCCACCTTCTCGAGCACCCGAATCGACGGGCCAAGCGAGGCCAGGGTGTGCGCCATGACGGCCCTCACGTCCGAGGACGCAAACGCGAAATCAACCCAGCCGGCGACGGCCTCCGTGGCATACCCCTGCCGCTGATGCTCGGGCACCACCGAGTAGCCGACCTCGACCACGCCCGCCGCGTCCGGGCCGCCCTTGAAGCCTCCGGCGCCAACGAGCAACGGGGCAGCCCCCGCCGTCCCGCGCCGGACGAAGTAGTAGAAGGCAAAGCCACGCTCGGCGTCCGAGGGACGCTCGGCCAGCCAGTTCAACGCGAATCGAATCGCGTCGGCGTCGTAGAAGAGCGGTGGCCAGCTCGATGGCACGTCCACCTCGAGACTCCGCGCCAGCGCCTCGCGGCCCTCGATCTCCGCGCGAAGATGGCCCTCGGTCCCTGGCACCAGGTCGAGGCGCGGTGTCTGTAACAGCGGCACGGCAGGCCTACTCGTCATGCTCCCCATCGTCGTCTTCGTCGAGGCTGACGATGATACGTGCCACCTTCCAGGAGCCGTCGGTGGCGCGCGAGTAGAGCCAGAGGTACTTTCCGCACGGATGTTCGGTCTTGCCGCCGGCCTTGGGGGTGACCGTGAACGAGAAGGTCCCCAAATCGAACGCATAGTCGCCGATCACGCGAGTCTCCGCGCTGACATAGGTGATGTGGCGGTCGAACGTCTCGTGAAGGTAGGCGAGAATGTCGCGCGTGAAGGTTACGCACGCTGCCTTGCCTTCTTGAATGGGAAAATTGGGGATGCGGTCGCGAATCACGCTGAGGTCGCTCAGGTCTTTCTGGAGGTTGGAAGGCATCGTCAAAGCCCGTGTGCTAGCGACGCCGTGAGCCTCCGAGAATACCGCCAAGCACGCCGCGGATGATCTGCTGGCTGGCTTGGCTGCTGAGCGTGCGGGCCGCCTGCTTGGCCATGGTTTCCACCAAACCCTGCCGGCGGCCGGTGCCCCAGAGGAGATCGCTCAGGGGACTCGCCGGCTGCGGCTCGGCTTTGGGCGAGCCTGACGGACCAGGCCGCGGCGTCGGCGAGCTTGTCGGCCCCGGCTGCGATGCCGGAGAGCCCACCACCGCCGTTGCCACCCGTTTGGTCAGAATCTCGTAGGCCGATTCGCGGTTGACCGGCGTGTCGTACTTGCTGCCGATCGGGCTGCGCCCCCGCACGGCCGCGCGCTGTTCGGGCGTGATCGCCCCCAGCCCGCACCGCGGCGGGCAGATGATCGCGCGCTCGACCGGCATCGGCACGCCGTTCTCCTGGAGAGTGGAGACCAACGCCTCGCCAACGCCGAGTTGCGAAATGACCGTGGCCACGTCCAGCTTGGGATTGGCGACGAAGGTCTCGGCCGCCGTGCGCACGGCTTTCTGGTCGCGCGGTGTAAACGCACGAAGGGCATGTTGGATGCGGTTGCCCAGCTGCCCCAGAATCTCGTTCGGCACATCGTCTGGAAACTGCGAGCAGAAATACACGCCGACGCCCTTGGATCGAATCAGCCGCACCACCTGCTCGACGCGCTGCACGAGCGCCGGTGGCGCGTCGGCGAAGAGCAGATGGGCCTCGTCTATGAAGAACACGAGCTTGGGCTTGTCGAGGTCGCCCACTTCGGGCAGGTTCTCGAAGAGTTCCGACAAGAGCCACAAGAGGAAGCTCGAATACAGACGCGGCTTCAAGATCAGCTTGTCGGCGGCCAGGATGTGCACGATGCCGCGGCCGCCAAGGTCGGTGCGAAGCAGATCCGTGAGATCGAGGGCCGGCTCGCCGAAAAACGACGCGCCGCCGTCGCGGTCGAGCGTCAGCAGGGCTCGTTGAATGGCGGCGACCGACGTGGGGCTGACCAGGCCGTACTTGCCGGAAATATCGGCGTGATGGTCGTTGATGTAGCCGAGCAGCGCGCGCAGGTCGTCGAGGTCAAGGAGGAGCAGGCCCTGGTCGTCGGCCAGCTTGAAGGCGATCTCGAGCACACCGTCCTGGACATCGGAGAGCTCGAGGATGCGGCCGAGCAGGTTCGGCCCGATTTCGCTGATCGTCGCGCGAACGGGATGGCCGGACGTGCCGTAGAGATCCCAGAACACGACCGGGCTGGCCTCGGCGGCGTAGCCCTGAACACCGATCTGGGCGACGCGCTGTTGAATCTTGTCGTTCACCGTACCGGGGATGGCAAGGCCAGCGACGTCACCTTTGACGTCGGCCATGAACACCGGCACGCCGAGCCGCGAGAGCCCTTCCGCCAGGACCTTCAGTGAAATCGTCTTGCCCGTGCCGGTCGCGCCCGCAACCAGGCCATGGCGATTCGCATACTTGGACAGGAGATAGACGGGCTGTTCGCCCTTGCCGACGAGGATTTGGTCCACGTGCTGATTCGCCTACGCTGTCGGCCTGAAGTAGAGAACCATGGCGGCGCCGAGCGAGGTCAGCAGGAAGCCGACGTAGAGCAGGGGATTGATCGCGGCCTTCGGCGGATGAATGACCGCCGCGATAAAGACGTTGACGATGGGCGCGCCGCCGAAGACGAGCGGCATCACGTAGGTGGGGAGACCTCCGGTCCGAAACGCCCAGATGATGCAGCCGGCGCCGATCGCGCCGAGCGCGCCCGCGATGGTCGCCGTGATGAGCCCGTTCGTGCTGAATCCATTCAACTGACCCTGCGAGCCGAGGGCGGCGGCCGGCAGGATCACGCCGATCAGAAAGTACGCCACGCCGACGCACAGCAGCGCCTTGAGCGGATTGCCGAGCTGCGTCTGGCCGAGATACAGAAACGCGCCGTAAGCGCCCCAGGACAGGACGGCCCCGGCGACGAAGATCACCCAACCCATGCGTTTCCTCGTGTGTGGAATGTTGTGTGCGGTCATTCGGGCGAATTGTACAGCAGCTGCAGGACGGGCGTCGTGGCGATGGTGGTCACGAGCGCCATCAGCACCATCATCGTAAAGAGCGTCGGCGAAATCACGCCCAGGTCGAGGCCGATGTTCAGCACGATCAATTGCATGAGGCCGCGCGTGTTCATCAGCACGCCGAGGCTCGCCGCGCCGCGCCAGTCCATGCCGGTCAGCCGCGCGGCCGCGAGCGTCCCCCCAAACTTGCCGGCAGTGGCCACCAGAACAATGAGGCCGCAGATCAGCCATTCGGACGTGCTGGAGACGAGGCCGATCTCGGTCCGCATGCCGGTAAACGCAAAAAAGGCGGGCAGCAGAAGCACGGTGACGCCGACCTTCATGCGAGTGGTCAACGTTGTCGCGAGCGCGCTGTCGTGCGGTATGACGGCGCCGAACAGGAACGCGCCAAACACGGCATGCACGCCGATCCAATTCGTCGCGAGTGCGGACACCAGCAGTCCCGCAAGCGCCAGGGCCGGCGCCAGACGACTTGGAGGCGTCGGACTCGATCGCCCGACCAGGCGAATCGCCAGGGGCCGGATCACCAGGAACATGCACGCGATAAACGCCAGCGTGAGAAGCGCCACCACCACGGCGTCATAAACGGCTGCTTGCGTGACCCCCACCACCAACGCCAGCAAACACCACGCCGTCACATCGTCGGCTGCTGCGCACGTGAGCGCGACAACGCCGAGCTCGGTCCGGCTCATCCCGCGGTCGGTCAGAATCCTTGCGAGCACAGGAAACGCGGTGATCGACATCGCGACGCCCATGAAGAGCGCGAAGCTGGTGAACGAAACGTCGCTGGTTGAAAGGCGAGGGTAGAGCAGCAGCGCGAGCATCGATCCGAGGACGAACGGGGCCACGATACTCGCGTGGGAGATCGCGACGGTCGCGTGCGCACGCCGGCCGACCAGGTCGGCGTTCAGTTCGAGACCGACGAGAAACATGTAGAGGACGATGCCGATCTGTGCGACCAGGCTGAGAGCCGGCGCGATGGCGGTTGGAAGGACGTACGCCGAGACCGACGGTGCGAGACGTCCGAGAAGGGACGGGCCGATCGCGATCCCGGCCAGGACTTCGCCGATGACAGGCGGCTGCCCGATCGAGCGGAGCAGGCGGCCGAGAAACCGGCCGGTGATGATGACGGCCGCGAGCGCCAGCAGGACGTGCAGCAGCACCTCGGGAACGGCCGCGACCGCGGTATCGACGCCAGAGCCAAGACCGCCCGCCGCCGCCCGAGCGGCGGGAGCCGGCGCGGTCAGCGTTTCGCCATAGCGCCGAATCAGGAGAAAGAGGCCGATGCCGCCTGCGACCATGGTGGCGTAGGCGGCGACGAACGAGGTCTTGAGAGAGGTCTGGCTGGTTAGTTCAATGTCCACAAGGCCAGCGTCGACACATCCTTCACGAAAATGCGGTTGCCGGAAAGCGATGGCTGCGCCCAGGTCTCCGAGTCCGCCACCTTGTATTTCTTCAGCGTCTCGAACGCCACCCCACCGCTCCTGAACACCACCAGGTTGCCATCATCCTGGAGGCTCATCACCACGTTACCGGTTCGGACGAGGGCCGCCTGCGCGGCCTGGCGCGGGTCGGACGTCCAGAGCGTCCGGCCGGTCTTTGCATCGACGCTGATGTACTGCCCCTGGTTGCGGCTCGTCAGCGCGAAGACCGCGTCGCCGACGACGAGGGCGTTGCTGAGACGCAGCGGTGCCTCGGCACTCTCCCAGGCATTGACGGTGGTCCATTGGCTGCCGTTCCTGGCGACGGTGAATGCGTGCGTCGCGCCGCCGGCCCCTCCGACGACGATCGTCTGTCCGTAGAGGAGCGGCGTCAGCGCGTTCGTAAAGTTCGAGCTGACGAACGGTCGCTCCCAGAGGAGCGTGCCTGTGGCGGCGTCCACGCCCACGACTTTGCCTTGAGTGATCGTGACGATCTGATGCACGCCGCCGAGATCTGCGACGATCGGAGAGCCGTATCCGGGCCCGTCGCCTTTCCACTGCCACTTCACATCGCCCGTATTCGCGTCAAACGCGGTAAGGGCGCCGTCGTTGTGGCCGCCAATATGAAAGATCACCAGCCCGCGATCGACGATGGGCGAGAAGGCATAGTTGGTGAACATCGGCAGGACGGACCCGCCCGGTTTTTGCCAGAGCTGTTTGCCGGTGGCGGCATCAAACGACGTGACCGCGCCGTTGGTGCCAATCGAGTAGAGCCTGCCGTTGGCAAACGCCGGTGTGGACTTGGGGCCATCACCGTGACGCGTGGCCGCAGGGTGCATCGTGACCGCTGCCGCGTACTTCGTCTGCCAGACGGTCATCCCGTTGGTGGGATCGAGCGCCGTCATGACCTCGTCGGTGCCCTGGCGCGAGAACATGTAGAGGCGATTGCCAACGACGAGCGGCGTCGCGTAGCCGAGGCCGACGGTCACCTTCCAGCGTTGCGTCAACTGCTCGGGCCACGTGGCCGGGACTGTCAAGGAGCCGGCGGCGTCGCGATTGGGTCCGCGCCACTGGGGCCAGTCGGCTGGGGCCTGCTGGCCCGTCGGAAAAGCGCTGAGCGCGGTCACAAGAAGGAGAGCAGCAAGGACGGTGGGTCGGAGTTTCATGAAGGTCGCCTCGCGGGATCGTAACACTGTGAAGACGGTGAACACGACGGCATTATCTCTCGTCAAATGTGACGAGACTGCGGCAGTTTGCCTTGATCCATGCGCATCGACAGGCTAGACTGGCCGGCACTTCTTCGATGACCACGAGGCTCGCTCTCCGCGTGTGTGCTGTCCGTCTCGCGGCGTTCGGTCTGGCAGCGGCGCTCGTGGCTTCGGCGTGTGACACGCCAGGCCCCCCCGCATCCACAAACCGCTCGGCCGGTCCTGGCGAGTCCGCCGCTCCGTATCAGGCCGACATCGACGAAGGCCTCGGCGCCGCCGTCGCGATCCTCGTCGACACATCGGGCTCGATGCGCGACGCCGCGCCGGGCGACGGTCGGCCCAAGTCCATCGTCGCGCGGGAAGCGCTCGAGGCGATGCTCGATGCGACGGACGCCTTTGTCGCCAAGCGACCGGATTTTCCCATCAAGATTGGCATCTACAGCTTCTCGAGCGGTGTCCGGAGGCTGAGGGTGATCGAACCGTACGATCGCGCCCAGATTAGACTCGCGTTGGCCGGGCTGCCACCTCCAGGCGGCGGGACGGCGATTGGCGAGGCAATGCGCGAGGCGCGGCCGGATCTGTATCGCGCCGGCGTCTTCCGGAAATACCTGTTGGTCGTCACCGATGGGGACAACACGAGTGGCCGCAGTCCCGACGAGGTCGCGCGCGAGATCTGGCGAAAGAGCGAAGGGGCCGTCCAGGTATATTTCGTGGCGTTCGATACGAGCCCGCAGAAGTTTGCGTTTCTGAAGGACGTCGGCGGCGATGTCATCGGCGCGGGAACCGGCGGCGAGCTGCGGCAGGCGCTCGACGGCATTTACCAGGGCAAGATTCTGGCCGAGGCGCCCGGCGGCGAACGGGCCCCCGCCGCGAAGTAACAGGATCCGGAGCGAGACACATGATTGTTCACAAGTTCTGGGCGGCGTTGATGGCGCAGATCAACAAGGTGGCGAATCTGTTCTGGGAGGCCGATCCGGTCTCCCAGATGCGTTACGAGTACGACCGGGCGGTCGAGCAGCTCAAAGAGGGCCGGATTGGTCTCGAGCAGTACCGTGGGCTGGTCGAGCGGGTCACCCGCCAGGTTTCCGCCAACAAGTCTCACGTGCAGCGGCTCGAGGCCGAGACCAAGGCGTACCTGAAGGCCGGCGATCGGACGACGGCCGCAAAATTCGCGCTCGAGCTGCAAAAGGCCAAGGAAGAGCTGGCCAGTAATGAGCAACAGCTCCAGATGCACGAGACCGCCTACGGCAACAACCTGAAGAAGATTCAGCACGCGAACGAAAAGCTGATCGAACTTCGCGAGAAGATCCAGAAGTACGACGCCGAACTGAAGATGAGTTCCGCCGAGGCCGAGATCGCGAAGCTGTCGGAGACATTCGACATGAACCTGACGACAGACTTCGGGGAGATTGAAACGGTCATCCAGCAGAAGATCGATCAGAATCGCGGCAAGGTGCGGGTAGCGGCCGATCTGTCGGAAAAAGGGATCGCGGACATCAAGGCCGAAGAGCGCATGCAGGGTCAGCTCGCCGAGCAGGCGCTGACCGATTTTGAGGTCGAGCTCGGGCTCAAGTCGCCGGACACGACTCGGGTCACGCCGACGGCGAAAGACCTGGGGCCGGCGGCGGTCAAAGCCGACGCCGCCACCACGAAACAAACGAACTGAGGAGGCTTTTCAGTCATGGCGAACGGACAGCCGAAACCTGCGTTCTACGTCGCGATCTTTCTGGTCGTCCTGGGACTCGTGGGTCTTGCGCTCTGGCGCTACGGCGCGATGGGCTCGGGCGGCGGACAGGCCGGACAGATCTCGAGCCAGGAGCTCAACCAGTTGAAGGGGGGCGCCGAGGCGCCCGACGCCGCCGGCATCACGACGGTCAAGGAATACAAGTTCGTGGCCGCGGCGCGGCTGCCCGAGGTCAAAGGGATCTCCAGCTACAAGCCGATGGCGGATCGCACCGTGCGGTTCGGGATCAACGTCTGGGCCGGCTGGAGTCCGATCATTTACGCGAACAACGGCCTCAAGCCGGGCAAGGTGTGGAAGACACCCGGAGGCCAGGACTTCAAAGTCGAGCTGGTGCTCATCGACGATCCCATCGCCATGCGCGACGCGTACGCCGCCGGCAATCTCCACGTCGGCTGGGCCACGCTCGACATGCTGCCGCTGTTCCTCGAAGGGCTGCGGAAGGACTCGCGGGTCATGCCCCGGGTCTTCCAGCAGGTCGACTGGTCGAACGGCGGCGACGGCATCGTCGTCCGCGACGCGATTAAGACGATGGCGGACCTGCGAGGGAAGACGATCGTGCTCGCGCAGAATTCCCCGTCGCATTTCTTCGTCCTCAATGCGTTGATCAATGCCGGCGTGCAGCCGGCGGAAGTCGAGTTCAAGTTTACGCAGGACGCCTTCCAGGCGGCCGCCGCGTTCAACGCCGACAAGCGCATCGCCGGGGTCGTCAGCTGGGCGCCAGACATCTACAACCTCGAGAAGGTCAAGGGCAACCATGTCCTCGTCACAACGGCGACCGCCAATAAGCTGATTGCCGACGTCTGGTTCGCGCGGGCGGACTTCGCCAAAGACAACCCGGACATCATGGAGGGGCTGGCGCGCGGCATTTTTGACGGCATGCAGGACTTGAAGGCGCAGGAGAACAAGCAGAAGGTCGCCAAGCTGATGGCCGTCGGCTATTCGATTCCCGAGAGCGACGCGCTCGGCATGCTCGGCGACGCGCATTCGACCAACTACGCCGAAGCCCGCGAGTTCTTCCTCAATCAGAACAACCCGACCAACTTCGAGCGCACCTGGACGACCGCGTATTTCCTCTACAAGAAGATCAATGCCGTCACCGAGCAGACGCCGTTCGATCAGGTGATGGACTTCTCCGTCATCCAGAAGCTGGGCGCCGAACAGAAGTACGCCAGCC
>JBGPHH010000150.1:0-10210 GCA_041484265.1 Vicinamibacteria bacterium
GGCGCCACCAAACTGGTGACCGTCACGGTGACCGGAGCCGCGTCGGCCGAGGAAGCGCGCCGGGCCGCAAAGGCCATCGCGAACTCGCCGCTCGTCAAGACCGCAATTCACGGCGGCGATCCCAACTGGGGTCGCCTGATTGCCGTCGCTGGCCGCGCGAACGTCGCGTTCGAGCTCTCGCGTGCGGCCGTGATGATTGGATCCACGGTGCTCTTCAAGGACGGCCGGCCGTACGACGACAATGCGCCGAAGGCTGCTGCTTACCTGAAGGGGAAGGACATCGCCGTCTCGGTCGATCTCGGCTCGGGTACAGCCTCATCGACCGTGTGGACGTGCGATCTCAGCGAGGAATACGTGAAGATCAATGCCGATTACCGAACGTGACCTTCACTGAGCGGATAGTCGCCCTTAACCAGCGCCGCGAGCGATCGGAGCGAGCGGCGGAAGGCGGCGGGGGTGGGGCCCCGCCGCAGAGTGATAAAAGATGACTGCATCATCCCTCACCGGCGCGCGCAAGGATTTCCTCTCGGTCCTCGATTTTGAGCCGTCCGATCTCGAGCGCTGTCTCGATGTGGCGGCACAGATGAAAGCCGACCGCTCGCTCGGCACGCACGCTCCCGCGTCTCAGCTATTGGACGGCCGGTACGTCGCGATGCTCTTCGAGAAGCCATCGCTGCGGACGCGGGTGACGTTCGAGATCGCGGTGCGCGAGCTCGGCGGTCAGGTGATCGTCCTGCAGTCCGACGTCGCGCTCGGACAACGCGAGCCGGTCATCGACGTGGCCCGCAATCTCGATCGCTGGGTCGACTTCGTGGTCATCCGCACGTTCTCGCAAGTGGTGCTCGCGGAGTTTGCGGCCTCGGCGCCGCGTCTGCATGTCATCAATGCCCTGACCGACGAAGAGCATCCCTGCCAGGCCCTTGCCGACGTCCTCACGCTGAGGGAGAAGCTTGGACCTCTGCGAGGTCGGACGCTCGCCTTTGTCGGCGACGGCAACAATGTCGCGACATCTCTGGCGCACGCGTCGGCGATGCTCGGCGTCAACCTCCATGTGGCCAGTCCAGAGGGGCACCAGCTCCGACACACCGTCGTGCAGCAGGCCACCGCCATCGCACGCCACGGCGCGCGGCTGCGGCTGTTCACCGATCCCGCCGACGCGGTCGCTGGAGCCGACGCCATTTACACCGACGTCTGGGCGTCGATGGGTCAGGAAGTGGAAGCCCAAGTTCGCCGCGCCGTGTTCGCGCCGTTTCAGGTCGACGAAGCGCTGATGGCCGCGGCCAAGCCAGGTGCGCTCTTCATGCACTGCCTGCCTGCGCATCGTGGTGAAGAAGTGACGGCGGAGGTCTTCGAGTCGGATGCCTCGGTCGTCTTCGACCAGGCCGAAAACCGGCTGCACTGCCAAAAGGCGCTTCTGTCAATGCTGCTCACCAGCCAAGGTGCGTAGGTGCGGTGCACCTAAGCACCTAAGAACCCAAGCACCAACGCAGCGACAAGCTACTTCTTGAGCGCCGCCGTCCAGTTGACGACGAGCGTGATCGGTGCCGACGCAACGCCTTCATCCGATGCGTTGACAAGAAAGCGCTGACCATCCGGCGTCACGTCGAAATAGTCTTGTGCCTGATTACGCGTCCCGGGTGGCAAGTCGCTGGCATCGACGGCGGGCGGGAAT
The DNA here is from genome assembly GCA_041484265.1 of Vicinamibacteria bacterium. GTDB lineage: Bacteria > Acidobacteriota > Vicinamibacteria > Vicinamibacterales > CAVVIG01 > 2-12-FULL-65-11. The sequence goes on from JBGPHH010000150.1 coordinate 1,673, forward strand.
CGACCGCGTTGGCGCCGCGACGGCAAAGAACTGTTCTATGCCACGCCGCTCCGCGGCAACAAGCTGATGGCGGTCACGGTGAGCGCAACTGGCGGTCGCATCGAGATCGGCGCCGAACGGACGCTGTTCGACTTGAGCCCAAATATCCGTGCGCCGATCGACGAACTTGCCACGCGCCTGCTCCGGACTCATGTGCGCCGCGGTGCCAAGAATGACTCCGGCACGCGTGGCCTGCATGCTCAGCGTCGGCGATATCGTATTGCTGTACGGGCCGGCGTCGGTGGGATCAGCGAGCTTCGCCAATCCGAAGTCGAGGACCTTCACCTTGCCCTCGGGCGTCATCTTCACGTTCGCCGGCTTGAGATCGCGATGGACGACGCCCTTGTCGTGTGCCGCCTCGAGCGCGTCGGCGATCTGACGGGCGACGGTGAGAGCGTCGGTGACGGCGAGCCCGCCGTGTTTCGAGAGCGTTTCGCCCTCCACGAGCTCCATCACGATCGCGATGGTGCGGTCGGCCTCCTCGAGGCCGTAGATCGCGGCGATGTTCGGATGATTGAGGCTCGCGAGCACCTCGGCTTCGCGCCGGAACCGCGCCAGCCGATCGGCATCCTGCGCGAACGCTTCGGGCAGCACCTTGATCGCCACTTCGCGCTTGAGCTTCGTATCCCGCGCGCGATAGACCTCGCCCATCCCACCCTGACCGATGAGGGCGACGATCTCGTACGCGCCGAGGCGGGTTCCGCCCGTTAGTCCAATGATGCGCGCGGTCTACTTTTCACTCTTCCCTTTTGACTTTTCCCTTTCAAGCCGTTGCACCAGATGATGGGCCTCTTCGAGCCACTGCAGCTTGTCAGCCAGCGGCAGCCCGGCCAGGCGCTCGAGCTGCTGCTGCTGATGTCCATCCCAGCCCTTCTCCCACAGCGCGTTCTGGTCACTCTCACTCATCAAGCTCTTCCTTACGCAGCGCCCGTAATCTCTCGAGATCTAGAAGATCCTGAGGCCTGGCGGCCTCTCGCTTCAGCCGCACCAGATCCCGCAATCCAATGAACGTCGCTTCAACGCCGGGCGCAATTTCTGTCCGCGCCGCCCTCCGATACACCACACTGAAATCGAATGGTGGCTCGACGAACAGATCGACTTCCGTCAATGGATGCTCGAGGCTGTACAGCGAAAATACCGTCAATCCCTTGTCTCTCACCCACTGGGCGCGCTTCTTCGAGTCGGCAAACTCCTCGAACCCGACGGGCGCTCTCGGTCGATACCCAAGCCGGCCGAGGGCCGCGATCGCCCGCGTGAGATTGGCCGGCTCCAGATCGACGATGAGATCCACGTCCGCCGTAAACCGCACGTAGCCGTGCGCCACGACCGCGAGTCCGCCGACGACGAGATAGCGAACATTGGCGGCGTTGAGCGCCTGGACAATGGTCTCGACGCTGTGTTTCTCCATGCGGCCTGAAGTCGCGTCGATTATAGCTGGACTGCCGACTGCCGACTGCTGACTGACACCGCTATAATCCGAGCCCTAATGCCTCTGGATGCGCCTTGGCTGGCTCACTACGATCCCGGCGTCCCACCGACTCTCGCGCCGTACCCGAACCGCACGCTGCTTGATTACCTGGCCGATGCGGCGCGTGAACGTCCGCGTCAAGCGGCGCTTCTCTTCAAGGGCGCGACACTCACGTATGCCGATCTCGAGGGCCTGAGCGACAGCTGCGCCGCGGCCTTCCAGGCTCTCGGCATCACGCGCGGCGATCGGATCGCACTCTTTCTCCCCAACTCCCCGCAGTTCGTCATCGCCCAATTCGCCGCCTGGAAGATCGGCGCCATCGTCGCACCGCTCAATCCGCTGTACACCGAGGATGAGCTCGAAGGTCCGCTTCGCGAACACGGCATCGAAACCATCGTGACGCTGACCAGATACTACGCGCGGATCAAGCGTGTCCAACGCCGCACACCCCTTCGCCGGATCATCGCGACGAACATCAAGGAGTTCTTCCCGCCCTGGCTTCGGTTGCTCTTCACGATTTTCCGTGAGAAGCACGACGGCGACCGCGTGGCCCTCGAACCTGGCGATCACAGTCTCGCCCACCTGCTGCCGGCGTACCAGGGCCGAGGGTTCGAGCGCGCGATGCCGGCGCCAGACGACCCGGCGCTGCTGCTGATGAGCGGTGGGACGACCGGTACGCCGAAGGGTGTGCTCGGCACGCATCGGGCCTACGTGATCACCGGACTGCAGATTGTGGCCTGGACCAAGACGGTCCTGCATCCGGACCGCGACGTCATCTTTCTTCCGCTCCCGCTCTTTCACGTGTACGCCAACGTCGGCGTCCAGGCGCTCGCCTTCGTCAACCGCAATCCGATCGCGCTCGTGCCGAACCCAAGAGATCTTGACGATCTGATCGCGACAATTCGCCGCGTCAGGCCGACCTTCTTCACCGGCGTACCCACGCTGTATATCGGACTGCTCAACCATCCCGCCGCGCACAGTGGGAAGGTCGACTTCAAGTCCATCAGGATCTGTTTCTCAGGATCGGCGCCGCTCCTGGCCGAGACCAAGCAGCGATTCGAGGCGATGACCGGCGGCCGGATCGTCGAAGGCTATTCGCTGACCGAGGCGATGCTGGCGCTGTGCGTGAATCCGGTCAATGGCACGAACAAGATCGGCTCGGTGGGAATGCCGCTCCCCGACGTTCAGGTCCGAATCTTCGATGCCGACGAAGGAATCCAAACGCTCGCGGCCGGCACGGTCGGCGAGATCGCGTTCTCCGCACCACAATTGATGGTCGGCTACTGGAACCGGCCGGACGAAACGGCTGGCGTCCTTCGCGATCACGTTGACGAGCACGGGACGAGGCGCTGGCTGCACACCGGCGACCTCGGCTATCTCGACACCGATGGCTACCTCTTCATCGTCGATCGGAAGAAGGACCTCATCAAAACGAGCGGCTACCAGGTGTGGCCGCGCGAGATCGAGGAGGTGCTCGCGACGCATCCGGCCGTCGCCGAGGTCGGCGTCGCCGGTGTCCCCGATCCGGTGAAGGGCGAAGTCGTTCACGCGTGGGTTGTGTTGCGAAAGGGTGAACGCTGTACCGAACAGGATCTGCGCACCTTCTGCCGCGAGCATCTCGCGCCCTACAAGGTGCCGTCGCACATCGAATTCCGCGCCGATCTGCCGAAGACGATGGTGGGCAAGGTCCTGCGCCGGGCCCTCAGAGACAGTTAACGGTCCGGCTGAAGCCGGACACTCCATCCCCGTGGCCCGAATGGCCGTGGGATAGATTTTCGGCCGTCAGTGGTCCGAAGCCGCTGTAGTAGCCGGTGCCGAAGAACGCCACGAACGGACCAAGGGCGAGCAGGATGCCGGGGCTCCGCATGTAGCCATAGAGCGGCAGCAGCATGCTCGCGGCAATCACGAACACCGCATACGCGCGCTTCCTGCCAATCGCGTTGGCGACCAATCCGAACGTCACGTAACCGAACCACATGCCGATTTGCATGATGAACACGACGCTCGAGCCGCAGCCAGGAGCGTGATCGAGTTGAGCGCGCCGCCCTCGGCTGGCGTCAGATTCAGGTCGCGCATCAGGGGCACGAGCACCAGCGCGAAAAGCATGACGTCGAAGGCGTCGAGCATCCAGCCAAAGGACGCGGCGAGACACGCGCGCTGTGCGCGAGAGTCGGCCTCGCGCCACCATGAGAACAGGCCGGGAGGCTGGTGAATGCGCGCCACGACTTCCATCAGACCGCTCCGATGGCTTTGACGACGATGCCCGCCGCTTCGAGCCCGGCGCGGATCTTCGCGGCCAGCTGGGCGGCGCCGGGCGTGTCGCCATGGACGCAGAGGGTGTCGGCGTCGATGCTGAGGATCGAGCCGTCGATTGCCGCGACCGAGCCGTCGGTTGCCAGGCGGACAGCGCGCGCAGTGACCACGTCAGCGTCATGAAGCACGGCGCCCGGCTTTTGCCGCGACACGAGGTGTCCGTCCGGTTCGTAGGCGCGATCGGCGAATGCCTCGGCGGCCACGCGCAGCCCAAGCTCGCGGCCGGCCTTGACGACCTCAGAGTGCGGGAGCGCAAACAGGATCAGCGACGGGTCGAAGGCGGCGACTGCTCGCGCCAAGGCGCCAGCCAGTGCGCGATCCCGAGCGGCCACGTTGTAAAGAGCGCCGTGCGCCTTGACGTGCTGCAGCCTCACGCCTTCGGCCGCTGCCACTCCGGCAACCGCAGCCACCTGGTAGAGGATTAAATCCTCGGCTTCCTGCGGCGTCACGTGCAGGTCGCGACGGCCGAAGCCGTCGCGATCGGGGAAGCCAGGGTGCGCGCCCACAGCGACACCATGCGCCTTGGCTATCCGTACCGTCTGTCTGAGCACCGACGGATCGCCGCCGTGAAAGCCCGCGGCGATATTGGCTGACGTAATCGACTGCATCAACGCGGAGTCCGTACTCATCGCGCCGGCCGACTCGCCGACGTCCGCGTTGAGGTCGATACGCACGTCCGCGCGGATCTTATCGCCGTACAAAACAAAAGGGCACCGAGTTATTACGGTGCCCTTCTGCCCCACCGATCTGGCTCCCCCAGCAAGTCACGGCATATGCCGCAATCAGACCGGTGACTGGCCGAAGCTGAGCAATGCTCGTGCCCAACGGCCCTTCGGGCCGATCGCATCGAATCGTGTGTGAATTGAAGCGTCGGGAAAAATCGACGCGATAGAATGGTTACAGATCTGTCGAAGGACTCTTAACTTTTACCTTCGACCCTTACCTTTTTACCTTACACCGCTGCGCCTTCGGGATACTGCAGTGCGAGCCGGAGTTCTTTGGCGAGCCCATCGACCGTCGTCCCGCTCCGCTTCCACGCGCCTTCGGTCTCGAAGCGCAGATCGCCGATGCGGCGGCCCCACGGGGCGATGACGCGGCCGATCGCGCGGAAGTCCGACCGATCCGCGTGCTCCTGATCGAGCCGCCGGACAACATCGGGCGCCACGCGGATGAAGGCCCGGAGCGCGGCCGCCGACCGGATGCTGTACTTCCTGCCGTTCCAGGCGCCGCCGAACACGAGCGCAATCTGCTTGAAGTAGTTCACGAAGAATTTCTTGGCCTCTTCGTGCATGTCGCCCGACCGCTTGGGGCTGAAGACATCGGACCCGAACATCTTCTTCAGCTCCTGCGCGAGCGGCGCCTGCGCCACGCGGCCGCGGCCGACGCCGAGCAGCTTGATCTCGTCGTAGAGAGGCGAATCCTCCCGGTCGTTGAGTGCGCGGACCACGTCGTGGGCCGTCGCGAGGTTTTCGTCCCGATAGAGCTGGCGGCCCGAGAGGCTGACCAGATGCGACGCGTTGAGGCGTGTGTGCTTCGCGTTGATCGTCACGAACATCTGCACGACGTGGTCTTCCGGCAGACGGTCGAAGATAATCGCGGGCACGCTGAAGTCCTCTCCGCGAAACCGCTCGATATCGGCATGGAGCGCGAGCAACCGGTGCTGCCCGTCGATGGCGCGCAGGATCCCTTCGCGCTCGGGCACCTTAAGGATGCCGATGCGGGCGTCTTCTCCCGCAGGTGTAAACGAGAGCTTTTCGTCGCAGGAGATGATGACCGCCCCTGGAATCGACGGCAGGTCGTGCGCCTGGCGGCACTGTTCGTAGTACTGAACGAGCTCGTCGATCTGGCGGCGGATGCTCTGTCGCTGGTAGGCCTTCTCGTTCGACGCAATCCGGCGTTCGAGCAGGTCCCAGTTCACCTTCGAAGGCGGCGCCCCGGCCCCGGCCTTTTGTTTGCCACCGCGAACCGGCGGCTGAGCGTTTTCGGCATAGCTCAGCACTTCGAACCGGACAAGCTTGTCGATGTCGCTGGCGGTGAGCGAAGCCTGGTAGAACTGCACGCCGAATTGCTGCATGCGAATCGCGGCAACGTTGATCATAGGTTCGGTCCGGGGGTCCCTCTCACTCGCTTTCCGCGCGTTTGCTCAAAGAGGCGAATTGTACCGAGCGAGCGGCGGGCATCTCAACGGTTTTTTCGACAATTCGAGAATCCCGGGGCGAAGTGGCCTCATTGATACATAGTCTAACATATTGAAAATAAACGACTTTACTCTTTGAGTAGATGGAGGGCCTACTCACAACTCTGTGCATTAGGTCAGTTAGGGCATCTGCCCGGTCCACTCCTGGGCCCCAGCGGGCCTTGGCACCCACTCACGTCGTTAGGGGCTGCGGCAGAGAGCCGGCGCTCGACCGCGGCCGCCAGCGTTCGAGAAGCCGATCTCGCCAGATGACAGCGCCATACATCAGCGCGCTGAATGCGACGCACGCCATGGCCGCGCCCCAGAGGGGCAACCGGCCACGCCACAGCCAGCTGGCATAGCCGTACACGAGCGTACACAAACAATGAACTTCGCCCAAGCCGCTCGAGTGGACCGCAGGTGAGCTGGCGGCGCGCAGCAAGACGGGAGACCGCGTAAAGGACTGACACGCCAAGCACGAGGAGTCCCACTCGGACGGCGAACCAGGTTGGCGAGCTTGTCCAGAACGACGATTGCCGGTAGATGCTGGGACGAGTCGATGTGTACCAGCCCAGCGTCACCAGCCCGGCTCCGAACGCGGCCAGCCACGCCTGCAGCCGACCTTCGTCGCTTGCGTCCCGGGTTGCGGCCACAAGCGCACCACACGCAGCGCCCGCGAATACAAATCCAGCCCAGGGCAGCATGGTGAAGGCGGTGTACTCGCCAGCCGGCCTGAGGTACCACTGGATCCACACCGGCAACGTATCCACAAACGGCGCCGCACGGACGATGGGCGTGGCCGCGGCGATGAGTGTCGCAGCCGCGACGCACCACAGGATCCGTCCGGCGCGGCTCGCGGCAAGGCCCCACACGATGCCGGTAGCCGCGATGGCCGGCCCCATGACGTTCAGGATGTCCACGCGGAACATCTTCACGGGATGACCGCCCGGGGTGACGATGAAGGCCTGCAGGCGGAAGACGAACGCGAGGATGAAGATCTCGAGGCCCCGGCGGCAGATGGCTTCGGCTTGGGCGGCCCGACCTTGAAGGATCGGTCGCGCGGCTGCCAGCGCGATCGAAAGGCCGGCCAGCCAGAGGAACAGCGGAGCCGCAAAGCCCCCGAGTGCTGCTGCCACGCTGAACGCCGCCGTCGACTTGTCGCCGGCGCGCGTCCAGGCGTCGGTCGTGTGCGCTTCGATCATCAACAAAACGGCGAGACCCCGCGCCCAGTCGAGGTAGGCGCGACGCATATTCTTCACGCTCTGATTCTAGTTCCGGGCCTCGCGTGTGGGCATCGATGCGTTGACGGCCAGCCAGCCAACGGGCAGCAGGACGAGCAGATAGGTCAGGGCGTGACCGAATACGCTGTCGGGGCCCCAGGCTTCGGTCCGCGTGTGGACGATCTCGCTATAGGGGAGCAGATGCTGTTCGGACATCTCGTGAATGCCCTGAATGAAGAGCTTCACGACGAACACGAACAAGAACAACGCCGTCATCTGAAAGAACAGCGTGAGGGGGACGCGATGGCCGTAGCGCGACCACAGCCAGGCCAACAACGCCGCGCCGGCCAGACCGGTGACGGCGCCGGCGACGAGATCCAGAGCGCCGCGCACCTGCAACAGCAGCAGCACTGTTTCCATTCCCTCACGCGTGATCATGAGCAGCGTGAAAAAGAACACGCCGAGAAACGCGGCCACGCCAGCCCGCTCGCTCGATGCATGCAGATGCCCTTCGATCTCGCCCTTCATCCGCCGGCCGGCGCGCCACATCTGGAACGTGAGGAAGGCCACCGAGACGGCGGCGACGATCGCCAGCGGCCCCTCCAGCCATTCCTGGTTGGCGGCGTGGAACAACAAGTAGCCGCCGAGGGCCGAGAGCCCCAGGGCGGAAGCCAGACCCCAATGGACGGCCCGAACGAGCTCGGCGCGCCCTGCTTTTCGGAGATACGCCAGGCTCATGGCGACGATGAGGAAGGCCTCGATGCCTTCACGCGACGTGATGACGAACGCCTGGATCATCAGAATGCCCAGACAATGAGACTCAATCTCATAATCCCAAAGAGTCTACCTGCTCTGGCGGCTGGATGTCCAGCCGGTCCGGGCCGCCCGCTGGATACCGGGGCCCATGCCCGGTTGCGGTAAGCTGACGACATGCCTTCTTTCTCGCGCTTCTCCGCGGCGCTCGTCGTTGCGTGCGGCCTGTCTGTTGCGGCTTCGGCCCAACAGGCGACGTTCCGGTCGGGCACGCGCGTCGTGTCGCTCTTCACCACGGTGGCCGACGCGCAGGGGCGGCTCGTGCCAAGCCTCACCAAAGAGGACTTCGACGTCTTCGACAACGACAAGCTGCAGCCGCTTGTCCTGTTCGACAACTCCGTGCAGCCGATCACGGTGATGGTCATGCTGGACACGAGCGGGAGCATGACGGCGTCCATTGACCTGTTGAAATTGGCCGCCGAACAGTTTCTGATTCGCCTGCTGCCGGAAGACAAGGCGCGCGTCGGGGCGTTCAACGACAAGATTGACATCAGCCCCCGCTTCACCAA
>JBGPHH010000151.1:0-10210 GCA_041484265.1 Vicinamibacteria bacterium
GAAGGCGCTCTGCCTGATCACGCCGGCCGCGATCGGTCCGCAGTATTTCCGCGAGGCTGCCGAGGTGATCAACGCGGCGGCCGGCGGTCCGCCGGACGGCGCGAAGATGGCGGAGATCATGCGCCGCCACGGCCTCACGCCGGCTCCACCTCCACCTCAGGCGTAGCGCCCGGGGTCACGAATGCTGGAGTCTGCGGAAGTGCGCTTCGGTGGTGCACGGCGGCGTCACTCATCAACTATCCGTGCCGCACTGCCTGCCGGCCCATATAATCAGCTACATTTGGCCCTCTCTCCCGGCACCCGCCTCGGCGTCTACGTGACGCGATGATCCTCACGTGCGACGTGATCCGGCGCGAGATCGAGGCGGGGCGAGTGGTGATCGAGCCATTCTTCGCGGACCAGGTGGGGCCGGCGTCGATCGACCTGCATCTCGGCGACGAGATCCGCGTCATGCACGCCGGGCGCGAGCCGGTGCCGGTGACTGACGACGCCGACTATCGGACGATCACCGACGTGCGGTCGCTCAAGACACCGTATCCGCTGGCACCCGGCGAGACCATCCACGGCATCACCCGCGAGCGCATCACGCTTCCCGGCGACATCGGCGGATGGCTCGAGGGCCGCAGCCGGTTCGCGCGCCTCGGCCTCATGATCCACGTCACCTCGGGCTTCGTGCAGCCGGGCGTCGCGAGCCGCCAGGTGCTCGAGATGTCGAACGTGTCGGGCCGGACGCTGCTCATCCACGCAGGCGTGCGGCTCCTCCAGATCGTGCTCCAGCGCTGCGAGGGCAGCGCCGTCTACCAGGGACGCTTCGCGCGCCAGGACAATCTGTAGCCCGCCCTCTCGGCTACCAGACCGGGGTGAGCCAGTCGGACCGCGCAGGCACACGGCCGCGAACGACCGCCTCGAAGTGCCCGGACAGGCGCTTCGTGAGTGGCCCGATCAGGCCGTCGCCCACGGTTCGCCGGTCGACCGATCGCACGGGCGTCACCTCCGCGCCAGTGCCGCACAGGAAGAGCTCGTCGGCCACGTACAGCTCAGTGCGCCCGATCGGTCGCTCCGCGAACTCGATGCCGAGGTCCTCACGCGCGAGCGTGATCAGGCTCTGGCGTGTGATGCCGTCGAGGTTGTCGGCCGTACTTGGCGGCGAGATCAGCTGTCCGTCGCGGACGATGAACACATGCTCGGCCGAGCCCTCCGATACGTGGCCATCCTCGGTCAGCAGAATCGCTTCCGTGTAGCCGTTGTCCATCGCTTCTCGGCGGGCGAGCGCGCTGTTCAGATACCCGGCGGTAGCCTTTGCCCTCGCCGGAATGGCCGTCTCGCGTACGCGGCACCAACTGGAGACGCACACGTCGATCGGTTCGGCCGACAGGTATCGCCCGATCGGCAGGCAGAAGATGGCCGTCGCGCTCGTGTCGGGATCGAGCAGCGGCGATAGCTCGTTGGAGTTGGCGAAGACGATCGGACGAATGTACACGTCGCCGCGCATCTCGTTTCGCCGCAGGAGCTCGACGATGGCAGCGGCGATTTCCGGCTGGGACCCGGACAGACGAAGCCGCAGAATCCGCGCCGACTGCTCCAGCCGGCGGATGTGGCGATCGAGGCGAAAGACGTGGACCTGTCGGCCGTCGTCTGTCTTGTAGCCGCGAATGCCCGCGAAGCATCCGAGACCGTAGTTCAGGGCGCGTGAGCGCACCGAGACGGTAGCCTCTCTCTCGGGTCGAAACTCTTGGTTGAAGTAGATGACCGGTTCCATCGGCGCTGTCCTTGCGTGAAAGGCTGGACGGCCGAGGGATTCACCATGAACCCGCGGCTCGTCGAGCCGGGGTTCGTCGTCGTGTACGCCTACACGTGGACGTCCCCGCTCGTCCCGGTCAGGACGAGAACGGCGAGGACGACGCGCAGGCATCGCGACGACATGGGAAGAGGAATGGTACTTGGACGAGGAGGTGCCGCGCAAGTGCAACGCGCAAATTGCGTCAACGGACGCGACCGGGGCAACCTCATGCGCGCCAAGTAGTAGGATTTGAAGCCTCCGGTCACACACGTGTGAAGCTTCGTCACAGGCAGTTATTAGCGATCGCCTGCAGCGTCAACGACTTGCGCGTGGCTCGTCACTTGCTCTATGCACCGACATGAGAACACTGGGATTGCTGCTCGCTCTTCTAGGCACACCCTTCCTGGCCAACGCCCAACAGCAGACCGATGCGCCCGAGGGGACGCTCATCGAATCAGCTGAGGTTTCCGGATTCCCCATCGACCAGCTGAGTCCAGGGCTCCGGCAAGATATCAACGCGCTCACCGGCGACCGGCTGAACCGCGAACGAGTCGCGGTGCTGGCCGCCCGTATTGAGGGGGAGCACCCGGAGGTCATCGCGGCCGTCCGGAACGTGTCACGGCCCGACGGTCAAGTCCGAGTCGTCTTCCTCGTCGCCCGGATCAGCGACGATCAGAACCTCGCGTTGAACATCAACGCGCGTTACACAATCGAGCGCGTCGAGATCGCCGGCTTTCCTGAGACCGAGATCAGCCAGACCCTGCGTGACGAGTTGCAGGCGCTCGTCGGCGGCCGACTCGATCCCGATGAAGCCAAGCGGCTGGACGATCGGCTGGCGTCCGAAGCACCCGGGTGGAGCGTCAAGCGCCGAATCTCTCGGGGGAGCCAGCCCGGCCAGATCCGCGTGGTCTTCGAACTGAGTCCGGTCGTCGAATCAGCACCGGCGTGGATCCCGTTCGCGCCGTCGAGATCGAAGTTCGTCTACCACTCGGATCAAGGTTGGAGCGGCGTCCTGGACATCCCCATCGGCGGGCCGGGCCGGAAGGGTGCTCCATCTATCCCGATGGTAGGCCCGAGCAACTCCCGCTTCACACTCGGCGTCGTGCTCGGGAACGACGATGACCAGATCGGGGAATACACGGGCTTCCGGTTCCGCGTGGAGAACCATGATGTCGGCACCGAACGGCTGGGTGTCAGCATCGAGCTGTCGAGATTCCATCAAACGTGGCGGACGGAGACCCTCGCGGCGGCCGCGTCGGATCCCAGTATTCCCGAGCTCTACCGGGCGCGCCTGAGCGTCGAGCCATTGGCGACACTCGCGCTCACCCGACACCTGCGACTCGCCGGCGGGGTCAGTATCTCCAAGTTGGAGTCTTTGTCCCGGGCGCCCGAGTCTCAGATGGCGAGCGCGGCAGTCGCCTCCCTCGGCTTCGACCAGCGGTGGAAGGATTCATCGGGGTCCTCGCAGAACGTGGCGGGAAGCTATGAATTGAGAGCCGGGACCTCGGCTCTCGAAAGCAGCCTCGTGTACCAGCGACAACTCGGACAGGTGCGCTATCAATACGAGCGAGGGAGTCGAGCGGTGACGGCCGCCGTCTCGCTCGGACGCCTCACCGGAGCGGCTCCCCTGTTCGAGAAGTTTTCACTCGGCGATTCGTCGACCCTTCGCGGCTGGAACAAGTTCGACATCGCCCCGGCCGGCAGCGACCGCATGTTCTATCAGTCCCTCGAGTACAGCGAGCACCACATCGCATTCTTCGTCGACGCCGGATCGGTCTGGGAGCCTGACACACCCAGGCGAATGCGCGTTTCAACCGGAATCGGCTATCACGGCGAAAATGCCTTCCTGACGGTGGGGGTTCCCCTGAATACCAGCGACCTTCGTGTCGTGTTCACGATGGGCGTCAGATTTTGAAAGGCGCCGCGACTCCGCGCTCTCTGCTCTCGAACGGGCTGGTCTGGCTGGTCACGCTCGCGTTCATCGCGTCGCCTGCCATGCGACTGTCAGCGCAAACACTGACCGTGACCACGTCGGGAGACGCGCTCCATCTTCAGGCTCCAGGTTTCGGCTTCATCCACGGCGAGGCGCTCGATCGTCTCAGAAGTGGCCGATCGCTCCGTTTCGACTTCGACCTCACGGCGCTCACCAGACCAGGAGGAGCCATCCTGAGACAGATCCGCCAGAGCTTTACGCTGAGCTACGATCTGTGGGAAGAACGGTTCGCTGTCACCCGACTTGGCGCGCCGTCGCGATCGGTTTCGCACCTGACGTCGATGTCTGCCGAGGCGTGGTGTCTCGATCAACTGACGCTGCCGGTAAGCGCTCTCGGCCGTCTCGGTCGAGACACGCCGTTTTGGATCCGCCTCGAATATCGAGTCGTGGATAGGGATCGCCCACCGGACGCGGACGCCGGCGCGGGATTTACGCTGCGGAGCCTGATCGAATTGCTGAGTCGGCGCCCAACGCCCGACGAATTGAGAGGGACGGTCGACGCGGGTCCCTTCCGCCTGTCAGACTAGCTCCTTGCATCGCCTTCGCAACCGCCTGATCGTCGCCTTCGTCGTTGCGACCGTCGTGCCCCTCGCGGCGACGATCTGGATCACGACCTCGCTCCTCGAACGGAGTCTGGCGTACTCGACCACCGAGGAGCTCGACCACCTGTCGCGGACGCTCGAAGGGACCGTCAGACAGTTCTACCAACGAGAGCGTGAGGCACTCAGGCAAGAGGCGTTGGCGGGCCACGTCACGCCGACCGCGTATCGCGTCGTGGATGTGCCGGCGTGGCCCGAGCCGGTTCGCGCTTTTTGGGACAGCCGAGAGTCTGAGCGGTTTGGCCTGTCGGGACCCGGCGAGGATCATGTCGACTACATGCGACGAGACAACCGCGGCGTCGACGTCTACAGCCGGGATCTCGGCGGCATCCGCATGGAGGAGCTCGCCGCAGAGTTTCGCCGGACGCGTGAGCTGGTCGGGTCGATCGAGGCGCGCGACCTGCGGCGCGGATTCACACTGACGCTGCTGCTGCTGGTCGCCGTCGTCTGGATCGCCTCGTTGGCGCCACTCATCCTCATCGCCCACCGAATCAGCAAGCCCATTCAGCAGCTCACGGCCGGCCTGACCGACTTTGCGGCGGGCGACTGGGATCGCCGGCTCGAGACGGGCCGGGATGATGAGGTGGGGCGCGCCGTCGGCGCCTTCAATCACATGGCCGAGGAGGCTCGGCGAAGTCGCGAGCGGCTCGTATACTTGACCCAAATGTCGAGCTGGCAATCCATCGCCCGTAAGACCGCTCATGAGTTGAAGAATTCGCTGACGCCCATTCGCTTGACGGTGGAAGAAATGCTCGCGCGGCAGCCTCCGACCAACCGCGCGTTCACGGAGCAGGCCGTCCAGATCGTCGTCAGCGAAATCGAGACACTCGAGCGGCGTGTTCGGGCGTTCTCGGAGTTCTCCAGCGAGCCGGCGGTGCATCCCACGATCTTGGATGTCAACGCGCTGGTGACTGAGCGAGTCTCGTTGCTCAGGCTCGCGCATCCGAACACGGACTATCGTTTTAGACTCGACGATCGTGGCCCGCGGGTTCATGCGGGGGCCGACCTCGTGAAAGGCATCCTGACCAACCTGCTGGAGAACGCCGCCGAAGCGGCCGGCCGAGACGGCCGCGTGCTGATCGTCACCCGATCGCAAGGAGGCCAGGTCCTGATCGAGGTGCACGATTCCGGACCAGGCGTCAGCAAGGAGGCCTCGGGCACCCTCTTCGAACCGACGATCACCTTCAAGAAGCACGGCATGGGGCTCGGCTTGTCCATCGCGAAGAAGAACGCCCTGCTCTCGGGTGGCGACATCACGTTGGTGAACGGGGAACTTGGCGGCGCAGGGTTCAGCGTGGTCCTACCTGTCGCGGATGTGAGCCAGGCGACCGGCGCATGACTCGCAAGCCCCACATCGTCATCGTCGACGACGAACCCAATATCGGTCTGTCTCTGCGGCTGATTCTGGAGGGGGAAGGCTACCGGGTCACGACCTGCGACTCCGCAGCACGGTTTCAGGAGGAGCGAGCGATCGGCCGCGCGGATCTGTACTTGTTGGACGTTCGCCTCCCCGACGGCAACGGCATCGACTTGTTGCACGCTGTCAAGGAGAACGACGACCTCACGCCCGCGGTTATGATTTCTGGAAACGCGACGATCCGGGACGCGGTTGAGGCGACTCGCAGCGGGGCCTTCGACTTTCTCGAGAAACCGCTCGCGCGAGACCGCGTACTCCTCATCATCAAGAATGCGCTCGAGCGCTCGGCTCTACAGCGCGAGAACCAGCGATTTCGAGAACTGGTGGGAGACGCCCCGAAGATGATCGGTCGGAGCGCAGCGTTCCTGCGGGCCGTCACCGAGGCCACACAGGTCGCACGATCGGACGCAGGTGTGTTGCTGACCGGCGAATCGGGAACCGGCAAGGAGCTGCTCGCCGCACATATCCACGGAGAAAGCCCGTTCGCGGCGCGCCCGTTCGTCAAGGTCAACTGCGCCGCCATCCCAACGGAGCTGATTGAGAGCGAGTTGTTTGGCCACGAAAAGGGGGCGTTCACGGGGGCGGCGGCCGTACGACATGGGAAATTCGAGCTGGCTGATGGCGGCAGCATCTTCCTCGACGAGGTGGGCGACTTGCACGAGGCGTCACAGGCTAAGTTGCTCCGCGTCTTGCAGGACGGCGAGGTGCAGCGCCTGGGAAGTGAGCAGTCCATTCGTGTCGCCGTCCGCGTCATTTCAGCGACCAATCGTGATCTCGGCGATCTGATTGCGGACGGCAAGTTCCGCGAAGACCTGTACTATCGCCTGAGCGTCGTCCCCATCCGCGTGCCCGCGCTCCGCGAGCGGCTCCAAGACGTGCCCGAGCTGGTCTCACACTTCCTGGCAGAATTCTGCACGCGCAACAATCTCAGGTCCAAGGAGATCGACGCCGACGTCCTCCCGATTCTCGGACGCCACGGCTGGCCGGGCAACATCCGTGAGCTGCGGAACGTCGTCGAGCGAATGGCGATCCTCACCCAGGGGAACCGAATTACCGTGGAATCGATCCCTCTCGAGATCCGACTGCCGCCGTCGTCACGGCCTACTGCCCTGAACGAGATTCGCGACACTGCCGAACGCGATCGGATTCTTCAAGCGCTCGACCACACCAACTGGAACGTATCGGGCGCCGCCCGTCTTCTCGGGACCGAACGAACCAATCTGCACAAACGCATTCGCGCCTTAGGGCTGAGCCGAGACAAATGAGACGGGCAAACGTTTGCCAACGTAGCAATTACCGATACTGCGCGCCCGTGGCTCAGTTGGATATTCAGTTGGATATAAGGTCCACGGAGAACAGAGCTTCTAAGCCGGGGGGCCCGCGTTCGAGTCGCTGCGGGCGCACCGCGATTACGAAGTTCCCGCAACTCGCCGAATGGATGCGATGTCGAAAACCGGGGACTCTTTTCTTGAGGCGCGGAATGTTTCTGCCTGATTCCCTCCTTGCCGTTTCGCTTGGTGTTCGTGGCGATCCCGCGCCCGGCACCACCCCTGCGCTGTTTCAGGGGCGGCACCGGGCATGATGCTCGGGCCCATGAGTCGAGCGTTCTTGTTATTACGGCCACCACCCCGGTGAGCTGAACGTACCGTCGCCGTTGGAAAACGCGACAATATGGCTCGCGTAACCTTGGTGGCAGGCCAAATCGAGCTTACCGTCACCGTTGAAGTCACCGGACGTCAGGTGCGACGGATCGCACCACGGCGAGTCCCAGTTCCACCAGCCCGGCGAGGAGAACGTGCCGTCACCGTTCGAGAACGCGATGATGTGATGCCCCGCGTCATCGTGGCAGCTCAAATCGAGCTTACCGTCGCAGTTGTAGTCGCCGGACCTGAGGTGCGACGGATCGCACCACGGCGAGCCCCAGTTCCACCAACCCGGCGACGAGAACGTGCCGTCACCGTTCGAGAACGCCACGATGTGGTATCCCGCGTCGTGGTGGCAACTCAGGTCGAGCTTGCCGTCGCCGTTATAGTCGCCGAACCTGAGGTGCGCAGGGTCGCACCACTGCGCGCCCCACCAGCCCGGCGAGGAGAACGTACCGTCGCCGTTCGAGAACGCCAGAATGTGGTATCCCGTGTCGCTGTGGCAACTCAGGTCGATCTTGCCGTCGCCATTGAAGTCGCCCAACGTGAGGTGCGCGGGGTCGCACCACTGCGCGCCCCACCAGCCCGGCGAGGAGAACGTGCCGTCGCCGTTCGAGAACGCCACGATGTGGTATCCCGTGTCGCTGTGGCAGCTCAGGTCCGTCTTCCCATCGCCGTTATAGTCGCCAAGCCTGAGGTGCGCGGGGTCGCACCACGGCGAGCCCCAGTTCCACCAACCGGGCGAGGTGAAGGTGCCGTCGCCATTCGAGAAGGCCACGATGTGGTGCCCCGCGTCGTCGTGGCAGCTCATGTCGGTCTTACCATCACCGTTGTAATCTCCAGACCTCAGATGGGCGGAGTCGCACCACAAGGAGTCCCCGCTCCACCAAACCGGCGAGGCGAACGTGCCGTTGCCATTCGAAAGCGTAACGACGTGTTGGCCTATGCCATCGTGAAAAGCAATATCCGCTTTGCCGTCCCCGTTGTAATCGGCTGTTTGCACTAGCTGTTGTTCGCACCAACCGCCGTCGGACATGCGGGCGGTAGAGAAATTGACCACGTACCCGTGTGCTTCCCCGCTGGTAAAATTCTGGAACCCCGTCCATACGTTCAACCCGCTATCGGCTACCGCTGAGTTGTTAACCCATCCTCCGTCTTGGTTGTTAGCGTCGAAATTATAGGTTCCGAAGAACATCCAATCGCCGCTAAGCCACCCAAGGGAGTGTCTGATGTACTGCGACAGAGTTCCATTACCGCCGATGTCAATGTTGTGCACGTAGACGCTATCCGTGGAGTTCCGGAGAGTGTAGGTTAGTTTCCCGGAATGCAAATATTCGATATCCGTTTCACCGTTCTTGTCGAAGCCCGGAATGTCGTGCGCCATCCAAAGAGGCGCAGCACTCTGCTGGTGATCGTCGTCCGTGGAGGTGTTCCACCCGTACGTGTCCATCGCATAGCTGCAGCCAGGGGACGCAGCATTATGTGAAATGAGCCAGATCTTCCCGGGCCCAGTCAAAGTCAAATAGACTTCGTCGGCGAAGGCATAGCGTTGAAACTGCCACTGCGTTGACGAGCAGTTGCCATCACCAACGTTCTGGAGGCATTCGACGACGCAGTCCCATATGTAGCCTCTCCAATTGAGGCATCCCGGCTCGGTGTGTGAGTTGGAGCCCACCCCGGAAGCAGGAAACTGCCACACCGGATCGGCCTGAACCGTGCGAGACGACACCCACAGGACAGCTGCAAATGCGACCAACGTTGCGAGCACGCCTCCCCGCGCGATACGAAGTGCGGCTGACACTGACAAACTCTTGATAGTCATGTGCATCACTCCTTGTCTCTACGGTGACTACTGACTACTGACTGAAGCCGTTACACTTCCTAGCGAATTGCGGCGCCATTAATCCATTGAACCGAAACTCCAACCACGACAACCTGCGGCTGCTCGTGCCAGGGCGCCGGAAGACTTCGTTATCCGAAGCCACCTACCTTTGTGTGTTGACACCAGACGGGAGCAACCGGGAGACTCCGAGCAAAGGCGTGCAGGAAATCATGGGGCGGACTCAGGTAAAGCCTGAGGTCAAGGTCCGACGGGCTGTGGATGAGGTCGTTGGCACCGTGCTGCAGGTCGAGCACGTTGGATCGTCATCGATCGCAAGAATACCTGAGGCAACCGGCATCGATGACCTCTCGATCCGAGAAGGTCCGTGGAGGACGAGGGCCCGATGCTAATTGATTCCCTTTTTCGGAGTCTGTCCGGTTCGGTCCTACATTCAGCAAACTTGGTGCAACTTCTGGAAGATCCTCCAAACGTCACATGACCATCCGCACCCTTCCGTCACGTACGAGAATGGCCGTCGGAACGGTACGTGAGCTAAACCGATTGGGGATTCAAACCCATATCAGCTGTCTACTTCGGCTGGCGCAAGTTGTGGGCTCGCCACACCACCTCTGACGGAATCAAACACGATTGGTCCCGAGAAACGCCGCACTGTTTGTGAAAGGGTGAGTTCCGGCCTGATATGGAACGACCTGTCAAGTCAGCGTGTTCTGCGACTTAGCTGAAGGTTCCTTCGCCAGCAGCATCGGTGGCGGTCGAGGCGGCGATCGCGACGGTTGATCACTCTGATATTCGCAGGTCGAAACCGCATAATCGTGATCCGTCGGGAGCTGCCTCGGACTAGCAAGCGCGGATTCAGCCCGGAGGCCTACCGCATAGGCCGGTCGAGGGTTCTCCTTTCCGTGGGCCCCTCGGCCGCCACCGTTGTTGTTGGCGTC